>NC_013037.1:923653-1231538 GCF_000023125.1 Dyadobacter fermentans DSM 18053
CAACTTCGATCATAGCTGCACTATTTCAGGTACCCAAACGATGACTTCGAACGTCCATGGTCGGGGTCGTAGGTGGGTAGCAAACGTAACAAAAATATATGCAAGATGTTTTCCGCCCCTTGAAGAAATGAACACCGTTGTCCCATAAGCGCTTTTCATTGAGCATACGGACAAACAATTCTATCTAAAAAATTACCTTTTAAGCAGTTGTCGGGCGAGCGGCTTTTCAGGAAGGTCAAATCTGGTTTCTCTCCCAGGCACCCCGGTCGAGCGAATAAACCGCACAGAAATCTTCGCCGAACGTGCGGTTCTCGACAAAAGAAAATCCTAGCCTTTCATAAAACTTCCTCGCTCTCACATTGGAGTCGAGCGGATCGATCACGATGGCGGAGACGTCGGGCGACGAAAAACAGCGAACGATGGCCAACCGCATCATTTCAGCGCCATAACCTTTTCCGAGGTCATCAGCTTCTCCAATCCAGATGTCGATTGCGCGGAGATTCGCCGGAACTTCGCCCCAGTAGTGGCTATCTTCCAGCAGAGGATCAATGATTTGTACAAAGCCAACCGGTCTGCCATCCAGTTCGGCAATAAGCTGCTCGCGCCATTCGGGCGACCGCAAAAGTTCCGTTTCCCATCCCCAGTCATCGTTCGGATCTGAGGCGACGGTATGGGGTTGTTCATCCCAGTGCCGTAAAAGATCCAGATCCTCGATCGTAGCTGCTCTGAATTTGATCATCGTCATGATAAGCTCCTTTTAATGCGATTTACGAAAATAGCGTTTTGAAGAGTCTTTTGTACCGGGTTAGGTGAATCACTATTTGGAATAATGCTGTTGACACGTGCTGTCAGTCACCCATTTTTTACAAAAATTATTATGTAACTGAAATTCGACAAAAGGGTAGTCATTGTAAGTACAGTCGGTTACAAATGACGCCAGTAACTTTCCGAATTACTACGCAGGTCTATGCTATCATGCGTAGGGACGTCACAGGTTTCCCTAATCCTTGTTCAAAAAAGCATTAATCAAGATGACCATGAAGAGATTCTATCTTCCCAATGCCGCATTACTGACCACCCTGCTCGGCTCAGTCGCATTCACCGCCAGCGCCCAGGTAGGCATCGGCACCACTACGCCCGACGCCAGCGCGCAGCTCGAAGTGCAGTCGGGCGCCAAAGGCGTGCTCATTCCCCGCCTCAGCTCTTCCCAGCGCACCGGCATCGCCAGCCCGGCGGATGGCCTGCTGGTGTACGACACCGATACCAAGAGTTTCTGGTATTTCAAAAGCGGCACCGGCTGGACGGACAATGCGCCGTTGGCATTGCCCTATGCCGGCACAACCAACAATGCGGCCGCAGCGTTTTCAGCTACCAACCAGGGTGCAGGTCCCGCGCTGGAAGGAATATCGGCCGGCACAGGCCCCGCTGGCCGGTTTCAGAATACCAATTCCAACAATATCGACGCTAACACGCTGCATGTAGAAACCACAGGGAACGGCAACATCCCGGATAATACCCTGGGAAATGCTGCGTCGTTCAGCATAAACAATAGCAACAGCGTGGGCGCTGCCGTAAGGGGCGAGGTGAATACGATCTTCGGCAACTTTGGTGCGGCGGGCATTTTTGGTAAATCCTCCGGTACGGGAGGGTTCGCCGGCCTTTTTCATGCAGCCAATACGTCGGGCAACGGCGCTGCGCTCGTGGCTATTAACGATGGTAACGGCAACGCCATCACCGCCAATGCAAGCAAAGACGGTGATGGCGTCGAAACGAACGTCGATGGAGGCGGCAATGCATTGTACGCTTGGGTCCCTTCTTTCGCAACCGGGCGTCCGGGACGGTTTGAGAACCTTAACGAGGATAATCAAACCGAGGCGCTCCTGGTCAGAACGGTTGGGGACGGCATTGCCGGTAACTTTAAGGTGGAAAGGACTACGGGTACTTCGGCAGCCGTAAAAGGAGAAGTCAATTCGAGGTTCGCCAACTTCGGAACGGCCGGGGTATACGGGATATCGTCAGGCACGGGCGGCTATGCCGGTTTGTTTCATTCGAGTAATCCCGCAGGCAACGGCCATGCCGTAGTGGCATTGGCGGACGGTACCGGAAATGGCGTTATCGCGAACGCGGGTGGTACGGGCGATGGCGTGGAAGCGACCTGCGACGGCTCCGGCAACGCGATGTATGGCTGGATACCCAATTTCGGGACAGGCAAAGCCGGGCGGTTTTCAAATTTCAATTCATCCAATGGCCAACCCACGGTGCTGATCAGCACGAACGGGACCGGGAGCAACCTTCAGATAAACCATACCGGGGCGAGCGGCAACCTGGCCATATTCCAAAGTGCCGGATCGACGGTGGCGCGCATCAACAAATCGGGAAGAGGCTTTTTCAACGATGGCGCGGTGACCGGCGGTGCCGACATCGCGGAAGCATTCGAGGTCGTGGACGCGGTGTCCCAATATGAGCCGGGCGATGTGCTGAGCATTGCTACCTCCAAAGACCGCACAATCGAAAAAAGCGCTGGCGCTTATTCATCGCTCGTGCTCGGCGTGTACGCGACCAAGCCGGGCGTGCTCCTCACCGAGCAGCACGTCGAAAGCGAGCTCGCCGGAACGGTACCCATGGGTGTCGTGGGTGTAATTCCTACCAAAGTGTGCGGCGAAGGAGGGGCGATTCAGCGCGGCGACCTGCTGGTAACTTCCTCGATCCCCGGCGTAGCCATGAAGGCCGATCCGGCCAAAATCCAGCCCGGACAATCACTCGGCAAAGCATTGCAGAACTTCGACGGCGAAGGGACCGGCAAGATCAACGTGTTTGTCAATGTCAAATAACCAGCTATCCAACATTATGAAATACATCCTCATCATTGCCCTGACCGCCCTCACCGGCGTCATGGCTACCGCCCAGTCCCGTTTCAAAACAGACGAGTCGATTGGCAAACAATTGAAAAACGGCACAGCGCCCGGGTTGCTATTCAGCAAAGATGTAGTCGTCAAAAAAGACACACTGCCCAAGCCGGCAGCCACCGGCGGTTATGGCAAACAGCTCCGGACCAATTCCCTGCCCGGCGGGTTGTACAAACCAGCCTCGGAGGCAAAGCCCGAAGCGAGTCCCGCCATACCGGTGAAGCGGGAAGGAGAATAGTCTTAAAAAGCAAGAGGCCGTCTCAAATCAATTTTTGAGACGGCCTCTTGCTTTGTCAACCCGTCAGGGGCAAACAGCCTCACTTACACCGTCGTAAACGACCATTTTCGCTGGCGCAATATTAGCGTTGCAAGGGCCAACCGCCTTGTTGTCCAGCTCTGCCTGAGGGTCATAATGAAACTGCAATTGAAAGATCGTATCCCGTTTTATCAGTGATTGCGGAAGATTAATCACTGCTGCCACATAAACTTCGTTCCCGGGGCTGCTGCTTTCCATTTTTGTTGCGTACGGCGTCGGTTTCAGCAGTCGGACCAGATGCGTTTCCTTTTTTGTCGGGCAATAATCGGTCAGGTACACGGCCGGAATGCATTGAATTTCCGACACCGGGCCGGCATTGTCTTTGTTGCAACCGAGCAAAGCGAGAACCGCCCCGACTGATGCTATTTTTTTACTGAACCACATATCTAAAGGCTTTGGAATAACTGAATGAATTTCAGATAGCAATGTCATTAATATACTTTGTATGAGATGTATTCCGGCAACTGATGGTTGTAATGCAAGTTCGACGCTGTGCTGATGAGCGTTTCCCAGATTTAACGACGCCGAAGCTTACCGCGCTTCACTTACAGCCATCTTTCTGGAATGTATACAATATTGAGATATCTTCCCGGAAAAGGCATGGTATGATTATTGTTGCGCCTGGCGAAGAACTTTTTACAACCAAATATTATGCAAAACGCGACAGACAAAATCAAAGAGGGGGCCGAACAGGCCGTGGAAGTTGTGGCAAACAATCAAAACGTAGGGACAACCGAGCGGATTATTTCCGGAATTGCGGCTGTGGCGCTTGGGGCTTATGCGGTACAGAAAAAGAATACGCTGCTGGGGAAAGGGTTGACGGCAGTAAGCGGATTCCTGCTCACCCGTGCGACAACCGGTTTTTGCCCTCTGAATAAGGCCATAGGACGTAATAGCCTGCTCGCTACCTGATCGGCGGGATAATTCCATGAAATGTACGAAGATGTTTTCCCACCGGCAAACCTGACGGCGTAGGTAAACTAATTGCTGCAATTGATCCAAAATCATCCAATCGTAACAGTAACAGTTCCGATAATTGGCGGATTTGTTAGTACCTTGTCGGCAAGACATTAACACAAAGTATGTATTCGGAGGAAGAAATTCAGCGGGATATTGAAAGGGTAAGAAGTATTGCGGTGATCCCCAATCTACTTGATGTGATTTGCGAAACGACCGGAATGGGATTTGCTGCTGTTGCCAGGGTTACCGAAACAAGATGGATTACATGCAGCGTCCGTGACGATATCCGGTTTGGCCTGGTGCCGGGAAGTGAGCTGGAAATCAGAACCACCATTTGTGATGAAATCCGGGATTCCCATCAGCCTGTCATCATCGATCATGTGCGGGAAAGTCCGCAGTTTTGCAACCATCATACACCGCTCATGTATGGTTTTCAGAGCTACATTTCTTTTCCTATCATACTCAAATCGGGTATGTTTTTTGGCACGCTGTGCGCGATCGATCCGGAGCCGCGACAGCTCCAAAAATCGGGTATCGTCAAAATGTTTGCCGCTTTTACCGATCTAATCGCATTTCATCTTGAGCAAAGTGATTTGCTAAGTAACAGCAGCGAGATCAACCGCGAGCTAAACCGCCAACTGATCAACTCACGTGATGAAAACCGGCAGTACCAGCATATAACAAGTCATACCCTTCAGGAGCCGCTGCGCAAGCTGAGCGTATTTACTGGTATGCTGATAAATGCAATATCTGAGAATCAACTCGATAAAGCCGAGCTATTGGCATTGCGCATTAAGCGTGGTGCAGACCGGTTTTCGCTTTTGATCAAAGACCTTACAGATTTTTCTAATTTGAATGCAGGCGGTCAGGCTTTGCAGCAAACGGATCTGAGCGAAATTATCGACGTGGTTCAAATTAAAATGCAGGACCAACTGGATGCAAAGACAGCCGATGTGCTGGTCGGCAATATGCCAGTGATACAGGTTTACCCGGATCAAATTGCACAACTGTTTTATCATCTTTTTGATAATGCAATAAAATTCTCGCGTCCAGGCACGCCGCTTAAGATTTCGGTCACCTCGGGAAAACATATTGCTGACGGCGCCGGCCCGCAGTTGTCTGCCAATAAGGAATATGTTGAGATCAGAATTTCAGATAACGGGATCGGGATTGAAGAATCGCAGCTCGAACAGATTTTTGATATTTTTTCTCAGTTGCCGACCGAGATCTTTGTGGAAGGCGTCGGTTCCGGGCTGAGTCTGTGCCGGAAGATTGTCAGAAATCATTTTGGGCAGATCACCATCGATTCCTCAGTGGGAAGTGGAACGGTCGTTTCAGTAATCTTGCCATTGGAAAAAGCACTCGCGTAAGTGCTACCAACGCCCG
The DNA here is from genome assembly GCF_000023125.1 of Dyadobacter fermentans DSM 18053. NCBI lineage: Bacteria > Pseudomonadati > Bacteroidota > Cytophagia > Cytophagales > Spirosomataceae > Dyadobacter > Dyadobacter fermentans. The sequence continues at coordinate 929,222 of NC_013037.1, forward strand.
ATCAATCGGCCTCGAAAGCATTGTTGTGGACTGGCCGTTTGTTTCTGCGGGCCCGGTACTCGGTCGGGAGCATGCTGAATTTTGCCTTAAATGACTTGGCGAAATAATTAGGGGCGGTAAAACCGGTCATGTAGGAGATTTGTGAAACGCTCAGGTCGCTGTTTTCGAGCAGCACGGCTGCTTTTTCCAGTTTAATGGAACGAATGAATTCGATAGGGGTCTGGCCGCTCATTTCCAGCACTTTGCTATATAAACTTCCCCTGCTCATGCCGACGTGTTTGCTCAGGTTTTCCACGCTAAGCTGGGAGGTAAGCAGATTATCCTCAATGTAGTCCAGCATATCTTTCAACAGTTTTTCCTGACCGGATTGAATTTGAGGGTCCTGACCTGAAATTTTAATATGGCGCGAATACACCCCTTTCAAGAGCCTATTGAGCAGAATGAGATTGTTGATCTTTGCATTAAGAATGTCAAAGTTGAAAGGTTTGGTGAGATAATCATTGGCGCCCGAGTTGAGCCCTTCGAGTTGCTGTTGCTCGCCGGTTGAGGCAGTCAGCAGAATGATCGGAATGTGTTTCGTGCGCTTATCTGCCTTGATTTTCTCGCTCAATGCAATGCCGTCCATCTCGGGCATTGCCACATCGCTGACAATCAGCTCGGGATGGTGGCTAAGCGTCTTCTGCCAGCCCTCCTTGCCGTTGCAGGCTTCGGTTACACGGTAATACTGCATCAGATTCTCTTTCAGATATTGTCTGAATTCGTCATTGTCTTCGATGATCAGCACGTTGGAAGGCTCGTCCGCAGGCACCTTTTCCAGCCTCCCGACCGGCGCGGATATCGGGCCTTGCTGCTGTTCCGGTCCCTCGGGCAGCTCATGCGCGGGAACGACTTCGCATCCGGCATGGATCGGCAGCTGGACACGAAAAGTACTGCCCAGCCCCGGCCGGCTCTCGACGGAGATATACCCCTTGTGCAGCTGAACAAATTCCCGGACGATGGAAAGGCCGATGCCGCTTCCCTGATTGAGTACAGAGTGCGTTGAATCGTCTTGAAAAAAGCGCTCGAAGATTTTTTCGTGTTTGTCTTCTGAAATCCCGATCCCGGTATCGGTGATGGCAATTTCCAGCCAGGAATCGCCCGCCGGGCTATGATGCTGATCAATGGTGAGACTTACCTGTCCACCGCCCTGTGTGAATTTGGAAGCATTTGACAGCAGGTTGAACAATATTCTTTCGAGCTTATTGGCGTCGAAATCCATGAAGAGATGCGCTATCGAGCTTTGGACGCTGAAATTAATGCCTTTACGCACGAACAGATCGCTGAATTGACCGCAAGTATCTTCAATGAAGGAAACGATGTCCTTTCTGGCGAGCTCCAGACTCAGTTCCTGTTGTTGCATGTTTTTGAAGTCCAGCAGATGATCTACCAGGTTCAGCAGCCTTTTGGCATTTCGTTTAATGGCCACAACCGGCGCATGCAGCTCAGTTTCCCGTGTTTTGGTAAGCACACTGTCAATCGGGGCCAGAATGAGCGCTATCGGTGTTCTGAACTCGTGGCTCAGATTGGTAAGGAATTTGATTTTCAGCTTATCAAGCTCGCGTGCCTGCTGTTCTTCGGCCTCGCGCTGCTGCCGCTGGAATTCCCGTTTGAGCTTCTTGATTCCCCTGCGCCGCATGATGAGTACGATCACAAAAGGGGTTAGGATATACAGCAGATAGGCGTAGATGGTCAGGTAAAAAGGCGGTTCCACTACAACAGCCACGGAGGTGGTATGCCCGTTCCAGTTGACACCGTCGGTGCTGGCCTGTACCTGAAAAACATAGTCGCCAGGGCTGAGATTGGTGTAGCTGGCCACGTTATTGGTGCCGGTGTGGTTCCATTCGGACTGCATGCCCTTCATCCGGTGGCGGTACTGGATTTGTCGGGGGTTGGTATAATCCAGGGCGGCAAAGCCGATAGAGAAATTCTGCTTGTAATTGAGCCGTATCGCTGTGGCCACCGAAATGTCCGCATCAATGAAATTGGAGTCCGCCGACGTAACGTTGTGGTTCCCAATTCGGAGATCTTTGAGTATAATGGGAGCCCCTTTCTTGGTGGAGGGCAGGCTTCGTGTGTCGATGTAGTTGAATCCATCGATTCCGCCGAAGAAAAGCGTGTTGTCTTTGGTCCTCAATCCCGAACCCAACACGAATGTCTTGTTTTGTATTCCATTATAGGTCGTATAATTCGTGAATTTCCTGCTGTTTGGATCAAAATAGCTGATTCCCTGATTGGTACTTACCCAAATGCGTCCCTGAGCATCCTCCAAAACCTTGTTGACGATGTTACTGGCCAGCCCTTCCTTTGCTGAAAAGGTGGTAAACCTTTTGGACCGGGGATTATAGAGCGCCAGTCCCTCACCGGATGTGCCCACCCAGATGTTGCCCTGCCGGTCTTCCAAAATGGAATACACAATGTTGCTCGGCAAATTACTGTTCTGTTTGTTGAGCAGCCGGGAGGTCTGGCTTACCGGATCAAACACGGCAATGCCTGTCCCGTGCGAACCGATCCAGAGCAACCCTTCCCGGTCCTGGATAATGTCCCGGATGTATGCATTCAGCGGGATAACCCTGTCGGCCATGGGCACGCCGGGACGATAAAACCTTTTGAATTTTTGGGTAGCAGGATCGAATTGGTGCAGTCCGCCGCCATTCGAACCAATCCATATCTTCCCTGTCCGGTCTTTTCTTACGACAAAAATGTCGTTGTTGCTGAGCGAGGCAGAGTCTTTGCCACTGGTGAACTGCGTGTATGCGCCCGTCTTGGGATTTAGCCGGAATAGGCCGTCCTGAAAAGTCCCTATCCAGAGCGCTGTTTCTGAGGCCAGCTCCATCGACAGAATAGCAAGCCCTGAGGCCGCTTTGCGGGTTTTTGGACTAATCGCGAAGCGCTTGAACAGATTGGTTTCTCTGTTGTAAAGGCTCACGCCTCCGCCATCGGTTCCTACAAAAAGCTTTCCGGAGCTGCTTTCGGCAAATGATGTTACAAAGGGGGCGCTCAGTCCGTATGGATCGTTTACATCCGCCCTTTTTAACCCGAAGATGGGCAGGTTCTTGTCGTATTTGTTGACGCCCCCCTTGTAGGTCCCCAGCCAGCAGATTCCTTCGTCGTCAATCAGAATGCTGCGCACGGATTTGTTACTGAGGCTGAACTGCGTTCGCGTGTCGGGTTCGTAGCGGGTAAATTTGCCTGTGGGCACGTCCAGGATATTCAGGCCGGAATCCGTGCAGATCCAGAGGCGGCGGCCGTTTTCAGCAGCAATGGCGAAGACCATATTGCTGCTCAGTGAGCTGTGATTGCCCGCCTCATAATGGTGGCTTTGCAAGATCCGACCATTGGAGTCGAGCTTGTAAAGACCGCTGAATGTGCCGATCCAGATATTTCCGTCATGATCCTCGATGACTGACTTCACGGACCGTGCGCCCGCCTCGTCGGGAAGCGATTGAAGGTAATTGATGTGTTCCGAAGTAGGATCGTTTGGATTAATGCTGAACAGGCCTTTATCGGTGCCAATCCATACGATCTTCCTGTGATCGACTGTGACACTCAGAATAAGCCCTTTGGAAATCTGGTCAGGTATTTCGGGAGCGGATGAAAAAGTACTCATCTGAAGCGTCTCCGGATTTACGGTAACCAGCCCGCCCGTGGTGCCTACCCAGAGCTTGCCGGAAGCGTCGCTTGCGATACTGGTGACGCTATGTGGTGACGACACGCTCACAAAGCGGTCCTTGCGCCTGTTGTACAGATGCAGGCCTCCTTCCACCGTTCCCACCCACATGCGGCCCTGCCGATCCTGATGAAGCGAAGAGATGTCGCTTGACCTCAGCGAGGACATTTCGTTTTTCATGTGACGGTAGGTTAGCACGTCTGTACCGTCAAACCTGTTCAAGCCATCATCCGTGGCGAACCACATCAACCCGTATCGGTCTTTCAGAATTGCCGTCACCGTGTTGGAAGACAGCCCGTCCATCGATGTAAGCGAGGTGAATTTGGGCTCGGGCGCCTGCGCCATAACCACGCAAGTCAGTCGCCCCAAGAAAGCAAAGAACAGGACAAAAATGATGGTGGCAATCAGCTTTAATCGCATGGTGGGAGACATGGTACTGCCGTAGCGGCTTTGGATGGGTCAAAAAACGAAAATTAAATCCTAAAAATGCAAGTTTCTCTCCAAATCGGTCAGTTTTCGGGCTCATTTGAACAATAGTCGCTTTAATATGCACAAATGTGCTCACAGCCGAGGTGACGCTTGTGCTAATTTTGTCAGAAATAAATCAAACAATATCTGGAAAAAGTGATGAAAGGGTTTGGCGCTTCAAGGTCAGACTGTGCTTAAAATTATTATTGTCAATTTGACACCTCAGGATAAACGATCCAATCTATTCAGAACTTTTAATCAAACATCAATTATGCATGACTGTTTATTAAACCGTAATGCGCTGGCCAGGATCGCGGGCATTTGTGGCCTGCCGGTATTGTTGCTGGCAGCAGCACCGCATGATGCCATTGCCGGACGCGCGCCGATCGCCGACTACAACAGCAGGCACCGGGCTGCGCCGGTGGCCGAAGTGGAGATTACCGGTAAAGTTACCGGCGAGGACGGCGAAGGATTACCCGGCGCCAGTGTGCTGGTTAAATCTACCACCACTGGTACAATCACCGACGCGGACGGTAATTTCAAACTGCGTGTGGCCGACGGAGCAAATGCCGTTTTAGTCATCTCCCTGGTGGGGTATGTTTCCCAGGAAATCCCGGTTGGCACCCAGAAGGTGATAGACGTCCTGCTTAAAACCGATAACAAGGTTTTGGAGGAAGTAGTAGTGGTGGGCTACGGGACCCAGCGCCAGGAAGCAGTGACGGGGTCTGTGGTTTCGGTCTCGGGTGACATTATGCGGCAAGTTCCCTCTTCGAACCTCTCGCAGGCGTTGCAAGGCCGGGTAGTGGGTGTTGAAATTTCCCAAACATCGTCGAAACCAGGCTCGGCCATGCAGATCCTGATCAGGGGCCAACGTTCACTGAGGGCGGATAATAACCCGCTGATCGTGCTCGACGGGATACCATTCGCCGGCTCGCTGACCGACATCAACCCGAACAGCATCAAAAGCCTGGACATTCTCAAAGACGCTTCGGCAACGGCTATTTATGGTTCAAGGGGTGCCAATGGGGTGATTCTGATCACGACCAACACCGGAAAGCGCGGGCAGAAGGCACAGTTCAGCTATAATGGCTTTCATGGGGTGACTACCGTTTTTGCCAAATATCCCATGATGAACGGGCCCGAGTTTGCGGCACTTCGCGCGGCCAGCATTCAGAAATTCCAGAATACGATCGACGAGTCCAACGATGTCAATACGGATTGGCAGGATATGATTTACCGGAACGGGATGATGACAAGCCATGATCTGAGTGTTTCAGCGGGTACGGAGAAGGGCAGCTATTCGTTCGGGCTGGGATATTACAAGGAGAATGCGGTGGTGCCTTTGCAGAACTTTACCCGTTATTCGCTGCAAGGGTCTGTGGACCAGGATATCAACAAATACTTTAAAGTCGGATTGTCGACCAACTCGAACTTTACGATCAACAACGGAAACGGCGTGCCGGCAGTAGGAATGGCTTTGGCCCGAACGCCGATCACCAATCCTTACAATGCCGACGGAAGCATGAAAACCATCGTTCAGGAGCAGACTTCCGGGCCGCAATGGGTTCCTTCCCGGCAGCGGTTCAACAGCCTGGGCGATGCCTATGTGGATCAGACGAAGGCATACGGATCTTATAACACCGTGTTTGCGGAAATCAGGGTTCCCGGGGTAACCGGGCTTAAATACCGGGCTAACCTGGGTCTTAATTTCCGGCAAAGCAGCGGCGGGAATTACACCGGGCAGGGGGTATTCAGCGGCAATGTCCAAAACGTTTCAACGGCGGGTATCAACAATTCACTTACCACCAACTGGGCCATTGAAAACCTTTTGAGCTACGACAAGACCTTCAAGAAGCATATTATCAATGCGGTTGCGCTCTATTCCGCCCAGCAGAATACGTCCAGCAACTCCTCGGTCGGTGCCCGTGATATTCCCTCGGATGCATTTCAGTTCTATAACCTCGGACGTGCCGACGGCATTATTACGGTGAATCCCGCCAACCAGGGTTACAATCAATGGGGGCTGCTTTCCTATATGGGCCGGGTGATGTACTCCTATGACGACCGATACATGCTCAGCGTCACTTACCGGGCAGACGGCTCCTCACGACTTGCATCGGGTTACCAGTGGAATGCCTATCCTGCCGTGTCCGCGGGCTGGAACATCTCGAAAGAAAACTTTATGAGCGGTGTTACCCGGGTAAATCTTCTGAAACTGAGGGCCGGGTATGGGCAAACTTCCAACCAGGCGGTGAATCCGTATGAGACGCTGGGGCTGCTGGCGACAAGGCCCTATAATTTCGGCGATGATACTTATTCGACGGGATTCTATGTGTCCAACGCACCGAACCCGCGTCTGGGATGGGAGTTTTCCAATACAGTCAATTTCGGGGTTGATTTCAAGCTCTTCAACAACCGGTTGTCGGGTACGGTGGAATACTACGAGCAGCAAACCAAAAATGTGCTGCTGGGCGTAGGACTCCCGCCGACCTCGGGGGTAGGAGGTTATACCGCCAACATCGGGCAGACCGAGAACAAGGGCATTGAGCTAAACCTGAATGGAACAATCCTGGAAAACGTCAATGGCTGGTCCTGGGACATCGGGTTTAACATCTACGGCAACCGCAACAAGCTGGTTTCACTGGCATCCGGTCAGCAGCGTGACGAAGGCAACTGGTGGTTTGTCGGCCATCCCATCAATTCGATCTTTGACTATGAAAAAGTAGGGCTCTGGCAGGCCGATGACCAGTACCGGGATATTTACGAACCGGGCGGCAATGCGGGCATGATCCGGGTCAAATACACCGGGGACTACAATGCGGACGGAGCGCCAACACGGGCGATCAATGCCAGCGACAGACAGATTATCAGCATGCAGCCTGATTTTCAGGGCGGATTCAATACGCATGTCGCTTATAAAGGGTTCGATCTGGGTATTGTGGGTGCATTCAAAAGCGGGGGCTTGCTCAATAGCACGCTGTACGGTTCGGGAGGGTATCTGAACAACCTGAATGCACGCTCAGGCAACAATGTCAAAGTCGATTACTGGACGCCGGAAAATACATCTGCGAAATATCCTGCACCGGGCGGTATCGGTGGCGATAACCCCAAATACGGCAGCACGCTGGGCTATTTCGATGCCTCATACCTGAAAATCAGGACAATGACGCTGGGCTATAATCTGGATTCGAGGCAGCTTGAAAAGCTGGGGATTACCAGACTACGGGTTTATTTCACGGCTCAAAATCCCTTTGTAATGTTCTCTCCTTACCACCGGGAATCGGGAATGGACCCGGAAACAAACTCCTACGGAAATGAGAATGCGGCAGTTCCACTGTCGGGTGCGCTACGACGTATACTCACGATCGGCACGAATACCCCTTCAACCCGGAACTATCTGCTGGGCGTTAATCTGACCTTTTAAACAGCGTAATGATGAAACACATTCAATATTTAAGCCTTCGCAGCCTGGTGCTGCTGATGCTTCTTTCGGTAGGGTGTACAGATATTTTAGAGGAAAAACCGCGGGCTATTTATACACCGGATTATTTTAAAACTGAAAAGGGAGTTTATGGCGGCCTCACAGGTATGTATGCGCACCTGAGATGGATCTTCGGCAATGCCTATTATTACAACTCCTGCATGACCGGAACGGATGAAGCGACCTGGGGAGCAAGCGGCGGCGGCAGCGGATTTCAGATCCATGACCTGTCGGGCGGGGGCCTGATCATGCCTACCAACAGTGACGCGAGCAACGTCTGGTACAATGCTTTTCCCAACATCAACACAGCCAATGGCGTAATCGAGAATGCCACCGCCGTGGGGATTTCTCCGGCGCTGATTGCGGAGGCACGTTTCTTCCGGGCATTCGACTACTTTTTGCTGGTGCAGGCATTTGGCGGCGTGCCGCTCGATCTGGGCTCGGGAGAGCTGGCGTTCAATATTTCTACCCTGAGGACATCCGTGCGGAACACAGTGCCGGAAGTGTACACCAGAGCCATTTTCCCCGATCTCGCCAAGGCGGTCAGTGACCTTCCTGCCACAGGGCGGGTAAAGGGAGGCGTGACCAAGACGCTGGCCCGGCTATACCTGGCGAAAGCTTACCTGACCTACGGATGGTGGCTTGAAAACCCCGGGAACATTCCCACTTATCCGGAAACCGCCCGCACCGACCCTGACGGCCACAATGCCCAGTGGTACTTTCAAAAGGCTTACGATCTTGCCGTAGAAGCAATCGATGATCCGGGTCCGTTTAAATTGCAGGATACCTATTACGATGTGAACCTGGGCTCCAATGACCGGAACAGCGAAATGCTGCTCTATGCGGATCACACCGAAACCAGCGAGCTTTACAACGGTTCGAGCCTGACTTATGCCAATGGCGGTGATGCGGACAACTTTGCAGTGTGGATGCTGACATGGAACTACACCAGTATTACCAGTTCAAAGACCAACTGGAGCGCCCCGACCACGGTTAACTCGGTTCAGCGCGAGGCTGCCCAGGCCCTGGGACGTCCCTGGGTGAGGATGGCGCCGCCGCACGAAGTTTTCAAGCATACATTCGCCGACAAAACCAACGATTCCCGTTACGACGGCACATTTACGACTGCCTACCGCGGCAACTGGCCGAAGGCAGGCGTGACCAATGAGTTTTTGTACAATGCAAACAACCTGCAGGTACGGCCGGGCGAAGCCATTCTCACGTTCCTGAATGAGGACCCCGCTCAGGCGATTGATTATTCCAACACCGTTTACAAGAGCGGAATGGGCCTTGGCGTAATGCCGGGCAGGGCTGACTACGTGGTTGCGCCGAGTGCGATCAGCAGGCTTGTTTATCCGGGTTTATGGAAATTAGGCACTTATCGAACCGATAATGGAACGGGCCTGGGCCAGCCCAATGCGGCCAATACGCGTCCGTTCAACATCGCCAAATTCTCTGAGCTGTATTTCATCGCTGCCGAGGCGGCCGTTAAAGGCGCTTCTACGCAGGGCGGGAAGACGGCCCGTGACCTGATCAACGTGATTCGCGCACGTGCTGGCAAATGGCGCTGGAACAACCAGGGTAATGTCGAGAAAATTGCCGATAACAGCGCGGCCATGATCGCCGCGACGCCTGCCGCCATCACCATTAATTATATTCTGGCGGAACGCTCCCGCGAATACTATGGCGAAGGATACCGCTGGTATGACCTGGTTCGTACGCAAACCTGGAAAGAGCTGGGAGCGAGCTACACGATCTGCGGCCCGAGAGTAGGAGACCATACGCCGGTCACTTTTAAGAGAACGATCGAGAACTATCATTTTCTCCGGCCGATCCCGCAGGGACAGCTTGATAACCTGGACATTACTGCCGAGCAGAAAGCGGCTTATCAGAATCCGGGCTATTTGTAAGCAGTAAACATCTGGTCAAACTGAAATTTTGGTCAGTTAACAATCAGCAGATTCGGATGTAAGCAAGTGGCCTGCCATGCGCTTACATCCGGGTTTGTATCTCGTCAGGCAGGTTTATGTTTTTAAGTAATTGCAAAAATTGTATATGATTTCTTTCAACAAACTTTTGATTGCCTTCGCTGCCGGAACCGGCAGCCTTTATGCGCAGAATGATGCGGTGAAAATCCAGCCTCTCGTGACTGATTTGTACACCGCCGATCCGTCTGCACACGTTTTTAATGGTAAAATATACATTTATCCCTCCCATGACGTCGAGGCGCACGTCGCGCAGGATGATGAGGGCGGGCATTTCCAGATGCGCGACTACCACGTGTATTCGATGGACAAAATCGGGGGAAAGGTGACGGACCACGGCCGTGTACTGGATGTGAAGGATGTGCCCTGGGCCGATAAGCAGATGTGGGCGCCGGACGCCGCATTCAAAAACGGGACCTATTACCTGTATTTCCCTGCGAAAGACAAACAGGGTATATTCCGGATCGGCGTAGCCACCAGTAAATCCCCTTCCGGGCCCTTCAAGGCGCAGCCCGAGCCTATTGCAGGGAGTTACAGCATTGATCCGGCGGTATTCACCGACGCTGACGGCAAAAGCTACATGTACCTGGGCGGAATCTGGGGTGGGCAGTTGCAGCGGTGGCATAGCGGCACATATGACAAAACATTGATGACCGATCTTGGCAAAGGCCATGAGAACGAGTCGGCACTCAGCGCGAAAGTGGCGTTGATGAGCGGTGATATGTTATCCTTCGCCGAGCCGCTCCGCGACGTGCAGATCCTAGATACCAACGGCAAGCCGCTGCTGGCCGCCGATAACGATCGCAGGTTCTTCGAGGGTGCCTGGATGCACAAATACAATGGGAAATATTATTTCTCGTATTCGACAGGTGATACACATTTGCTATGCTACGCGGAAGGCAGCTCGCCGTATGGTCCATTTACCTACAAGGGCGTCATTATGAACCCCGTCGAGGGCTGGACCACACACCATTCCATCGTGGAATTCGATGGAAAGTGGTATTTGTTTTATCACGATTCAGCGCTTTCTGGCAAAACGCACCTGCGGAATGTGAAAGTAAGGGAGCTGCTCCGGGACGAGGCCGGAAACATTAAGACCATTAACCCGTGATCGCAGGCATATCATGAAGTTATTCAAATTGCATTCATTCATTCGTTATATCGCTGTCGGCGCTGCAATGCTCCCGTCCGATGTTTTTGCGCAAAAAACACTCAAAGAGGCCTACAAAACGTACTTCCCAATTGGTGTAGCGGTGGCCCCCAGAAGCTTGTTAGGCCCGGAGTCCGAGCTTATAAAAGCGCAGTTCAGTAGCATCACCCCGGAGAATGCGATGAAGATGGGGCCTATTCATCCCGAGCCAAACCGTTATGACTGGCGCGATGCGGATGCCATCGTCGCGTTCGGTCAGGCAAACAATATGCTGGTCAGGGGGCACACCTTGTGCTGGCACAGCCAGGCGCCCCGATGGTTTTTTACAGATGCCCAGGGACAGCAGGTTTCCAGAGAAGAGCTGCTGGCGCGTTTAAAACAGCACATTACAGACGTCGTGAGCCGGTACAAGGGTAAAATTTATGCCTGGGATGTCGTCAACGAAGCGGTGCCGGATACGGGAAACAGTATCTATCGTTCGTCAAAGTTTTATCAGATCATTGGTGAAGAGTACATCGAAAAAGCATTCGAATATGCCCACGCGGCCGATCCGGATGCCAAACTGTTTTACAATGACTACAACACAGAAAGCGCAGCAAAAAGGGAGAAAATTTACCAACTGCTCAAAAAGCTGAAAGCGAAAAAGATTCCGGTGCACGGTGTCGGGTTGCAGGGGCATTGGTCGATCTACGAGCCGACCCGGCAGGAGCTCGAAAAGTCGATCGAGGACTTTGCCAGTCTGGGCCTGGCCGTTCAGATTACGGAGCTGGATGTTTCGGTGTATCCCAAAGAGCATGAGCGCCGTAAGAAAAACGAACTTGACAAAGCCATTTATACCGATGAAATGATGCAGAAGCAGTCCGCCCATTATCAAATGCTTTTTGATACATTCCGCAAATACAAAAGCACGGTAACTGGCGTCACTTTCTGGAACGTATCGGACCGGTCGAGTTGGCTGGATAACTTCCCGGTTCAGGGGCGTAAAGACTTCCCCTTGCTGTTTGACCAGCATTACAAACCTAAGCAGGCCTTTGAGGGGGTAGTGAATTTTTGAGATCGACAAAGCACATTCGTATGTTCCGATTACTAATCCTGTTTACCCTATGCGTGCTGACGCGCTCCGTATCCTTGGCTGACCATTTACCAGTCGACGGCGGAGACGATGGTTACAGGCTATGGTTAAAATACGAGCCGGTTAAAGATCTGAGCCGCAAGGCGCATTACCTGAAATACAGCTCATTTATTTCAGACGCCGTTCATAGTGAGATCACGGGCAGCGCTGCTAAGGAGTTGCAAATGGCACTCAACGGCCTTGTGGGCAAATCCGTCCCGGTCGTGGCTAAGGTAGCTGGCCGGAGGGGAGGGATCGTGTTCAGCCTTGGACCCGATTCAACCCTAATGCCCTTGCAGCAAGAAGGTTATCAGATCCGGGAAGTGTCGGGCAACATCGTTATCCGTTCCGCAACGGAAGGGGGCATCCTGTATGGCGCATTCGCACTGCTCCGACATATGCAGACCGGGCAGTCGCTAAGCGGCGTGAATGTGAAAAGCACACCCAAAGTCCGCTACCGCATGCTGAATCATTGGGATAATCCCGACGGAACAATCGAGCGTGGTTATGCGGGCTCTTCGCTGTGGAAATGGTACGAGCTCCCGGAACGCATTGATCCCAGGTATGAAGATTACGCCCGGGCCAACGCTTCGCTCGGTATCAACGGTACGGTGCTTAACAATGTGAATGCCAGTGCGCGGTTCATGTCGCGCGAGTACATCGTAAAAGTGGCCGCCATAGCCGCTGTGATGCGCAGGTATGGTATCAGAACATATTTGTCGGTGTATTTCGCCGCACCCAAAACATTGGGCGGCCTGACCACTTCCGATCCGCTGGACCCGAAAGTCCGGGCATGGTGGTCGGAGAAAGTGGCGGAGATCTATCGCGAAATTCCTGATTTCGGCGGTTTTTTGGTCAAGGCCAATTCGGAAGGGGAACCGGGCCCGCAGGATTATGGGCGCACGCATGCCGATGGCGCCAATATGCTCGCCGAGGCGTTCAAGCCGTACGACGGTATTGTTATCTGGCGCGCCTTTGTGTACAAGGCTGATCCCAATGCGGACCGGTTCAAGGCGGCCTACGAGGAATTTGTGCCGCTCGACGGCAAGTTTGACCCCAGGGTAATTGTGCAGGTCAAAAACGGGCCGATCGATTTTCAGCCGAGGGAACCATTCTCTCCTTTGTTTGGAAATATGCCAGGCACCCCTCTGGGAATGGAGTTTCAGATTACGCAGGAATATCTGGGGTTTGCCGCGCATGCCGTGTATGAGGCGCCCATTTTCAAGGAATGCCTCGATGCTGATACCTATGTGAAGGGGCAGGGTTCTACCGTTGCGAAAGTGATCGATGGAAGTCTGCACGGCTACACCCGTACGTTGATGGCGGGCGTTGCCAACACGGGCAGCGACCGAAACTGGACAGGCCATCCGCTGGCGCAAGCCAACTGGTATGCATTCGGAAGACTCAGCTGGGACCATCAGCTGACGTCGGAGCAGATCGCCAACGAGTGGATACAGCTCACTTTAACGCGTCAGCCGAAGCCCGGGGCACACATTCAGGCGCTTATGCTGAGGTCGCGCGAGATTTACGTCGATTACAATACGCCGCTTGGGCTATCGCGCCCGTGGATGGGTGTTCATTTCGCGCCCGAACCCTGGCAGAGCCGAGGCGCCCGTCCGGATTGGACAGCAACCTATTACCACCGCGCCGACTCGGCCGGGCTGGGATTTGACCGCACCGCGAATGGCAGTGGCGCCCTGGCGCAGTACCGGCCGCAGGTGCAACAGCAGTGGAACGACCCCGAAAATACCGCATTGCCCTACCTGTTATGGTTTCATCATGTCGGCTGGGACAAAAAGCTGGGTACCGGTCGGACGCTGTGGGATGAGCTCTGCCACCGCTTGTACACGGGTGCGGATTCCGTCGTGTGGATGCAGCAGCAATGGGATCTTGCCAGGACGGGTCTGGACAACAGGATTTATGCTGATGTGGCAGGACGTCTGAAGGTTCAGCGCCGGGAGGCAATCTGGTGGCGTGATGCCTGGGTATTGTACCTGCAAACATTCTCCAAACAGCCCGTCCCCAAAGGCCTGGAGCCGCCCCGCCAGACCCTCGAAGAGCTGAAAAAATCGGTAGGCGTTTATCTGATCCGGTAAGCTGCGAAAAACGGGCAATCAGCCAAACTAAATCTGAGAATTGAAATTATCGGCGCGATGGAAATGCTCTGAGCGGACTATACCTTTCATATGTTTCGAAAATTTCTCCGTTCTTTCCCATCCGGGGATCGCCGGTAGCGGTCAGGTAGGATTTTAGTTTTTTATCCAGATCCGCCACTACGGTTTTCATATTCGCCTGTGCCGCCAGATTATGCAGGCACGCGGGGTCTTTGACGATGTCGTACAACTCCTGTCCGGGCCTTTTATCGACCGCCATATGAAAAAATGGCGCAACACCGGGTTTCTTGCGGTTGGAGAAAACATACGATTCGGTAAAATCATCGATATCAAAATAGGCGCTGTCCATGCCTGCAAGCTGGCCGTTTTTGCTGATTTCCTGCGGATCGCCCGCGGGCCAGCGGGCGGGGTACACGTTCCAGATATACAGGTATTGCCGCGTGCGGATGCAGCGCTGCGGGTATCCGAGGTTGTTCCAGCGGGACGAAGAATGCCGCTCCCGTGATGCAAACACCGCTTCTCGGCTTTTGTCCACTTCTCCCTGGCCACTACCGGTGAGGATATTCATCAGGCTTTTTCCGGCAATTGCTTTCGCATCGAACGGCACTCCGGCGGCTTCCAGGAAAGTAGGGGCAAGGTCGGTGAGGCTCACGGGATCGGTGACTTTCCGGTTGCCTTTTACCTTGCTTCCCCAGCGGATGGCCAGCGGCAAATGGATGCCGTACTCATACACATTGGCTTTGGCCCGCGGAAAGGGCATGCCATTGTCCGAAGTGACGACAATGATCGTATTATCCAGTTCGCCAGTCTCTTCGAGCGTGCGGATGATGCGCGCGAGATGGTTGTCAAACCATTGGATCTCATACAGATAATCCATCATATCCGACTTGACCTCATCGCTTTCCGGCAGAAATCCAGGCACTTTCACCTTCGACATATCCATCCCACTTCGCTTGCCGATGCCGGTGGGGTACCGCCGGTGCGGCTCCTGTGCTCCAAACCAAAAGCAGAATGGCTTATCCTGGGGTTTGGAGGAGAGAAAGCTCTTGAAATTAGCGGCATAGTCGTTGTTGCTGATGCCTTTGGGTGCTTCCATAGTGACTTTGTTGAATGCGGGGCCGGCAGGGTTTCGGCTGCGGCCGGAAATTTTGAAATTTCCCGGTCCCCAGCCTTTACCGGTGTGGCCGATCAAGTAGCCCGACGCTTCGAGCAGGTCGGGATAGGTTTGGAATTGCGCCGAGAACGAGCTGGCATGCGTGCCGGCATGTTCGAGCTGCCAGCAGTTTTTTCCCGTCAGAATAGCCGCCCGCGAAGGGCTGCACCCGGGCGAGGCGGAGAACGCATTGGTAAAAAGAACGCCTTCTCGGGCAACACGATCGAATGCAGGCGTGCTAACGCCCTCGTAACCATACGCCGACGTATGCGGGTAGGATTGATCGTCGGAAATAACGAAGAGAATGTTGGGGCGTTTTGCGGAAGACGTTCTGTATGGCTCATGTTTGTCGGCTGGCCGGCCGTTTTTCGCGGCAAAAAATAGTGCTGACAGAACAAACAGGACCGATAATCTAACGAGGTTCTTGTGCATAAAACGATATTGTAATGATGTACTTCAAAGGTAATTAAGGAGAGCGAGTTAAATTCATCCCTCAAATAATGAACTTCATCGGAAAACCGGCAGGATTTACGGATGGTCTGCCGGTTATCTTTTACATTTCCGCCTTCAACGATCACGACACTGATGGCGCGTCAAATAAGCGGTTTTAACGTAAAGCATGTTTTCATTTTTATCTTCTCATCGCTGCTGTATGCATTATGCCAAATGCTGCTCAGCAATATCGTGATGCAGGATGATTTATGGGGAAAATTTGCCGTCCAGCTAACGGCCCATTACGTGGTGGTGCTCACGATGTGTGTGGCGGATTATAACTTGTTACTGTTTCTGAATAAACATATTCCCTATTCCAAAAATGTATCGTACCGCATCATGGCCGACATGGTAGGGCTGACTTTGATAAGTCTTGCGCTGTTATGGGTTTTTGATTGGATGATTTACAAAATATTGCATGTTCCTCCGACGGGGCTACCTCCGTTTGCAACCAAATTTGCATTGGGAATGCTCACCAATGCGCCTATACTGCTCGTCTTTGAACTGATCCATTATTTTCGGTCCGAACAAAAGGCGATTGCCGATTCTGAAAAGGCGAAGCGTGAAGTGCTGTTATTTCAGCACGAGACATTGAAGGCACAGATCAACCCGCATTTTTTATTTAATTCATTGAATGTGCTCTCATCGCTGATATACCTGAACCCGCAGAATGCCAAGAAGTTTACGAAAGCGCTTTCCAGAAGTTACCGTTACGTGCTTTCGTTGAACCAGCAGCCTTCCGTGACGGTCGCGGAAGAAATGGAAGTGCTTGAGTCGTATATATTTTTGATGCAGATGCGGTTTGAAAATGCTTTCACATTTACAGTGCATGAAGATAGCGGATCGGAAAGCAATAAGATTGTCCCGCTTACGATGCAGCTTCTGTTGGAGAATGTGTTCAAGCACAATGTGGCCACCGAGGAAGCACCGTTGGCTATTCAGATTACGATTGGAAAAGAATATGTTTCCGTGGAAAATCAGGTGAAGCCATCCAGCAATGCGGACAAAAGCGGCATTGGATTGAAGTACTTGAAAAAGCAGTATCAGCTATTTGGAAAGGACATTGTCGTGGAGCATACCGGTGATCAATTTATTGTGAAAATCCCTTATATCGAGCCATGAAATACCTGATCGTAGAAGACGAACGATTTGCTGCCGAAGAGTTGAAACGCATGATGACCGCATTGCGTCCAGGTTACGTATTGGAGAAGCGGACCAAGACGGTCATTGATACCATCACGTTCCTGAAAACAACAAAGGTTGATTTGATCCTATTGGACATCAGGCTCGCCGATGGCAGTTGTTTTGAGATATTCAACCATATTGAGGTGAAAACTCCGGTTATATTCACGACTGCTTATGACGAACATGCGATCAGGGCTTTCAAGTTAAACAGCATCGACTATTTGCTTAAACCTTTTGAAGAAGCAGAGCTGGAATCGGCACTCGTTAAATTTGAGCATATCTTTCACAACCAGTTATTTCAACCGGATTCCAACAGTTTCAAATCCCTGTTGCCGGCAGGTACGAAGAACCGGTTCCTGATCTCGAAAGGTGAAAATTATCATTACATTGAAACAACCGATATCGCTCATTTTTACAGCGAAGACGGCGTGGTTTTCCTGCATACCTTCACCGACAAACGTTACATTGTCAACTATACTTTGGATCAGATCGAACAGCAGCTCGACCATCACTTGTTTTTTCGTGTCTCACGAAATTGCATCGGCAATCTCAAAGCCATAGAAAGTGTAATCAAATACTTCAACAGCCGCTTGCAGCTTTCCTTTTCACCGGCATGCCCGCACGAAGTGCTGGTAAGCCGCGTGCGCGTGCCGGACTTTCTGAAATGGATGGACGGTATTCTTGAATAGCCGACAGCCGGCATTCTTAATTCCATTTCCTACATTCTGCACTTCAACCTGCCTATTCTGAACCCCGTGGTTTTTGACTTTTGGTGTTGCTTCATTCCGCTCACATTTGCTGAAAAATGAAACAATTTAAACGCCAGTTAAGTCTCAGCCATGAAATCAATATCATTATTTGCAGTGATCTTCGGGTCCTTGCTTTGCCTGAAAGCAAACGCGCAACAAGTTTCCTTTAAGACCGAATTCATCGGTAATTCCGGTTACTGGTTTTTGCCAAACGGAGATAAGCCGAAAGAAAAGATCGGTGATAGCAAAGGGTCTTCCATTGTGTACCAGGGCGCGGTGAATATCCCGCTGTCAACCAAAATCAACGAACATAACCGCCCGACGGCCTGGGGCGTCGCCCTTAGTGGCGCTTACGCATCGCTGAACAATGAGCAATTCACAAGTGAGATGGTTTCCAGGATCATGAACCTGCAAGCGGGCATTTATCACCTGCGGCCGCTCAACGGGAAATGGTCCGTCAGGGCGGGTGTGGGTATGGGCGTGTTCACTCCTTCGACCGATTTTTCAAAAATCACGTTCAAAAACGTGCTCGGAAGTGCCGGCGTTATTTTTATCCGCCATTTGAAACCCAACCTGTCGATCGGGGGCGGTGTGGCGCTAAACAGTTCGCTGGGCTATCCGATGGTATTTCCGGCCGTTTACGTGAACTGGAAGCATCAAGGAAAGTTCAACGTGAGCGCTGAATTGGTTGATGGCCTTGACATAGCAGCGAGTTACAAGTTGAATGACCGCATAAAACTCTCGTGGGCATTGGAAATGAACGGCCAGGTGGCCCTGCTCGAAAAAGAGGGGAAAGATGTGATATTCTCCCACCAGTACATCGTCACCGGGCTGCGTCCGGAAGTAAAGCTCGGGAAAACGGGACTCACCGCGACCGCCATGATCGGCCTGAACCTGTACCGCCCGGCCGCATACAGCAATCGCACTTTGAAGGGAATGTTTGCCTCCAATAATGACTATTACTTTTCAGCATCCCCCTACGCGTCCGTTGGCTTAAAGTGGGATTTGAAGCGATGAGCGTTTTACGGCCCAGCACCGGCCGAGCCCCGGAGGGCAACAGCATTCCCACTAGCAATGCAACGGAAACCTTCAAGCTACACATGCCTGTCCGCCTCGTCGATTTCGAGATCATTGATGCTTGCATATCGTTTGGCCATCAGCCCATTTTCATCGAACTCCCAGTTTTCATTACCGTACGCTCTGAACCATTTGCCTTCGTGATTCCTGTACTCATATTCGAACCGCACGGCAATTCGATTGTCCGTATGCGCCCAGTATTCTTTTTTAAGTTTGTAGTCTAATTCTTTCTCCCATTTTTTTGTCAAAAACTGAACAATTTCTTCCCGGCCATTCACAAATACATTTCTATTCCGCCATTCGCTGTCGACGGTGTAGGCCATTGAGACTTTTTCCGGGTTTTGGCTGTTCCAGGCATCTTCTGCCAATTGAATTTTTTGTAGCGCCGTTTCTAATGTGAACGGGGGTAAAGGGAATCTCTTTTCCATGTTGTTTTATAAGATTAAATGAAAATTATATTAAACTTCCTACAATTTCTTTTGATCGATTGACCAGCTCATTTGATCTGAATAGTTGGCTCTCAATAATCGAACTCTCAAATAATAAGTATATGTGATCGGATACCGGATCGCTTACATCCTCGTTTTTGAAAAATTTTCTCAGGTCATTCTTGTGCGCCTGTATTACAGAAAGTATTGCAGCCTGATCTTTGGATATTTCCGATAAAATATTCAGGAAACTGCACCCCCTGAAATCTTCTTTTTCATTCATATAAATAATGAAGTCAAACGCAGCCAGCAGGCGTTGCTTTGTGCCAGTTACTTTTGAACCAAATGTGTTCAATTCAGAAAACCAATAGTCATGTCTCGCGCTCAGGAACGCAATACACAGCTCATCCTTTGATTTAAAATGACTATAAAAACTTGCTTTGGCCACTGCGGCTTCACTAATGATCTGATTAATACCCGTGCTATTGTACCCCTGCTGATGAAACAAACCCGAAGCTGTTTCAAGTATTCTTTCTCTCGGTGAGTTCATGATCGTCGTTGTTGTGATACAAATGTATGCATCATTTCACAGACAGACAAGTCTGTCTGTGAAATATTTTAAAAAATTATTGATCGATGAATTAAGTGAATGGAGGACACATTACGACTCGTTCCTGCCGCTGACTCTCAAAAATCCATCCAGCTTTTTATCGAAGCTGCTTTTTCCCGGCTGACGATAATTTCGACATCGGCGCTTTTGCGCAGTTCTATTTTAAGCTTACCGTTGAAATGATTGTGAATGTGGGTAATGCTGTCGATGTGGATGATAAACTGGCGGTTTACACGCAGGAAGGTTTTCGGGTCCAGCTGCTCTTCGAGCTCTTCGAGGGACTGCTGCAAAACTTCTTCGCTCCCGTTTTGCAATTTGGCCTTCGTGATCTTATGTTCCGAGAAGAAGTACTCAATGTCGCTTACCAGTACGGTCTTGTAGCCGTCGCGGAATGGCAGCAGAAACCGGCTGCGGTATTCTTTCTTGTTGATATGGTTCAGCAGGCTTTCTATGGAGAGGGTCTGTTCGCTCTGCTGCCTCTGTTCGGCAACCCGCAGTGCCTGTTCCAGCTCTTCCTGTTCAATGGGTTTCAAAAGGTAATCCACGCTGTTGACTTTAAAAGCCCGGACAGCATATTCGTCGTACGCCGTTGTGAAAATTACCGCGCAAGGGATCTGGACTTTGTCGAAGATCTCAAAGCTGAGCCCATCCGGCAGCCGGACATCCATCATGATCAGGTCGGGACAGGGGTTTTTCGAGAGCCAGTCCACGCTTTCCGAAACGCTTTCAAGCACACCAACGATACTGGACGCGGGATTTACAAAAGAGATCAGTCTTTTAAGCCTGTCCGCATTGGGTTTTTCATCTTCAATGATTAAAATGTTCTTTATCATGATTTTATCAGGGGTATCGATACGGAAAACCGGGTGTCGCTGGCGCTGATATGCGGCTCGCGATCCGATAATAGCAAATACCGCTCGCGAATGTTTTTAAGGCCTAAACCGGACGATTCTTCCTTTTTCTGCAATGGTATCACGGTGTTGGAAATGATCAGGTCCATTTCTACGCCGCTTTTTATTTCAATTCTCAGCGGGTTGGTTTTTACAAACTGGTTGTGCTTCATCGCGTTTTCGATCAGAAGCTGCACGGTCATCGGAGGAAGTTGTAATGCAAGATGGGAGGGGTTGATGTCGATCTCGAAGGCGATGCCATTTCCTGCACGCTGCCGGAGCAGGAAAATATACGCATTCAGAAATTTCATTTCATCGTCCAATTTGATCAGGTCTTTTTTTGAATTCGTTAAAAGATACCGGTAAACCTTGGCGAAATTTTCCGAGTAATTATAGCCCAGTTGCTGGTCTTCCAGGATCAGTTCGGAAAGGACACTCAGGTTATTAAATACAAAATGGGGATCAATCTGCAATTTGAGCGCTTCGAGCTCTGCTTCGGCCGCTGCCTGCTTGTGCTGGGCGGATTTGAGTTTGTGCTGCGTCGCTTCGAGCGCGGCATTCTTCCAGTTGGTGATCAGGTAATCGCCGGTATGCACGGCGCTGATAATGAGCGCCATGAAAATGCTCACCGTCACTGCCTGCCAAAAACTTGCTATATCCTCCTCGCTGGTAGATGCATTGGCATTCTGTGGTAATGCCCTGATGAGCACGACGAGCAAAATGATAAGCAGGACCACAAAGGAAATATTCAGCACAGTTTCCAGCAGCAATCGTCTCCGGGGCTTTTCAAGCCATGGGATAAACCGGTTTAGTCTTGCATGGATGGAAACGCTCCCCAGGGATATTAATACACAAAACAATAAAGTCAGGATCCACTCTGCCAGCATCTCATTGATCGGCCGGTTGAAGTAATTCGTCCACCATACATCCCGCGGATCAAGCATGTAGGTGAAAACGTAAAACATCACAAACGAGAATGAAGCAAGGACGATAGACTTGCTTCGGGTGGTGATAAACTTATTTTCTGTACTCTCCATAGAATGCTGCGTGAGGCCGGCTGTTTTGCAAAGGTACCTTGTTAAGGGACTGGGAGTGCTAAATCACCCCTTTTCGTACCATTTGTTTTTAGTTGTACTTGCCTGGTTTAACAGCAGCAAAACTATATGGGCAGGAGAGGCCCGTGAGCGAAAATTTTACCGAGCCGTAGAAATCCGTGACTGAAATGAAGACGTACCGGTACCGAACCGGCCAGCAATAAAAAGCGCCTCGTTCCTGGAAGATTTATGGTCTTTTACCATCCATTACAATTTCAGTCAGCACAGGTTTTGGAAGGATAAACCACCGCATTACGCTTGGGTAAGATACGTTTACGATTCGGTAGCGATTTTCACCGGTTCGGTCAGAAATTTGCCCCCAGGGGTGCGTTACGTGGGTTTCTTTGTAAAAAAATCAAACTCTTGTACAATGTTTAAGCGCAGTTTTAAATCAATACACTTCCTCACAGGCCTTTGGCTACTTTCAGCTTCTACCGCATTACTATCCTGTACTTCGCAGGCCGAACAAGGCCAGGCGGGCCAGATGCCGCCGCAGGAAACGGACTTCATCGAAATGACATCAGGCAGCGCACCCGTGCAGACGAGCTATCCGGGATCCATCGAAGGGAGTGTGAATGTAGATGTGAAGGCGCAGGTAAATGGGTACCTGGAAGCCATCTATGTGAAAGAAGGCGATTACGTGCAAAAAGGCCAGTCGCTTTTCAAAATTAAAGGAGAAGTCTTCAACGAGCAGGTCAATAACAGCTCCGCAGGACTGGAGTCGGCCCTGGCCGCCGAGGCGAATGCGGCCCTGGAAGTTGAAAAGCTCCGCCCATTGGTGGAAGGTAAGGTCGTGTCCGACATGCAGTTGAAAACAGCGCAGGCCAGCTACGAAGCCGCCAAAGCGCAGGTGGCCCAGGCGAAGGCAATGCTGGGATCTTCCAAAATCAATGCGGACTTTGCGTTGATCAAAGCCCCGGTAAGCGGGTATATCGGTAGAATCCCGAACCGCGTGGGTAACCTGGTCACGCCCGCCGACGCGATGCCGCTGACAACCTTGTCTGAAATTAATAACGTATTCGTTTACTTTTCCATGAGCGAGGCCGATTTCATCGGTTTCAAAAAGGCCGGTCCGGCCAAAGACCAGGTAGTGGAACTGATTATGGCCGACGGCA
This sequence comes from Dyadobacter fermentans DSM 18053, assembly GCF_000023125.1. Classification (NCBI taxonomy): domain Bacteria; kingdom Pseudomonadati; phylum Bacteroidota; class Cytophagia; order Cytophagales; family Spirosomataceae; genus Dyadobacter; species Dyadobacter fermentans. The sequence goes on from NC_013037.1 coordinate 952,030, forward strand.
GCACGTATACCCACAAGGGTAAGCTCGAAAGCGCCAGCGGCAATCTGGACCGCACCACGGGCAGCATGAGCATGAAAGCCGTGTTCCCCAACCCCGACAAGATCCTGCGTTCGGGCGGCTCGGGAAGGATTGTGATCCACCAAACGCTTGATAAGGTGATGACACTCCCGATGGCGAGCGTGAAAGACATTCAGGACAGGCTGTTCGTGTACAAACTCGGCGACAGCAGCAAGGTAGCCATGGTGCCCATTGAAGTAGCAGGCACATCGGGCAACAACTACCTGGTAAAGGCCGGCTTGCAGCAAGGGGACAAGGTCGCGCTCAACCGCATTGATGTACTTTATGAAGGCACGCCCGTTGCAGCCAAAATGGTGCCGGCCGACTCGCTTTCGAAATAATCCAAATACAATACAAACGTCATGTTAAAAAAGATTATAGACCGGCCGGTAATGGCCACGGTGATATCCGTTGTGCTGCTGATGCTGGGTATTCTCGGCCTGATGCGCCTGCCGGTAACCCGCTTTCCCGACATTTCCCCGCCCACGGTGATGGTATCGGGTACCTATCCGGGTGGTAACAGTGAAGCGGTGATCCGCTCGGTAGTAACCCCGCTGGAAGAACAGATCAACGGCGTGGAGAATATGCAATACATCAAATCAACCGCCAGTAATGATGGTTCGTTTTCGATTTCAGTGATTTTCAAGCAAGGTGTGGACCCGGACCAGGCGGCTGTGAATGTGCAGAACCGCGTGCAGCAGGCCACGCCGATATTGCCGCAGGAAGTGATCCAGATGGGGCTTACCACTTCCAAGCAGCAGAATAGCATGATCATGATTTTCAATGTATACACCACCGACAATGCAAAATACGATGAGCTGTTCCTGCAAAACTATGTCAATATCAACCTGGTGCCGCAAATCAAGCGCGTGCCGGGCGTGGGACAGGCACAGGCATTCGGTTCCAAGGATTATTCGATGCGCGTTTGGCTCAATCCGCAGAAAATGGCCAGTTTCGGACTGGTGCCTTCGGATGTGAACCAGGCCATCGCCGACCAGAGCTTCGAAGCTGCCCCCGGCAAACTGGGGCAGGAGTCTACCGCTGCGTTGGAATATGTCATGCGGTACAAAGGCAAGAAAAATCAGCCGGCAGAGTACGAGAATATCATCGTCAAAAGTAACGGCACGGAACTGGTCCGCCTGAAAGACGTGGCCCGTATCGAATTCGGGTCTTTGAATTACAGTGGTAATTCTTTGTCCAATGGCAAAAACGCCGTCACGGTTGCGATCCTGCAAACGACCGGCTCCAATGCGAACGAGATCGAGATCGGCGTAAGCGATGTGTTGCAGAAGGCTTCCAAAACTTTCCCTCCCGGCATTAAGTACACCAGCCTGATGAGTACCAAAGAACGGCTCGACGAAGCGACCAGCCAGGTGAAATCGACGCTGGTGGAAGCATTTATACTGGTATTCATTGTGGTGTTCTTGTTTTTGCAAGACTTCCGGTCGACCATCATCCCGGCCATTGCCGTGCCTGTCGCCATCATCGGTACTTTCTTTTTCCTGATGGCATTCGGTTTCACGATCAACGTGCTCACGCTGTTTGCATTGGTACTGGCCATCGGTATTGTGGTCGATGATGCGATTGTCGTCGTCGAAGCCGTGCATGCCAAGATGGACGGCTCCAATATGAGTGGAAAAGAGGCTACGCACAGCGCAATGGGCGAAATTACCGGTGCGGTGATTTCCATTACCCTGGTGATGTCGGCCGTATTTATTCCCATTGGCTTCATGACGGGTTCGTCGGGGATTTTTTATAAACAATTTGCCTACACGCTCGCGATCGCCATTATCATCTCGGCCGTCAATGCATTGACGCTCACGCCCGCACTTTGTGCATTGCTTTTGAAGAACAACCATGCAGAAGGCCACGGAGATAAGCAGCACAATGCAGGTTTTGGAAAAAGGTTTTTTACTGCCTTCAACGCAGGTTTCGACAACCTGACCGGGCGCTATATCCGCGGGCTTAACTTTCTGATCAACAGAAAATGGCTCGGAGCCGGGCTTGTAGTAACCATCACAGCGATTGCGGGATGGCTGATGCTCAGCACGCCGAAAAGCTTCGTTCCAATGGAGGATGACGGTTTCATCATTTACAGTTTGAGCATGCCTCCGGGAACGGCCCTCGACCGGACCACGGAAGCGGCATTGAAAATTGAAAAGATATTGTCGCAAACGGAGGCCGTCGAGACCAGCTCGAACATTACCGGTTTCAATATTCTGTCCAACAGCGCCAGCCCTGCTTACGGATTGGGTTTTATCAAACTCAAAAAGAAGGAAGACCGCGGCGCGGTGAAAGACATCGACCAGATCATGGCCAACCTGACGGCAGCGTTTTCCGGCATTAAGGAAGGGACCGTCATGGCATTCAGAAGCCCTCCCGTGGAAGGTTACGGGGTAACCGGCGGCGCTGAGATTGTATTGCAGGACAAAACCGGCAAGGACGCCAATGCATTGAAAGAGATGTCTGACAAAGTGATCGGGCAGATTATGCAGCAGCCCGGCGTGCAGTATGCCTACACCACCTTCCGGACCGACTATCCGCAGCTGGAAATGGAAGTGGACCAGGATAAAGCCAAGCAAATGGGCGTAAGCGTGAGCGGGATGATGAACACGATCCAGACCTATTTTGCCGGTGACCAAACCCAGAACTTCACCCGGTTCGGCAAGTTTTACCGCGTGAGCGTGAAAGCGGATGGCGTGTACCGGATGGATGAAAAAGCATTGAACGAAATCTTTGTCCGCAACGATCAAAACCAGATGGTGCCGGTTAATGCATTGGTGAAGCTCCACAAAGTGTACGGACCGGAATCGGTAAACCGGCACAACCTGTTCAATGCGCTGACGATCAGCGTGGTGCCGTTGCCGGGATCGAGTAGCGGGGATATTATGGACAACCTTGAAAAGAATGTCCTGGACAAACTGCCTTCCGACTACGGTTACGAATGGACCGGGCTTAGCCTGGAAGAAAAGTCGGCGGGTAACCAAACGGTGTTCATCCTGGCCCTTTGTATGCTGTTTGTGTACTTCCTGCTGGCCGCGCAGTACGAAAGCTACCTGCTGCCTCTGGCGGTCCTGCTTTCGATCCCGACGGGTATCGTAGGGTCTTTTGCGGCGACTAAGTTCATCGGGCTGGATAACAATATTTATGTGCAGGTGGGTTTGATCATGCTGGTGGGCCTTCTCGCAAAAAATGCCATCCTGATCGTCGAATTTGCCGTTCAGCGGCGGGCCGGCGGGCTCTCGATCGTCGAGTCGGCCATCGAGGGGGCAAGGTCCCGCTTACGCCCGATCATTATGACCTCCCTGGCATTTATCGTCGGAATGATCCCTTTGATGATCGCCACGGGCGGGTCGGCCATGGGTAACCGCTCCATCAGCACGGGTGCTGCCATGGGAATGCTCAGCGGGGTAGTGCTGGGTGTGTTTGTGATCCCGCTGCTATACATCCTGTTCCAATTCCTGCAAGAAAAGATTTCAGGGAAAAAGCCGGCGGCTGCGCTGCCTGTAAACGACTAAAAGAACCAGAATCATGAATAAAAATATCATTGCAGCCATGGTGCTGGCGACCACGCTGGCATCCTGCACGGTCGGCAAGCGTTATGAGCGCCCCAACCTGGAACCGCCTGCCGCGTTCCGCGCCGCCATGCCGGTAACGTCAGATACCGTACAGCTTCCCTGGCGCACCTTTTTCCGCGAACCACAACTGGTGGGCCTCATTGAAAAAGCGCTTGAAAGGAATAATGACATTGCCATCGCCCTCAAAAACATCGAACAGATGGACCTGGCGGTGAAGCAAGCCAGACTGGCGCTTTTGCCGACGCTGAATTTTTCAGCGGGCGCAAGCAGGTCATGGTTGTCGAAAAACTCCTTAAATGGCTCGTTGAGTGAGCAGTTTGTGGGGACAACTTACATGGACGACTACAATGCATCATTGCAGCTTTCGTGGGAAGTAGACGTTTGGGGCAAAGCAAAAATGCAGAAGGAAGCCGCTATTGCTAATTATTTTGCGCAAAAGGAAAATGTATCTGCGCTTAAAACCCGCATTATCAGCCAGGTAGCCCAGTCTTATTACAACCTGATCAGCCTGGACCAGCAGCTCAAAATCGCCAACCAGAACATTGTCCTCAGTGACAGTACGCTGGATATGATGCGGCTGCAATTCAATGCCGGGCAAATCACCTCGCTGGCCGTAGACCAGGCCGAAGCCCAGAAGAAAACCGCCGAGCTGCTTATCCCGCTTGCCTTGCAGAACATCGCCGTGCAGGAAAACGCATTGAGCATCCTTTGCGGCAGCTATCCGGACGCCATTCAGCGTGCCGGTGACCTGTCGAATGCCATGCCCGAGGAGACTTTTGCGGCATCAGTCCCTGCCCAGCTGCTCAGCCGCAGGCCCGACGTGAAAGCGGCCGAGCTGGCGGTAGTCAGCCTGAATGCCCAAACGGGGCTTGCGAAAGCGGCCATGTACCCGGCCCTGAGCATTTCACCGCAGGTTGCGGCCAACTCTTTCAATTTCAATAAATGGTTTGACCTGCCCGGCTCACTGACCAAAACGCTGGCCGCCAACCTGACGCAGCCCATCTTCCAGAAGCGCGCCTTGAAAACGGCCTATGAAACGGCTGTTGTGGAGCAGGAAAAAGCGGTGATCCAATATAAACAAACGTTAATGAGCGCGGTAGGCGAGGTGTCGGACGCCATGGCCAAGTCAAGCGGCGCTTCACAGAGACTCGAACTGGTGCAGCAAAAAACAGCGATGCTCAATAAGGCCACAGAAGATGCCCAAAAACTGTATAAGAGTGGAATGGCCAACTATCTGGAAGTAATCACGGCCCAAAACAGCAGGCTGCAAAATGACCTGGAAGCGATCAATATCCAACTTGAAAAACTCAACGCGGTTACGGATCTGTACAGGGCGCTGGGGGGAGGCGTAGAGTAGTAGGTTAAAAAAGCAACCTGCCAAAAGTTAAAAGCTTGCGGCAGGTTGCTAACCTAAGTTAGAATGCGGACAGTCCGTCCGCACGGAGTATGAGCCGGGCTATTCCAACACCACCCTTTCAACAGCTATTCCTGAAATCGATTTCTGATTCTGATGCACGGTTTCAACCGGTAGAAACGAGAGTTGCAGCGTTTCGATCTGATCGATGTTGAAGCTTGCGTTATCAGGTGTCGTTTGCAGGGAATAAGGTAAAAAACCGGGGTAGGGGCGCGGCAGGCTGATAAATTCTGCGTTTTTCAGAGCGTTCAGGGAAATCTGGTAAGCGCCGTCTTTGGGTTCGATATCTACTTTCTTGCCGAACACGGACCCATCTGTACTGATCAACGCTATTTGAACTTCACAGGCTTTCTGACTGAGCGCGCGACCGTACAAAACCAGGTTTTTCTTGCCCGAAAGATCCGCGCTGCGGCCCGCGATTTTCTCTTTGAAATTGAAACGCATGGCATAGGCTTCCGCCTTTTCCGGTGTAATGCTGAGCTCGGAAATTCCATTTTCTTTTACTGAAATGCGGGAAGTTTTTGAGTAAGGTCTTAGTAACTTCTGATGGTCCTTAGCAGCATTGAAAATAGCTATATTGCTGGATTTTGGTACGATATTCGTTCGAAAAGATAGTTCGTTTTCGCCTTCATTTGCAGTGTTTTTTTGAGCAGCAGGATAATGCTTTTCTACGCCTTTTTCCTTAACTACAATTGTGTATTGAATGGTGCCTTCTCCTAAATCCGCGGCCGGAATTTGGGAGGAATAATGATAGCCCTTCTTACGCACCAGCTCGAATGCCATCGATTTTCCATTTTTACCGAGTATTTTAATCTGGGCTTGCTCGGGCTGTTGGAGACTAACGATCTGAACGTTTACATCCAGTTCCCGGCCTGCGGAAGCTTCGGGAATCGGTGTATGCAATACATAGGTCTGTGTCAATGTCGCAGCCGGCGCTACGAACTCGCCCAGGGTCATGTTTTTCCATTGGGTACTTGCGTGAAACTTAGTTTTTGCGCCTTTTTTGACCAACAAATAAGCACCCGGCGCAATGTTGAATGCATTATTTCGCGATTTCAATGCAGCATTATGGTTTCCTGCATTTAGGGGTGTAATCTCAAAATTGTTTCGCAAATCCGGCAGCTGAACGGACATAGGCCATGTTCGCCAGTTGATCACGGCCAGCTTTTTGTCAAGACTATTATACCCAAAAGGGTCCTCTATCCAAATCGCATCCGGCAAAACTTCCAGCCGCCAAACGCCGTTTTCCAGCTTATCCAGAAAATACGCGCCTGTTCCCTCGTATTTTACGACAGCCGAGTTGCCTGAGCCGCTCACATGCTCCAATGCACCTGCATTGGCAGGCTTTGTGGTTGTGTTGTTGGTGTAAATGAATTTGTCTTTGGTCACCATTTCGGCCAGGTCCTGGGCATAACTTACCTTAAAGTCGCCAAAAGCAATGTTGGCGGGAAACTTTCCGTAATCCTTGTAGAGCGGTACCCGGTGAAACACCTCCGAAGCGATTTTCAGGCTCAATGCTTTCTGCGGGGTGTAAATCAGGTTCATGTAGTGCGTGTCGTATTCCGTATTGGCATATGCAAAGTAGGTTGGATCGTAAGCGAAATGCGTGGCCAGCTGCATTCCGGCGGTACGGAAGCTGCGCGCCATGGCCGGGTAAATGTAAGAGCGCCCCACATCCGCCGCATCGAATTCGTACACGATTTTTGCCATCTTTTTAAACCGGGGATTGGCGGCGAACGGGATCTTGTAATCGTCTACGTTTGGCAGCAGGTTACCCATAATCTCATGTTTGGCTTGCAGCCCCGTAGGGTACCATTGAAATGTGCCGCCGTCGATATTGGCATCGAAATATCCCTGTGCCAGGTGAATACTGTGACTGATGTTGTAAAAAACCGGCTTTTTGCAGCCCGTCTTCCGCATGGAAGCTACCATGCCGTTGATAAATGCAGTCACGTCGCTTGTCGATCCGCCATGCTGCGGCTCGTTGCTGATTTCGAATGCGATCAGGTCCGGCTCATTCTTGTAAGCCACGCCGGTGTAAGGATTGACATGATTGAGAAACTGATACAGGTAATTCTGTTGCGCCTTGATCGCCTCCGGATTGGTAAGACAGGCAGCTTTACCATATTTCCGCGAAAAACCGGGAGTCTTCTCATCTTTCTCCGGCCAGCCGTTTCCCCAGTAGGCGATGGGCGTCAGCACAAACTTCATCCCGCGCGTTTTCATTTTCGTCAATGCGTAATCGAGCAGTTTTAAATGCTCGTTTTCCAGCAAATTGCCAAGTGTATCACTGATTTCCGTATCCCAGACGTGTACCCGGTACAGGTCAAAACCAAGCCTGGAAAAATGATAAACATCGTTGTCAATCGCTTGTTCAGGATTTACATTCAGCTGCTTCGCCACGCGGTAGGCATACGCAAAAGGAACCGTATAATTCACTCCAAAGCCACGCACCTCCTCCTTCGTCTCCCCCCAGCGCATGATGCCGCTTGGGTCGACGTATACGTCGTTGGGTTGTTGTGCGAAGGTTGAATGGTAAGTAAAAAGGAAAAGGAGGAAAGAATTGATAATAAGCCTCATGTTGTTATTGGTCATTAGTTGTCATTGATAGTCATTAATGATTATTTGATTGTCATTTATTCTTATCGTTCTCTTTGTCGTTCTCTTCTTTTGTCACCCTGAGCGGCCCGGTTCGCTCAGGGTGACAAAAAATGACAACCAACGCCAGTTTCAATACCCCGTCGTCTGCTCAATCGTCCCTTCGCCCACATTAATCACATATTGCGGAACAGGAAATAGTTCGGATGGGCCTCGGGTGACTTTTCCGGCGGCTTCGAGGGAGGATGCCCATTTGCCGTGACGTACTAAGTCGATTTTACGGATGCCTTCAAAGTAAAATTCCCAGCCGCGCTCGCGTAAGATCGCATCGTTGAAAGCAGTTTTGTTAGCGGTGGCTGTGGCGGGTAATGCGGCGATGCCACCGTGTTTGGTTCTTACTTCATTCACCAATGCGATTGCTTCGGTAGTAGGGCCGGCTTGCTGGTTGATGGCTTCGGCAAGCATCAGCAGGACATCGGCGTAGCGCAGTACCGGAATGTCATTGCCCTGAATATCAGCGCCAGGGGTGGATTCGTCGGGGTATTTTTTCAAAATCGGGCCGCGCATGTTGGCGCGGTTCCTGGCTTTTCCGGATTTGTCGGTGTAAGCCGGCAGCATCAGCTCACGCCGTTTATCCGCCGGGTCAAAGGAGTCATAAAATGCCCAGGTTGGACAGAATACACCGCTTGGACTGGCCCAGCCGCCATTGACCTTGTTGCTTTTGTAATCGCCCGGCAGGCAATACATTGCCAGCGCATTGAAGTTTCCGCCTGCTTCGCCCGTCGACACAGGATCGCAGCTTACCGCCCAGATCGTTTCATTGTTCACTTCTGTCGCTTCGCGAAAAAGCCCGGCATAGTCTGGCACCAGACTATATTTACCCAATGCGATCGTCGCCCGTGCCGCCTTTTCGGCCTCTGCCCAATTCTTTTCATTGAGGAAAAGCCGGGTTAATGTCCCTAATGCCAAACCTTTATTAAAACGCCCGTATTCCGATGGGCTGAGTTCCAGGTGTTCGGCTGCAAAACGCAAATCAGCGGCTATTGTAGCCACAAAAGAATCCCGGGAAGGGCGGGTCAGGTCACTTTCGGCATCCGTATTGATTTTCGATGCGTCCAGGATCACCGGAACAGGGCCGTACATGTGCAGCAGGTAATACATGGTCCAGGCGCGCCCCATCCGGGCTTCGGCGATGAATTTGTTTTTGGCATCGTCGGCAATCTCCGATTTTTCGATGTCCGAAATCACCTGCGTCATGCGGGTAAGGTAGCGCACTTTTTCGAAGTGGCTTTGTTTGCCCTGCGTTCGCAGGAATGTAAAGTCGCCTTTGCTGAAAAACTCCCAGAAGCCGCCCCATTCAGTAAAAATGTTCATCTGGTCGGAAGGCAAATCAAACATGGCCAGATGTCCGTATTCCGGGCTGAAAAACATATTTTGATATGCAACATCATTGTATCCCCATTTGGAACCGAAGGGTTTGTATGCCTGCAAAATGTAAAGTTTAAAGTCGGCCTCCGTTTTCGGAAAGTTAGCCGGGGAAAGCGTGCCGGTTAGTACCGGGTCAAAGTTTTTCTCGCAGCCGCTGATCGACAGGCTCGCCGCCAGCAAGCCGGCAATGATTATTTTTTTCATAATTAAAATGTCGTAATGTTAAAAATTAGCCCGCAAACCCAGCGATAATGTTCTCACCATCGGGTAGGGCGCTGGTCCGCCTTTGATGGAATTGGCCTGAATTTCAGGATCCACGCCTTTGAAACCCGTCAGGATGAACGCGTTTTGCAAATCGGCGAAAACGCGGATACTTCTCACGTACTTGCTCAGTCCGCCCGAGTTGATCGTATAGCCCAATGTAATATTGCGGCAGCGCAGGAAATCGCGTTTTACCAATCGCGTATCCAGGCCGGCATCTAGCGCGATCGCGGCTTCGTTGTAAGCGGCGCCGGGCAGGGTACCGGTCGGGTTGGAAGTACTCCAAGCGTCCTTGATCCGCTCCGTACCGCTTTGGTTGTTAGACAATAACCCGACAGGATCGCCCCATAAAGTGGTAAAATCGTTGCCCCACGCGCCATACTGACCGTACATAAACACGCTCAGGTCAAATTTTCCATAAGTGAAATTGTTTCCAAAACCGATGATCGCCTTCGGAATGCCGGAGAAGCTTTTCACATCGTTGAAATCCAGTTTTCCGTCCCCATTGTTGTCGACAAAAACCGGGTTCCCGGGCTTGGAGGCCGAGGCTGGCTGCCAGGCAGGCACTTCCTGTCCGGCTTGCAGGATACCATTGGTTTGGTACACATAAATAATATCGTTGCCCACCGGATCATTTACCCGGCCGTATTGTGCAGGCGGATCATTGGGAAAGCGCTTCACCCAGCGGTTTTTGAAGTGCGTCACATTAATCGTGGAATTCCAGCTGAAATCGTTGGTTTTGATATTTTCAGTATTCACACTTACCTCGAAACCCTTGCGACGCTGGTGGCCGCCGTTGATAGGCGACGTGGAGATGATCGACAATTGCTGCGTGGTAGCGCTGCTGAGCAGGCGGGTCCTGTTTTCTGTAAAAACATCCACCGAACCGGTGATCCGCTCTTTAAATAACCCAAAGTCCAGACCGGCATTGAATGTCTTCGTAATGGGCCAGCGCAGGTTGGGGTTGTCAAATGCAGTAAGCCGGTAAGGGAAATACACCACTGAGCCATTGTTGAAGGTAACTGCATTGGGATCAGCAGCAAAAGCACCATAAGCCACACTTCCCGGGCGTTCGCCGGTAGTACCATAGCTGGCACGGAGCTTCAATGTGCTGATTACCTTGATATCCTGCATAAATGCCTCGTTATTGATCTTCCATCCCGCTGACACCGATGGGAAATACTGGTATTTGTTGTTAGGGAAAAACTTGTCGGCACCGTCCCGGCGGACTGTAAGCGAGAGCAGGAAACGATCGAGGATGTCGAAATTGCTGCGAATAAAGAAGGAACGGAGCTTGTTGACGCCGCGGTAGGAACCGATGATTTTGGGGCCGGTTGCCGCGCCCAGGTTATCCGTATTGATCGCATCTTGTGTCATCGACGTTTCGACACTGAAACCTGAGAAGTCTTCCAGGTATTGGCCTACGCCGGTTACCACGTCCAGGTTCAGCCAATCGCCGAATGATTTTTTGTACGACATGGTCGCTTCCATCGTCTGGTTTTGCCGGCGCGTTTCAGCCAGGGAAGCACGCGATCTGTATAATTGTCCCCAGAAAACGTCGCTGGGAATGTAGAAATCACGGGTCGAATTCTCAGTGTTATTTCCGTATAGCAATTTGGCCGTCAATGTGTTAGGGATAATGTCAATATCCAGCGAAGTGTTTGCCAGCAGGCCCTGAGCCTTTGTCTTGTCCTTGATATCCAGCAACGAAACAGGGTTGCCCGTAACGGCGAACTGACTGTAACTGCCGTCGGCATTGTACACCGGCACCGAAGAAGGATAGGCCAGCGCCGCCTGCAAAGCATTGAAACCCTGCGTGCCCGAGCCGCCCGTTTGCCACCCGGCCTGCGGATTGGCATAAGCATTGCGGTTGGCATTCACATTTACATTCAGCCTGAAAATTTTGCTCAAAACAAAACTCACATTCAACCTGCCCGAAAACCGTCTCAGGTCCGAGTTTTTCATCGATCCCACCTGGTTGAAATAGTTGCCGGAGAAAAAGTATGTTGCTTTTTCCGTTCCTCCGTTGACGCTGATATTATGGTTATCGATGCTGCCCGGCCGCAGCACCTGGCCCAGCCAGTCGGTGCCTTCCCCGGCATTCTGAATGTCCTGCTCCGAATAGCGCTGGGTGTAGCCGCTCAGGTCTACCGGCACATTCCCAAATGGCCCCATATTGCGGTCGGACTGGTATTTGTCCCTGCTCAGTTCATTGTAGTACCGCATATAGTCCGTCGCATTGAGCGGTTTCAGGTAGGGCATATTTCTCGTGAACGAATGGCTCCCGTCGTAGCTCACATTCATCCGCCCGGCTTTTCCTTTTTTGGTCGTAATGATCATTACCCCGTTGGCTGCCGATACACCGTAAATCGCCGCGCTTGCATCTTTCAGGAATTCGATCGATTCGATATCATTCGGGTTCAGTCCGCCGAGCCCACCGCGGTTGACGCCCTGTATTTCCACCGAACCATTGCCCGGCTCCATTGCGTCGCCCGGGATTACCACGCCGTCGATTACCAGCAATGGATTGCCTTTCCCGCGGATCGAAACGGAAATGTTACCGCCCGGCTGCGAGCTTTGCTGTGTTACCTGCAAGCCGGCCGCACGGCCGAAGAGCAGTTCGGAAACGTTGTTATTGGCCGAAGTAGGAATTTTCGTAGGGTCCACTTTGGCGATCGCCGTCGTCAGGTTTTTCTTGGCTGTGGTTCCGTAACCGACCACGACCACCTCGTCCAGATTTTGAGAATCCACAGCCAGGGTTACATCAATGCTCGTCCGGTTTGCTACGGCAATTTCCTGCCGCACGTAACCTATAAAAGAATATACAAGTACCTGGTTTTCGCCGGCACCGCCAGGAAGCGCGAGGTTGTAATCGCCATTCTGGTCCGTGGAAGTCCCGCTCGTATTGCCCTTCAAAACCACGTTCACACCGGGGAGCCCGACGCCGGAGTTGTCTGTCACTTTTCCCTTCACAATCACCTGCTGCGCCATGAGCAGGGAGCAGGAAAGCATCAGGAAAAGATGTAGTAGCAGTAATTGTCTCTTCATTTCAATGATGGGTTTAATTTAAATTTTTCACTGTATTTTCATGGTTGCAAGGTAGATGTGCCGCCGAACTTGGATTATAAATAATCTGACGCAAAGCGATAATTTTTTGATATTTGTCTGGCATTAATCATATTTTTTGTTCTAAAAGTCAGTTTTTACCCTAAAAGGAAATGCATCGGGAAGGTTGGATCAGAAGAATGGGCGTGGTGATTTTCCTTTTCATCATAACCTGTTTGCGCGCCCTCGGCCAGGAGAAGTTTTTCAGTACGATTTCCGTCCGCGACGGGCTGCCTACCAATCTCATGAATGCCATCGCGCAGGACCGCAACGATTTCATCTGGATTGCCACTGCCGACGGATTGGCGCGTTACGATGGCTATCATTTCAGGGTTTTCAAAAAAGGGGACGACGCTCATTCCATTCCCAGCAACGGCGTCCAGGCGATCTGTCCCGACGGCGAGGAGCTGTGGGTAGGGACGGTGAAGGGGCTGTGCAAGATCAACACGATCACATTCAAAGTGACGCGCATTGAGCTGGGTACGGATATTAGTATACGCAGCATTGCCAAAGGTCGCGGCAACTACCTGTGGATCGGCACGGTGAATGGGTTGATCAAATATGATCTTGCAAAAGGCAGATACCGGACGCTGACAAAAGAGAACAGCGGATTGAGCCATAATATAGTTCGAACTATTTTTCAGGATCGAAACGGAATTCTGTGGCTCGGGACTTACGACGGGCTTAACCGCCTCGATCCCCAATCGCAAACCATCACCAGCTTCAATCTGAAACAGGGCAATGCCGCATTGAGAAATAACCTGATCTGCGATATCAAGCCGGTCGATGATAGCGATTCGTTGATTTGGGTCGGGACGGAAACGGGCCTTTGCCGGTTCAATACCGTCACCGGTTCGCTGGAAAACCGGGGAGAGCGGATCAATTTGAGTAATCAGGTTGTGAAAGCCATTTACACGGACAAAAGCCGCAAAGTGTGGCTTGGGACGGATTTTGGTTTGAATGTGTATGATCCGGCGACCGGTAAAAACGAACGCTATTTTCACAATCCGCAGTCGCCCTACTCGATATCGAACAATGTGATCTGGCAGATTTTTGAAGACCGGGCGGGAGTACTCTGGTTTGCCACTTCCAATGGGATCAGCAAGGTGAACCAGATGGATAATTTGTACCAATATCACGGCGTAACCCAGCAATCGGGCGCGCAAATAATTGGTAACCAGGTGAAATCACTCCTCGTGAGCAGGAGCGGCATTTACTGGATCGGCACCTTGCACGGCGTAATCCGCTACGATCCGCAAACCGGCCAAAGCCGCAAATTTGACATTGATTCACCGGAAAAAAGCCGGCTGCTGATCAATAATGTGGCCAATTTTCATGAAGACCGCCACGGGCGGATCTGGATCGGCACGGCGGCGGGCATTAATGTGTGGGATGAAAGCAAGCAGCAAATGCACGCGGTGGCTGCCAGCAAGACCAACGGGCTTGCATCTAATTACATCAACAATTTTGTAGAAACACCCGACGGAACGCTGCTGGTAGGCGCCTGGGAAGCCGGGATTTTCCAGGTTACGAATAGCACAGAGTCCATTGAAAATCTGCATTTTAAACTGATCTCAAAGGCAGAAACCAACCAATTCCTCTACGGAAGCGGCTTTTTGTGGCTGATCGAGTCCGACGAACTTTTTCAGCTCGATCTTCTAAGCTACCAGAAGAAAAAGATTGCCGCATTCGACCGCGAGGCGGCCCGAAAAACGGTCAGCAGCTTTTTTATGGCCAAAAACGGTACGATCTGGGCGGCGACGCAGCATGGACTAATTGCCTACGATCCGAAAACCGGTAATGCTGATTTCCATGTGATTGCCAATTACAGCATTGCCCGCACGGCGATTGCGGAGGATCGGCAAGGTAATATCTGGACTGCCACCAATGCAGCACTGGAAAAGTTTAACCCGACCAGCAAACAGGTTGAATTTTTTCCGCTGAATAAAAACCTGCCGCTGAAAAGCTTTTCTCCCGGCTGCGTGGCGCGCTCGGCCTCGGGTGAGCTGTTTTTTGGCGGAGACAACGGATACCTTTCATTTGCACCGGAAAAGGCCGTCGCGAACCGTTACCAGCCGAAGATTTTCCTGACTAATCTGCTGTTGAATAACCAGTCCGTCGGCATCGGCGAAAAGATCAACGACCGCGTGATCCTCGACCGGGACATTTCGTTCACGCCGGCGATCGAGCTCGATTACGGGCAACGTTCCATCGAACTGCAATTTGCGTCGCTGCATTACTGGCTGCCCGAGGTAAATCATTATTCCTACAAACTGGAAGGCGAAGACGAGGATTGGAACACGACTTCGGGCGGGAAGAACTTTGCGGTGTATTCGAATTTGTCGCCCGGAACGTACACTTTCAAAGTACGGGGTACCAACAACAACGGGATCTGGAGTGACGAAATAAGCTCAACAAAAATCACCGTCAATCCGCCTTTCTTTCTCAGTACAAGGTTTCTGATACTTTATTTCTGCCTGATCGTGGCCGGGATTTATATCGCATTAAAAATCTATTCGAGCCGCATCAAGCTTGAAAATGAATTGAAAATCAGTAAGTTGGAAATTGCCCATGCCGAGGAAATCGAGCAGACGAAAGAGCAGTTTTTTACCAACATTTCCCATGAACTGCGCACGCCGATCAGCCTCATTCTGCCGCCCATTCATCAGATTATGAAGAACGGAAAATTGAATGCTGAGAATTTCAAGCTCATTTCTCTTGCCGAAAAGAACTCGCACAGACTGCTGCGCGTGGTAAACCAGGTGCTGGATTTCAAGAAAATGCAGAGCGATACGCTGCATCTTAACATGACCAAAGTGGAGATCGTGCGCTTGCTGCAAGAGCTTTATTCCCATTTTTCCGACAAAGCTGCCCGGCACGAAATCGACTACACATTTTCCAGTAGCGTCACCGAATTTGAAATGATTGCAGATGTTGAAAAGGTGGAAACGATGGTTTTTAACCTCCTGTCGAATGCATTTAAATTCACTCCAAACGGCGGTTCGATCAGGCTGGGTATTGAGGTCCTGAACGCGTCAAATGCTTCTGAAATTGACGTTTTAATACACATTTCTGACACGGGAACAGGCATTTCGGCCGAAGATCAGGCGCGCATTTTCGAGCGGTTTTATCAGACAGCCGAATCGCGGAAAATGGAAATGGGGTCGGGGATAGGGCTGGCGCTCACGCTTGAATATGTGAAAATGCACCGTGGGGAAATCAATCTGGAAAGTACACCCGGGGCAGGAAGTACGTTCACGATTTCGCTGCCCAAAGGAAATGCGGATCAGCTCATGTCGCAGATCGAACCGGATATTTATTCCAGGTTCCAGCCTGCACCGCCGACTCCGGATGATGCTGAAACGATATTGTCGGATCAGGAGAAGCCGCTGCTTTTGATTGTGGAGGACAATCCGGATATGGTCGACTTTATCAGGCTGAGCCTAAGTGAAAAATACAGGTTTGCCATTGCGGGTGATGGGGCAGAAGGTTTCAGAAAAGCAGCGGAACTGGCACCGGAGGTAATCATTTCGGACGTGATGATGCCCGTGATGGACGGTCTTACTTTGTGCAGTAAAATCAAAAGCAATCCTAAAACCAGCCAGTTTTCCGTCATTCTGCTCACTGCCCGCAGCCTGGCTTCCCAGAAAATTGAAGGAATCCGGATTGGAGCAGACGCTTACATCACCAAGCCTTTTGATATTGAATTACTGGACGCGCAGATCGAAAATCTCTTGCAGCGAAAAAGAGAACTGACCGCCTATTTCCGCCACGAGCTGATCGTAACGCCGACCGCCGATGAAGGCAAGGAAAACAAGGACGACAAGTTTGTCCGTAAAGTGATGAATATTATCGAGGCGCATATATCCGATCCTGATTTCACCGTAGAGATGTTGGGTTCGGAAATTGGAATGAGCTCCGCGCATTTGTCCAGAAAGCTCAAATCGCTGACCCAGTTTTCTGCAAATGAAATCATCAAAAAATACCGGATCAAAAAAGCTTCCCTGATGCTTGAAAACAAGGGTGGAAATATCTCCGAGGTCATGTATGATGTTGGCTTTTCGAGTCTTTCCTATTTTTCAAAATGTTTCCGGGAAGAGTTCGGGGTGACGCCGAAGGAATATGCCCGCACGATAACCAAGGAATAGAAAAAGTTATCTCACCACATCCCGGCAGATTTTAATAAATTGCCTTTTTAACCAAAAAACTCGCCGCATGACACATACTGTCTCCCATCGAAACATTCACCAAGGACGCAATTTAAAACGATTTCGGGAGCTGCTTGGCCTGAAACAAGACGCGATGGCGATTCAGCTCGGCAAGGATTGGAATCAGCAAAAAGTGTCTCTGCTGGAACAAAAAGAAAGGATTGATTCGGATATTCTGGAGCAGGTTGCTGCAATCCTCAAAATTCCAGCCGAAGCGATCCGGAATTTTGATGAGGACCAGGCGGTAAATATTATCTCAAATACCTTTGACAAGGTAGAAAACTCTTTCAACTTCGGGACTTTTAACTTACATCCCATAGACAAATTGATGCAGCTTCATGAGGAGAAAATCGCTTTGTATGAACGGATGTTGAAGGAGAAGGATGAGATGATGGGGCGGTTGGAGCGGCTGATTGGTGATAAATAAAAATGCGGTTCAAGCATATTGCTGTCACCTGCAAGGCCATTCTAAGCAATATGTGCTGATTGCTTGGAAAATATGTGAAAGACCTTGCCGGTGACGTTCATGAAAAATGCATGAACATTCAGTTTTAATTGATCGATTTTCACCTCGTTGAGGGTGCTGGGCTTTTCAGTCACTTTTTTGCTTGATGCATAGAAGTAATCGGTTTTCATTATCTCACTTGCTAGATTTTCAGCGAATGATCGGTGACATTGCATCTCTCCGGGCTTTCCCGTATTACCTCCTGTATCAAGATAAGTTTTGTAGGCCCCGCAGTCCTCATGCTCGATAATGTAGACGTCTTCAATAAGATGAAGCTGGGCTGCAATTTTCACATGTTCGAGCAGGGTCTTCCGCCAATGCTGAGCTTGCTCTTCAAAATTATTGATGTATTTGTGCTCTTGCGTTGCGCTGATGCATAATGACGTCCCGGCAATGCTGAAAAGGTCATACCGATTGTGAAGGTTTTCGGCTTCCAGGAATTCGAGCAGGTTGTCGGTGAGCCTAAGGTCGATGCAGCTGATAACCAGTACATTTTTATGTGGTCGCCTGTATTCGGCGACCTGAAATGGTTTGCTGTCGGACGTTTTTTCATTCATGGAAAGTAGAGCTAGAGGTTAGGGAGATGTTACGGTTACAAAATACAATAAATCTGGCAAAAACCTAACCCTCACTTCGTTAGCGGCATTGCGGACGCAACCGTTATTCCATCAAGAAATTGATTGGCTTTAATCCTGATTCTTTACTTTCTACGCTAATGAAACCATGCTGTAAGTTGCAGGATAAAGCTTTCTGAACATGGCATAAGTGACTGAAACCATTCCAAATGCGACGACGGCGTCAACGGTAGCGGGCAGGCCGAGGACAGCTAATTTGGAAAAGAAGGCGAAGAGAATGTCGAAGAATATTCCTGCGAAAACCCATTCTTTCAATCTTAACAGTCGGTTGGGCGTCAGCAACACGGCCACGCCGGAAAGCTTAGCCACGCCCAGGATGTAAATGAAGTGCGAAGGATATCCCAATTGCTGCGTAATTTCCCAGACCAGCGGATTTCTGGTCAGTTCGAAAAAGCCGCTTGCGCCAAACCATAATGAAGTTAATGCTGCGCCGGTCCAATAGGTAATTCTTGAAGTTCTCATGATCGTTTTTGTTAGATTCTGAGGCGAAATTGCTGCGTAGCGGGCTGCGGCGGTAGGAGAATGTGGCCGAAGTGGACGATTTGGGGGGCGAGGTAGACAGGTGTTCCCGCCGCAGCTTCTGGCAAAGTATTTTAAATACATTTTGCATGCCGAGGCTGCGGCTGTGATTTATGGAAAATGGAAACAAGCAGAAGAAAATCCGCGGTGTGCAAGTATGAAGAAGGATATGCCGTTACGCGATTTTAATCACAAATGCGGTCAATTCCGCCATCTTGCCATTCTCGAATCGCCAGACGTCACAATATGAGTAATGTGTTACAGTTCCGTCCTGATCCTTCAAATCGATCTTGCCGATTGCGGTAACGTAATCGCCTTCTGCAATCAGATTTTCAACCTGGAACTTTGGCGGCTCCAAATAGGTCTCGGCCATATATTGCCGGACAGCCTCCTTTCCTGTGAGCGTTTGCTCGCCGACGAAAGTCCATATGACGGTGTCGGTGCAGAATGCTAAAAATCCTTCGTTGTCGCCGTTCATGACGGCGGCGTTGGCGGTTTGTAGTATTTCTTTGTTTCCCATTTTTGTAAAATGCTTATTTGACATTCTCTGTTAAAAATACCGTGCGACTCCAAGACCGACAGGCGGCTTGTCACGTTTAAATGTAATCCTTCACCGGGAATTAACCTGACAATGCTAGTAAGTTATCCGAGCACTTCCCGCCAGATTTATATAAATTGCCTTTTTTAACCCAACACCCTTTCCACATGGCACATACTACCTCCAATCCGAAGATCCACGAAGGCCGTAACTTGAAGAGATTCAGAGAGATGATGTCTGTGAAACAGGACGCGCTCGCGGTTGAGCTCGGCGAAGACTGGAACCAGCAAAAAATCTCCCAGCTCGAACAGAAGGAAAAGATCGATAACGATATATTGGAGCAAGTGGCGGCAATTTTGAAAATCCCGGCTGAGGCGATTCGGAATTTTGATGAAGAGCAGGCTATCACTGTAATTTGCAGCACTTTCAACGACAACTCTCAGATAGGTACCCTGATCAATAACTACAACAACCCTATTGATGCGGTCTTAAAACTTCATGAAGAAAAAATGGCACTCTACGAGCGGATGTTGAAGGAGAAGGATGAGATGATGGAGCGGTTGGAGCGCTTCGTTGTCAAATAAATAAGTTTATCATACTTGATTGGCTCCTCGAATATTTGAACGTCTTGGCAAAGTCACGACAAAAAAAATCCTGCAATCAATTGATTTGCAGGATTTTTTTTCATTTTGTGATCTTGCTGGGAACAATTTAAACCTTGAAAACGCGTGTATATCAACTAGTTAAAATTCCTCTCAAAATAGGTAACCGAAACAGTAACCGATTCTTTTAAGTTGCTTTGATGCATTTTGAACATCGAATTGTTACTTTGAAGATACAAAAAACACTTTGAAAAGTGTTTAGTTAATTCAGTCGTTTCATGAGATTTATAGTCGGAGGCCGACTTTTATTTCTTAGTCACTGTGAATTGTATTCTCTTTTCGCAAATGGCCTGATGAGCCGTCTCTCGACGGTATACGTCAATTAAAACTCACGATCTGCGGGAAGCAGTGCCGTTGAATACCGAAATGCCATTGATGACAACTCCAAGGGGCTTCTTAAGATCAATCATTTCAGGCGATAATAAATACTGACAGATTTCATTCAAGAGGTTTTTAGCTCAAAACGATTATTTGAGTACCGGAAATTAGCAGGTATTTTTTTATCAGGCATACGCGGCGCATACGCAAAATGTGCTGCCTGAGGCTGCATATATGAAACCGTTTAATAATAGTTCTTACAATAAATGGTACTTAGTTTTGATTCATATGTAAAAATATTTCTATTGCAAATCGCGGTTACAAACTAGCTGGGCCTTTTGGGTGTCGGGCGGAGCTTGTATTTCGCGTGTTAATTATCTCAAACATAAATCATTACCTTACCCTATGGCCAGACCAGTAAAAATGACCGTTAACAACAACACAGGCAAAGTGTTGACCTTGAAGTCTAAAAATGCGGAACACGGAAAATTTACGACCGATCCCCCTTCCAAAATAGAATCCTCGGGCAGCTGGGCGTGTTCTACCCGGAGCGGCGGGACTGTTGGGCCGGAGGGCACCGTAGTGTACGAAACCGACGGTGGCAGCACAACCATCGAGTTTTACTTCAACCACCCCTTCGGCAGCGCTACCAGCTCCTATCGGGTTACGCCAACACCCCGCGATGCTGTCGGATACGACATTAAAGGCAGTTTCAAAGGCCACGATCAGGACATTACTTTTGAATTGTACCCCATTTAAAACCCATCGATATGGTAACGCAGCAATACTCGGAAGCAATTGAGCGGGGTTTTGGGGAGGAAAAGATTGACACGGCGGCCTGGATGGGACGCCTGGCTGATAGCACGAAGCTGAACGGAATCGTGATGCCAGGCAGCCACGACGCAGGCATGTCCCAGACGGATCACTGCGGGGCGGGAGGGGATTTAAACCCCGGGCTGTCCCAAACCCAGGGGTTGAATATACTAGACCAGTTGAAGGCCGGATCCCGGTATTTCGACATCCGGGTGGATTACGATCACCGCGAATTGGTCACGTATCACAGAACGGGCGATTCGGGTTGCAACGGCCAGCCATTGGCCGCTGTTCTGAACCAATCGATTGACTTTATCAAAGCATACCCTTCGGAAACTTTCATCCTAAAATTCTCCCATATCCGCACCAACCGGGGCGCCGAACGGGAGATCAAAGACCGGATCGATCAGTTTCTGTCGGATATGCGGTTCAAGCCCTATTTCTACACGCAAAAGCAGTATGACCTGAACCTGGCGGAAACTACCCTGGGTGAATGCAGGGGGAAATTTATCCTCGTCTTCGATTATCCCGAGTATATCAGCGCCCGGTCGGGCCGGTTCCGGTACCACGATGGGTCCAGTTATGCCGGCCCTAATATCACGGTGTATGATTCGTATTCCAAAACCACCTCGCTGGACAAGATGAAAAGCGATCAGCTGGCAAAGCTGGATACCTACGGCGGCCTGGGCAAGGACTATTTGTTCCTGTTGTCCTGGACACTCACGCCCGACGCAGGGACCTTTTTCGGCGGTTCCGTCAAAAAGCTGGCGGAGGAAGCGAACCCGGAGCTGGAAAAAGTACTGGCGGAATGTATGAGCCTGCCCGACAAGCCCCGGCCTAATATCGTGTATATCGATTACCTCGAAGCCGGAATCGCCCGGCACATCATTCAGTGTAATTTTTAAGACATTTATTTCAGAGACATACCATGAGTAGTAATTCGGAAGTAATCAACCCGCTGTTTGGTGTAAGCATCGGGTCAACCATCTATGCCCTCACGGGAAAGTTCAGCAGCAGCGTCGTCAGGGACCCGATCAGCCTCATGATCACCCAGGAGGAATCCCAGAAGTCCATGTCGGGGGAGAGCAGCTACGTGTATTCCGATAAAATGAACCAGGGATCGTTCGGCATGTCCGGTGCTTACGGCGTTTCGGGGGCAAGTCTGCTCAAATCCTCATTATCGGCCTATGTCGGGAACTCTTCTGCGGTGAGCAGTAAATCGGTATCGGTGAATTACAACGCGATGTCGGTGGGAGGGGTGGAATATATCAATTTCGAGGAGCTCACAGCCAGTGACTTCATCGCGGGTCTAAACCTGGCCTGCCAGCAAAGCATTCTGGCCGTGTTGGACGCGTACAATGCCGTTATGGCCGAGTCGTCCCGATCGGGACTGAACCCGTTGAACGCATTGGGGAACGATGACCCTCAAAGCAAGTTATTAAAAGATCTGGTAACCGAATGGATCAATAAGTCGGAACGATTTACGCGTGAATTTGCCGACGGGCTGGTCGTAGGCGTAATCTGGGGCGCATTTGGAGGGGTTAAAATGGTAATGACCGCCGACAGTTCATCCCAATCCTGGAAGTACGGCGGTCAGGCTGACTTTTCCTATGCCAATGTTTTCGCGTCCGTGGCAGTGAAAGCAACCTACGACGGCAGCCAGTCGGGCGGCGATGCGAAGGTGGCGGTGAATTGTACGAGCTATGTCAGCGGTTCCGTTCTGGCCCCGCAGATCGACAAATGGCTGGATCAGGTGGTGAACAAATCGTTCAGCGAATTGGCCGACGTGAAGGTGATGGATAAAGCGCCGGACATGAAAATCACCCAGGGTGCACCTACGATCCCCGATTTTGTGAAACCCAAGCCCGGGAGCGACATTGCCGGGAAAGTAGGCGAGATTAAAGACCTGGAAGGCTTGGAGGCCCTGGCGAAGGCCTCGGCGTACGATAAAGCAAAAAAGGAAAACCCGAACCTTACCCTGGACGAGTTTCTGCGGAATGCCGACAAGCCAGCCGACAGGTCCCAACTGATCGATTTCGAGGAAGACGTGAGCGAAAGTGATATCGATACGCTGGCGTTGGAAACTGCTCCGAGAAGGAAGCGGGCAGAATCCGTCAGTGCTGTTTCTTACGAAGGCAAGCCGCTGCAAGCCGAAAAGGCAGCGCAGGAAGTGAGTACCAAGGGATATGTCCCGCTGGGCGTCTGGATAGCCAACTGGCCCGACCTCTTCCCATGGATGGCCCAGGGCTATTACAACAGCATCGACCATATCGATGGAGAGGGTGCAGTGCGGGCGCGGGTGATGTTGCAGGACTACCAGGCGCTCAGCAGGCTGTATTACATCGCGGATTCTTCGGGTATTACCGAATTCAAGAGAAAGGACCCGTCGCAGCCGCGGGTGACCGCGTTGAGTATTGCGGACGCGTTTGCCAATGCCGCAGGGAAAATTCAGGATATCGGAGTTAATTTTGGCAAGATGCAGGAGATTTACCAAAATCTTGGAGAAGCTCCGCGGGCTATTTACGCATTGTGGAACAAAGTGAGTTTCCTCCGAAACTGCGAACTGGGCCTGGGGTTAATCAAGGATGGCAAGACAGTGGGCGCACCTTTGCAGAATAAGGATAACGATGGTACCCGCCAGACATATTCGCTCAGTAATTGCAGCTTCGACGGCCGAAACTACACAGTATTCAGTCCATTCTACAAGGTACTGCCATTGCTTACACCCGACGGCGACATCTGGGCTTTCGGCCCCGCGCAGGGCGGTTTGAGTTCCATTTATGAGTGGGAGGTGGTTTTCACGAAACCCGGCCGGGCGAAATATCTGGAATTTCAATACGACCAGGACAAGAAACTGCTGAGAAATGCCGATAATGGCGTCAAGCTATATCCGATCCCATTCTCGGCAGCTGGAAGCGTGTCGTGGAAAGGCATGTCATTCAGCACCAACGTCGGGGCAATCACCGCCCTGAACAAAAGTCTGCAATCACTCAATGAGCAGCTTTCGAGGCTCAATGCGTGGTCGTTCAGCAGCGCCAACTGGGATAGGAACTGGAACGGGAAGGATGCTTACCGCCAGCGGAATATCAAGAAGCAATACATCGGCCTGATAGATGAGATCAGAAATGTATTCTGATAAAACGTCTTCCGAAGTTGCGATGATGAGAACCGTGCGGTAACAGAGAGGCATGTTTCTAATTGACCTGGATGATTGTTACCCGCTGTGCGGTTGAAATTAGGAAAGAGGCCGCCCCAAAATTAATTTGAGACGGCCTCTTGAAATAGAGCTGCTTACGTTGGGCTCTAAAAATCCAATATTCTGTTAGGTATCACTCCTTCACAAACCGCTGCACAGTACCGTCGGCGAATTTCAAAATATACAGCCCGCTAATCAATTGCTCTGTATCGAGCTGCTGTCGGTTGCTCGTAACAGTAATCGATTGCACGCGATGGCCCATGATGTCGTACAAATGTGCGGTTGTTTGCAGCAATGCGTCGCTTGCCTGGAAGGTTATCGATGCTCTCGCAAGATTGGGGTAAATGCCTGCCCCGTCTCCGTGGGCCGCGAGTGAAATGATCTTGCTGTACGAAAATGTCCCGTCGAGGTCCGACATTTTCAGCCGGTAGTAACTCGTGCGGTCATGGCCGGTGCGATCGTGATAACTATATTGAGAACTGCCACTGCCGGCTGCTTCGACCGTCGCTACGCCCACAAAGGTCCGCGCATTGCTGCTGCGCTGGATCTCGAATTGATCCGTATTGATTTCGCTGGCCGTGCTCCATTGCAGCACATTGCTTCCTGCTTCTTTGGTAGCGGTAAAGGAAACCAGGTTGAGCGGCAATGTCGACTGGCGCGTTTTTACAAAAAATCCGCTGAAACCGGTTACGTCAAAGCTCACTTCCCAGTGCCGCGCATCGGCGTTCCATTCTATCTTTCCATTTGCTTCTGAAGGCTTGAAAGAAACTACGTCGCCAATGTAAGAGTTGGGCAGACCAGATCCGTCAATGCTGAATCCGGGACGTTTTTCAATCCACAGATTTGCCTTGTGATTCTCTACATCTGCCGCATCGAGCGGCAGCTTGATCTCGTTCACCTCATTGAAATCGGTGAATTCCTGTTGGGTAAAATAAAGTGTAACCCGTGCCGTAGCCTGCTGGGTGTCGATTCCTGGTGAGATCTGATAGTGCCTTTTCACAAAATTCGCCGGCTGGGAACTGGCTACCCACACTTTGGCACTGACATAGCCCTTAACCGGTGCCGGACCATTGGGCAAGAGATAGGCTACTAACCTGCAGTTGGAGTCAAAGGAAGTCAGCACCTTGTCCCTATCGATGGTCGCGGAGGCTTCGTCGAGGTCACTGGCCAGTTCACGGGTTTCGCCTCCAAATTCATAGGCGCCCATATCTGTCATGTGCTCCCGTATCCTTGGTTTACTCTCCAGATCGGTGTTAAGACCTGACAGGTCAGGCGTAAGCCCGGCCTGGAAGTAATTGAATCCCGTGTTGACGCCCGGGCTGCACGGCTGCAAGCGGTAGTTGCCCGCGGCGGCATTTACAAAAAGCGGATCAATCCCGGGCGGCTGAGGAGCGTTGGGATCAGTAGGCGGATTTGGGTCTACAAGGCTGTACTCAATGGTCGGGCTCGAAGATGGCTCGCTGAAAACACCCAGCTGGTTGCCGTAAATGATGCAGTTACGAATTTTGGGACCGGAATTGCCTAAATTCGCTATTCCCACGCTCCCAGGACCCGTCGTTGTATTCCCGGTAATCGTACAATTGGTGATGACGGGAGACGATGACATATTGACGATACCCACCACTGTACCAGAACCTTGGTTGCCGACAATAGCGCAGTTGGTGGTGATTGCATTAGATTCGTAGTTCATTATCCCACCTGCCATAAATGCACCATTTAGCGGGTTACCGGTGATCAACAGATTGGAAAGCGTCGGGGAGGACTGGGAATTGGAAATCCCGTTCATACCTCCTGTAATTGTAAAACCATCCAGGACAGCAGACGGGGTAATTCCAGCATCGCTGTTGGCAACAACTAACTGGCCACTCCCACGGAGTATGCTATTATTGACTTTAACAGAGAGATCGCGCTCACCAAGGCTTGTTTCAGTTCCGGCAAAGCCCCCATAGATTTTCACGCCTTCCTTCATCACAAGCGGATGGTCCTTGTCAAGCAAGTACTGGCCGCCGGCAACCCACACCTGTTGTCCGGCTAAGGACCTATCGATAGCGTCTTGCGGATTTCCTGCTGCACATTCCCAGGTTATTCCCGAGCCCGTTCCGCCCGGCTTGATGAACAGGACTCCCGTTACAGCCGGCTCGCGCAGTGCCTGGTATTCGTACGCCCCCAGATCCGCATTTCCGCCGTCAAAAAACCGGGTGTTTCCATCCAGGTCCGTCGAGATACCAGATATGTCGGGGTTCTGGCCGCTGGCATAGTAAATGTTGCTGCCCATGTTCACAGCCGGACTGCATTTCTGTAATCTGTAATTTCCCGACGCAGGGTTTTCAAAAAACGGGTCGTTTTTAGTGGGGATTAATCCTGAGGGACCTTCGGTAAAGTCTGTGAATAACTGGCTGTCCCTGATGTCCGCAGAACTCGACTCGTGGCTTCGTATGTCGGCAATTACCGCTGAAATGATACTGTTTCGGATTTTGGGTACGGAATTCAACATATTGCCGATGCCAACCGCCTTGGCCTGGGTTTTTTTAGTGGCAATTGTGCAATTGAGCAGCACAGGAGCAGAATTTGAATTAATTAAAACTGCGGCTTCGACTGTATTATCGACAATAGCGCAGTTGACCAGGACCGGCGCAGATCCGCTGTTGGACAGCGCAGCGGCCCCCTGATTGCCTGTTATGATCACATTTACGAACAAGGGTGAGCTATCCACAATGATTACCGCACCAAGAGAATTGGAGGCACCATTTTCTTTAAAGAACAGATTCGACAAGGTGGGCGAAGAGTGATAGTTGCGCATACCGCCCAATATGCCTCCTATAACCGTAAAGCCATCCAGTAACGTAGCTCTTGTCAGGCCGTCCGCCTCCGTGTGGTCATTGTTAATGGTGTAAGAATGTAGGCGACCGCCAGTAATCACACTTTTGTTCTGGGTCAGTTTTAAGTTTCGATCAGTCAGATTCGCTTCGGTTCCCGAAAAACCACCATAGACCTTTACACCTTCTTTTAAGCTCAGTCCCGCCGATGAAAATTCCGGATAGTAGGTGCCTCCGGCGACCCAAATCTGATCGCCAGCTTCGCTTTGGTCGATAGTGGACTGCAGCGTGTTATAGGCGGTGCCCCAGCTGCGCCCATCCTTCGTAGTAGCTCCCCCCGAATAGGTCACATACCAGATCTTCGCCTGGGCGGATGCAATGATTGAAAATGTGCTTAGAAACAAAAAAATCGCCCGGCAGAGGGCGGTTCGAGGGAAGACAAAGAACAGTTTTTCATTCTTTGAGGAACGGATAGTTGAATGCATACCAAGCAGAAATAGAGGAGTTTAGAAATTTCGTTAAAGCAATGGATTTAATCCGAGAAAACCCAAAGGGTATTGCGGACAAAGTTTGGTATAAAATCACCAAAATAACCCACGATAGGTATTTTTGTCGTTTCTTGAACTCATCAAGAGGGACTCCCTTACCATCATGGTTGCTTTCGGGCTTCTGCATGTCAGAAATTGCCTATGAGCTCGGATTTGTAAAGAATTGATTTTGATAACTTTGCCACATGCAAAGTGAAGAAAAGACTGGAATACTCGGACTAAATAAGTTGGACCTTCGACTCAAAGGTTTTAAAGTTCACGCCCTTCCGGAATCAACACATGTTCCGGTCAAAGCCGCGCGGCGGGACTTTTACAAAATGGGTCTGGTCAATGGCGAGATGCCCATTAATTAATTAATTAATTAATTAATTAAGCTATGCTGCCTGAGCCGAGCGTAACAAATATAAAAGACTATGACCCTGGAAAGCATGACCAGCCGCGCGATTAAGTTAAATGCAGGGTCGTCACCCACCATATGGTGCGCAGCGAAGGCCAGAAGGAAATGCTGATCTATACAGTACTTCAGTCGTTTCATGAGATTTATAGTCGGAGGCCGACTTTTATTTCTTAGGCACCCTGAATTGCAATCTCTTTACCCAAATAGCCTGATGATCCATTTCCCGACGGTATGCGTCAATTATAAACTCGCGATTTGCTGAAACATTACCGTTAAATACCGAAATGCCATTTATTACAACTGCAATGGGCTTCTTAAAATCAATCATTTCAGGCGATAAATAAATACTGACAGATTTTACGCGGGAGGTTTTTAGCTCAAAACGATTGTTTGAGTAGTAGGCCTCAACAGCTCCCGATCGACGCGGAAAACCAAATGCCTGAGAAGTGCTGTCAAGGATAATTTCGGGGTTCATCACTTCTCGCCACCCGGTAACCGCGAAGTTTTGATGAGTATGCCATGATGCCTTTTTGATCAGGGTATCAAGTTCGTTTATTGCAAGCCAGTCAACACGTCCATGCCTCACATTGTCACACTCCCAATATAATCTAGGTTGAAATGGATTCCGTCTTTTGACCAATAGATTGTTAAAAAGGGCTTCATATATTTTCACAACAGTACTATCCTGGGAATTAACGAGAAACGAATGATTGCGGTGCCCCACAACTTCTTGATTAACCCAATCTATGTTAAGCTGCTTGGCCAAATTCGCTAAGGTTCTATGACCCTCTAAGGGAAAATAGTAGTCGTAGTCAGTCGACACATTGTAAAAAGAACGATTGGTCCCGTTAAGCAAAAAAGTCCCGCCAGTCCGCACTTGTGGTCGATTATTTAAACCTGCAAAGCCAGCAAACAGGCCTGGTTGTTTCAAGAGGTAGGAGAAGGCACCAGTCGCGCCGTTCGAATGGCCGGCCAGATACACGCGTTGGTCATCAATAGAATACATTTTTTTAACCTGTCGAACCAGGTTGGGAACCAGATCAAAACCGTCGTCAGGCATCATCCAGTTATAACGGTTGGTGCTATACGGGAAAACTGCAATCACGCCAGATTGATAGGCGCGATCAAAAAAAGGTCTGCCGAAGAAGGCAATATGCCGCGTACTGTCGGCAACGTCGGGTAATGTAATTTGTCGGCTGACAGCCCCGTGCAATACGACTACCATAGGATAGCGTCGATGTACATCAAAGTTAATCGGTAGCTGTGCTAAGTAAGGAAATTCCAGCGAGTCTGACAGGGTGAGCCAGTAGTAGCCGAAACGCCCGGAATGGGAATAGCTATGAACCGGACTTGTGACCTGAATTGCTTTAGAAAGCTCCTCGGCAGATGAAATATTAGCCAGAGAACCCAGATGATTTTCGGTTTGACCAAGCAGTTCGCGCTGGTAGTTTCGAAAAGGCAAACTTTCCTGAATACGCTTTTGGCGCTCCTTTTCCTTGAGCTGAGCCACCCTATCCATCAGTTGTATCCATCGGCTATCTTTTCGTAGCCAATCAAAACTGCTCCCGAAGCCAGCATTGGTCGCTATTTCCGAGTCGACTACCAATGTTGCATACTTAATGGCCAAATCCGCATTGTGATTGCGGCTGGCGAAGGTCGCTGCATTCAAATAGCGCCAATTTTTCTCAGAAGGATCCGCTTCTGCCGCCTTTAACGCCCAATGAATTGCTCTTTCCCAATTCTGTCTGCCCATATTTGCTCCCATGCTATCCAGTGCAGGACTTTTTGATTGGGCTAAGCAAAGCAGTGGTATCAGAATTTTGATTACAGTAACCGCGGTAAGGTAAATAGTATTTTTCATTCGAATATGTATTTACGGTAAGAATAGTCAACGCCCATTTATGTTTTAATCTGAGTTGGATAGTCGAAAGAGACAATTAGGATAACAACGTTGCATTGCTTCTTAGAGCAAAGAATAATGGAGCAAAGCAGGTTACGGAAAAGGTTACCGGAATGTTATGACCTGAGTTGAACCGGAATGATATGCTTATCTTTAAAAAGCTCACAATGTCTTTTAATCACCGCATCACTCACCGGGAAACATTACTCTTGGTCAATTTATGAGGGAAGTTACACTGCATTACGCACAACGGGTTGCGTATTGCCGGAAGGCGGGGAACTTTAGCACTAAAGTTCAATCAAGTAACAAATGTTGAACCTTGCCCGGATTTCCATTCGAAGTTGTTCAGCCCTACTTTTGGCAATACCTTATTAGCCGTTCGCCCATTAGGTTTTTGCAAATATATTTCTTATCATTTGTGTAATCGTTTCGTTCTAAAGTTTTAGTCCAAGCGGTTTGAAATGTCATGTCCTTCAGATAAATGCAAGGATCCAGACGTGTCCGACTATCACAATGACTATTGCTGGCAGAGGGGTGAAGATATCCGGCTTGACCTCTTATGCAAACCTGGCAAAGATGGTAAAACGACTTATCTCTGAATCTGGATGACTCCCAATTCGAACTGCTTACAGAGAATAGCCCTGTGAACTCATTATCTTTCACAGTAAGTCCTGACGGCCAGTCAGCAACATTATTCATGAAGATAACCACCTATGAGCGATCATATTGAAATACCGGATGGTAATCCCATCATCAAACACATTTATACCGCCGATCCGACGGTGCTTGTTCACGAGAACAAAATTTACCTGTACACAGGGCATGATGATCCACCAGCTGGCGTGAACGATTATGTTATGAATGACTGGCTATGCTTCTCATCGGAAGACCTGCTGAATTGGAAATCCCATGGGGCGTTGATGAAAGCGGTTGACTTTGCCTGGTCAAGCGGAGACGCCTATGCATCGAAAGTTATTCAAAAAGACAAGCAGTTTTTTTGGTATGCAGCTGTAAGTCATGGCAGCATTGCCGGAAAGGCGATCGGCGTTGCAGTAGCCGACAATCCGCTGGGCCCTTTCGTCGACGCCAGAGGGACAGCGCTGATTGACCACGAAATGATCCCTGAAACTGAAAACCTGAAAGCCAATCTTGATCCGACTGTCATCATTGACGATGACGGGCAGGCCTATATTTTCTGGGGGAGTAAAGTGTGCTATTGGGCCAGGTTGAAGGGCTCTATGGTGGAGCTGGACGGCCCGATCGGCACCATCGATCTTCCGCAATTTGCGGAAGGCGCTCATCTGCACAAGCGTGGCGCACGCTACTATCTAAGCTATGGATATGGCATGCCGGAAAGAGTGGCGTATGCAGTGAGTGACAGCAATCAAGGTCCGTGGAAATTTATGGGCATCATCAATGAAGTAGCCGGTAACTGTGAAACCAACCGTCCGGCGATTATTCATTTTCAGGGTAATGATTATTTCTTTTACCACAACGGCACCCTGCCCGGAGGCGGAAGTCATCGGCGGTCGGTGTGTGTTGACAGGCTATTTTATGAAAATGACGGGTTGATCAGGCCCGTACAGATGACGTCCGGCGGGCTATTGCAGGCGAGCTTTTGAAGCGTTGGCCTTTTACAGATTAGTGAAAGCAAGTCCCGCTGTACATGTATCAGGTTGGTTGAACAAACGTCCGTGAGTGTTGCTGTCACCTCCTGTCACTTTCCAGCTTATCGTAAAGGAAGGTAATTTTCTTTGCCAATGTTTGCTTTTCGGGTTCAGATTTCAACAGTCGGATCGCTTTTAGGTACCATGAAACAGGATGACCGGCATTACAGCGATCATCCTGGCAATGTCATCAACGTTGATCCTGCAACGATTGTGATTTGTAAACGGTCAATATTATTCCACATTCGAAATGCTTACAACAGATTGGATGCAGTTTATGCACAGTATCAATCGTATTAAAAATGGGCATGCCTTTTCCCAGAATGGAAGGATTGATAAATAAATGTAGTTCGTCAACTAGTCCTTCCTTAATTAGGGCCGAAACAAACGTAGCACCACCATACACTATGATATCGCCACCAGTGCTTTGTTTAATTTCGGTTATTGTCTCAACCAGATTGCCGTTTTCAACGGTTGTATTGTTCCACTCTGATTTGAGGAGCGTTTTACTAAACACTATTTTGTGAGTCTCCGAATAAACAATGCCCGCGTCTTGTTCCGGGTTTTTGTCATCCTCCGCCACAGCAGCCCAATGTGGAATAAATCCGGTCGCGAGATTTCTTCCCAGTAAAATAGTGTCTACGGGTTTAGTAATCTCTTCGACATATTTTTTTACGTCCTCTGACCAGTCAAAAACTAACCAGTCCATTTCGCCATTTGGTCCCGATATAAAACCATCGATAGACATCTGCACCTGCAATTTTAACTTTCTCATTTTGCTAATAAATTAATATGAAACCATTTGGTTGCAAATATATGCGCAACCAAATGGTTTCGCAATTTTTGTGGTAAATTTTTATTGAAATATTAAAAGCGTGAAGAAAACTCTTTACCGCTTATAGACTTCAACCTCATAAATTGAGTAACCCCACTTCTGGGCAGCACGTTGTTGGGCAAGGATCTTTACGAACCTCGCTTGCACCGGCGGAAATGTGAGCTCGTCCTGCTGTCCGTCGCCATTCCTCACATCAGCTACGACCTGCCAGTTTTCCCCGAACTCGGAAACCAGGACCTGATATCCGGAGGCATAGGACGCTTCCCAGTTCAATACGACGCGCCCGACAGGATACACTTTTTGCAGATCGATTGTTATCCACGCAGATTCGGCTGCCGTACTAGACCATCGCGTCGTGGAATCGGCGTCTATCAGGTTGGCGGCGTCAAACAGGGTGCTTTGATTTTCATTGGACGATACTGCGGCCCGATTACCCAGATACGAGGCGATGTTGCCCTCTCCATCGTTCACGACCTTTACAGCCAGTGCAGCACTCGATATCCCTGCATCGCTTTTGGCATGCAAGACCACCTCTCCTTCACCGGTTTTACCCGTCAGACTGACATGGAGTTTTTGATCAGGAGAAACTGTGAAGTTGAAAAGATCCGGGCGCGTCTGCTCTCCGACTGAAAAAACCACCGGAGCTTTCGGATCTTTCACATAGCCATGAATGGCAGTGATATTTTCGTAGGTAGATTGCCGGTTTGAAATAGGTTTTGGAGCAATGGCATGGACGAGTGGAACTCCGACCAGCCACCTGACTCCATTTATCAGCAACTTTTGATAGCCATTGCTTGCTTTCGCTAATTCATCGTGCCCAAGTGTCAGGCTCATCACTTTACCTTTTCCCACCGGATGCCACCACATCACGGGGTGGTTTTCTGCCCTGGCGATCACATGGAATTCAGGTGTCGAAGGTTGGAAATAATATAGTTCGTCGGTCGTGATAAAATCGTCGACTACACTGGAAACGGGATGCCTGGCGAACTTTCGAAACAAATACTCATATCCCCAAAACTCCATGTTTTCGGTATTCACCTTGAATATTTCCGGCTCTGTGGATGGTCCTCCGATGAAAATCCCACCCATAACTTGCTCGTATTTGTCCCAATTAAGAAAGCTAAGCAACCCGCAGTGAAGGGTCAGCAGGCATTTGCCGTTCACAATGAAGCGCTCCAATGCGGCCAGCTGCGCTGTGTCCGGAGTGAGGAAAATGGAATTGCTGATAAGCACGTCATAATTTGCAAGTGTGCCGTCGTTGAGCATGCGGAGATCAGTCGTTGAATCCACATCGGTAACTTCCCGCAAAATCTCCGCCACCTTGTTGTTTTGAAATGCGTGCCTCCATGGCGGATATTCCGGTTTTTGAACTGGAACGTTTCCATTGCCGGTGATGATGAGCACTTTGGGCTTTGCCTGGCCGTAACATTTAGTGAGGGAAAGAACGGTGGCGGCGATGAATATGGTTGCTAATCTGTATGTAACTTTCATTTATAAATTGTTTAAAATGAGTTTGTGGTTGCCGTAATTGACCTTTTTCAGTGTGCCCGTCACCGGCCACTGAATGCCTGACGTGGTAAGTTGAAGCCCGTCGGCCTTGCTTGTCCTGAGCGGATACGTCCGACATTAGTTACTACCATTTTAAATGGTTATCGTTTTTCGCAGCGCTCAGGTGGAGTTCGATTATCCTGAGGCTCTCGTGATCCTTTGCCCGCCAGTCCGACCGTGAGATTTCCTGCTCATAACCCATAAATTCGAAGTGCATCGCTTGCCAGCTAATGCAATGAACAGGTTTGCCATTCAGCCATCCCTCTGGCATGGCCGGACAAGACCCGGCAGGAAAGCCCGGCAGTTCATAGTCCGGCCCTATCTTTACGCAGGGCTCGGAGTCGATCAGGACGCCGTCTCGTTGCATGAGGAAGCCGTAGTCAAGCTGCTTGTATTCGCAGAAGCCCAGATTATGGAGCAGCTTCACATATGCATCGTGGTGCTCTTGCGGGTAGGCGATGTCGATGTCGTCGTGCGGACGGGTAATCCGGCCAAGGCGGGCATCGATCGCCCAGCCGCTTTCCAGCCATAATTTTATACCTTCGGAAGAAGCTGCGTCGAATATAAATTCGATTAAGTGCAAATGACGTGCAATACTATCGTCTGGACGGTCGTATTCGTTATTGTGCTTCGGATTTTCCATGGATTAATAGGTTTGTCAGTAATTGGGGTGAAAACCGGTAACCCGTTAGCGGCCCCTGCCCGAATGCCGCACTGCGGCAACCAGACCAAGCATAGCGCAGCAGCTGGCGATCAGGCTTGCGGCCACACGGACCCAGTGCGCGGATTGAAACTGCCTGGATGCTTCAATCAGTTTTTCAGCGGAATGCACTTTCTGACCCTCCGTGAACATGATGACGTTGCGGGGCCAAAAATACAGCGCAGACGCTGCCAGATCGAAAGCAGCTGCCAGCAGGATGCCCGCGAGAAAATACTTCAACACGCTCCGTTCCTGTCGCCAGACCCACAATGTAATCAGACCCGTCGCCAGGGTAAATGCGCCCAATCCTGGAAGAAAGCTGCCGGGACTGGACTGGCTTAGAAACTGCATCGATGTAGAGAGCGATTGCGGCACGTCGGCGAAGATGTTGGGATACAGAACAAAGGTGTCGAAAAGCAATGCGCCGGTAACGACCGTCTGGGCCCAGGCGTAAAGCATACTAGCTGCCACGGGCAGGTGGAGCCGTGCTGGCTGATGTTTAGTGCAGATCATCTTTTCGGTTCTGGTTAAAAATGCAGGAAAAATGTTGCAGCCAAAATTACAGGGGATGATCGCAGCAGGCGCTTGTTTCATCTTGCAAAACGTCCGTCTCAATGGCTATTGCGCCCAATTCTACGCCTCCACATTTACTGGACAAAACGGTCGCTAATGCGACCAATCCCAGCCCCGAAGTTGGTCCGTACAGGCCCATGTGCCGGTTAATTTTGTGTCTTAACATAACGAATCAGCCAAATGGTTTTCAAAATTGGAACAATGCTCGCGGCGCACAGCGTCCAGTCTGCTGAGAATCAATCAAATGTGGTAATCTCTCGGCTTGTCCCGGAGGTTGTCGACGAAGTCGCGGATTTGTTGGCTGCCGCGATGGCCGGCAACCCTGTCAATATGGTTGTTTTTAGAAGTGCCGGCCGGCACGCTTTGGCAAAGCAGCGAGAGATGTTCCGGTTCCTGCTAGCCAGACCTGAATATGCAGTTTACACTGCACAGTCTTCTGGATCTGTTTTGCCGCCATGCTGACGAAACCGATCAACTCTGCTATCTGGAGACGGACAAGCCAGAGAATTTGCCGCTATATGAGCGATTTGGTTTTCATGTCGCGGCGACCGGTATGGTTCTCGGTGTAAGGTGCTGGTACATGATTCGCAAGCCGAATCACTGACGCGGCGGCCTAATCCCGCCGCCAGGTAAATCGATGTTACGCTGGGCTACCTGAACGACGACAATGCTGCGCCGATGATCATCAAGCTCTCCGAATTGCTCCGGTGTACGTTGTATGATTGGGCGGTAAAATTTATATAGGGCAGAGAGAAGTTCTGCTGAGCAAGGGATATCGCGATGCCTTTATGCACTCGATCCAGGAAAGTCGGTCGTTTTAAGTTGTGCCGGGATGTTTTTTTGATTATCCTTGATAAAAACAAATATGTTAGAAATACTTGTTAGAACGGCGATGCTATCCGATTTGCCCGTGTTGAGAATCTTCGAGCAGGGCGTTATAGCGGCCGAACGACCGTTCAACCCTCAGATTCAAAAGGACCCTGTGCATTATTACGACATCGAAGAGCTGGTCAGCGCGCCCCACATTGAGATAGTTGTAGCCGAAACGGACGGCAGGTTAGTGGGCTCGGGTTATGCGCGTATCGAACAAGCGAGACATTATCTGAAACATCAGCAGCATGCCTACCTGGGCTTTATGTACGTCGAGCCGGAGTACCGCGGACGTGGCGTTAACCGTAAAATCATCGAGGCACTTCGACAATGGGCCATTGCCCGAAACATCAATGAGTTGCGCCTGGATGTATATGAGGAAAATATTGCGGCCATTAAGGCCTACGAGAAAGCAGGCTTTGTCAAGCACCTGGTAGCCATGCGCAGAAGTACTGGCAAAGATTGAGAGAGGTGTTTTTGTGAGATACTGACGAGCATTGGCTCGGTGAAAGATTACTCCTCGACTGGTGCCCAAATCCTGATGGATCCGGTCGCCAACTGCGAGCCTACCTGAGCCGAGCTGACGGCGAAATCATTTGTCGGCGCAAATAGTAGCCCGCTGTCGTCTTTACGTTAGCAAGTATGGTCGTTGGTCGAAATTCGGTGAACAGATTTTTACAATCCGCTATCTTGCTGGTTTCAAAGGCATCATGGCATTATTCCGTTCATCCATGCATTTCTTCCAGCTCAGAAGATTGGTTCGCCACGTGCTGTTCTGGATTGCATATTAATTGTACGACGGCCCGATCTCGTCCATTATTGAGGCCGATCCATTGTCCCGGATCGTAATCGCGGCCATTGCGATACCGGTCAAGATCGCGGCCACTTACTTTACACTCTATCTGATGACGACCGTGTGTCATGACAAAACCAGGCCGGTCAGATTTTATGCTTACCTGTTTGCATCCATCGTTTTCTTCGGGTTTATGCAGCGGGCCGTCAGTTATAATATCATTTATCCAAAATATTATACTCAGGCGCTCGACGTGCGGGTTGGGTATTTGCCGAAGGTTGAGCCCTTCTAACAGTGGCCCCGGAAATAGCCAAAAGGAAACGGAATAAGTGCCGGGACGCGTAGTCCGCAGGCTGGCGGCCAGCATTGGAATGTCTAATAGCAATAGAAATGCCGCCATTATGCCGTAAGCTTTTGGCGACCTTTTGTGAATCTCGGAAAATGGGGCCACTTATTTAGCTGCGCTTTTGCCGAGTTTTGTTTGTCCAAACATTGCTTTGATAGCGTCTTTCCCGTTGAGAATTCTTTCGAATTCTTATGACTTATATGAAAAAGAGCCGTCAAAACTTGTCTGACGGTTCTCAACGTTTGTATTCTTTCTATTAATGACCTGCGGCAGTTTTGACAGCCAATCGCCCTTTTAAGGCTTGCATGTCTACGTGTACTTACCGTTGCACCAGGCGCAACCAAAACCGCACCCATGATAAAATTTTTAGAAGACTATTGCGCATCAGCGGGTATTTCAGCAGAAGAGGGCATGAAACAATTGATGGCGCAGACCGGTGGAATTCCGATGGGCCGTATGGCAGAGCCCGAAGAGGTTGCCCAACTGGTTCACTTTTTGGTTTCACCTTCAGCAGCGTATCTAACCGGAGCAATTTACGCCATTGATGGAGGCTCTTTGCCGGTTGCCAGTTAAAGTTTAGGAAGATTATGCAAAAGCTTTCGCCCGGACAGGAAAACCCGCAGCCAAAGACGTTCCCGCATGGCCAGCTTACGATCTCAAAGAGCGGCCTACCATGCGGATAGATACCAAATGCGAAGTGATCAATAACCGGTTCAGCGAAGAGCTGGCCATGTGGAGGTCGATCGGTAAGGTCTAGTCGCCCACTTACTTTTTAACCTAAACCATTAGGAATTTGTGATGAACTCAAAGATATACGTGGCCCTTTTCGCATTCATTTTCGGCGCAATGCATTTGGCTGCCCAACCCGCTACCAACCCAATAGATGTCTCCCGGGAGCTGAGCAACGATCTTCAACAAAAGCCCTGGAAAGCGCAATGGATCACCGGGCCGGGAAGCCGGTCAACCGCTTTAATGCATCGTCGGACCTGACGCTGAAAGAGTATGGTGTCTATAAGTTTAGGAAAACGATCGAGCTCAATGCAAAGCCGGCTTCATTCTTTGTGCATGTTTCGGCAGATAACCGTTACAAGCCTTTTGTCAATGGGAAACATGTCTCGCAAGGCCCGGCGCGGGGAGATCTGTATTTCTGGAATTTTGAAACGGTCGACATTGCACCGTATCTGAATGCGGGGAGCAATACGGTCGCTGCGGTGGTTTGGAATGAAGGCCGGTCAAACCGGAATCCCAAATCACTTACTTGACCGGTTTCATTCTGCAAGGCAACACCGCGGCGGAGGAAATCCTGAACACGAACGATAGTTGGAAAACCATTAAGGATGAAAGCTATCATCCTCTGTCCGTACGAGCGCTAGGTTACTATGTGGCAGGTCCGGCCGAGCTGGTAGACATGAACAGCCATGTAAGTGGTTGGGAAAAACCTGTATTTGACGATGGCAAATGGGTAAAGGCCCGTCAGATCGGGCCGGGACTTACCAAAGATGCGGCTGTGAATTCGATGGGCTGAATGCTGGTACAATCGCAAATTCCTCAAATGGAGATGACTGTGGAGCGCCTCGCCGCCACACGCCAATCGGACGGCGTTCAAGTACCGACCGCATTTCCCGGAACGAAAACGAGCGTGCGGATTCCGGCAAACACAAAAGCCACCATTTTACTCGATCAGGGACATCTGACTAACGCTTACCCGACACTAGAATTCAGCGGAGGTAAAGAGGCCGGCATATCGATCGGCTATGCCGAAGGGCTCTATATCGGCAGCAAGGAAGTGCTCAAAAATCCCCGGCTGCCAATGCTCCCCAAAGGAAACCGCAACGAAGTGGATGGCAAGCTTTTCATCGGCCGCGCCGACAGCATCCGGTCCAATGGCACACCGGGGCAGCAATACATTCCGCTGAGCTGGCGTACTTACCGCTACATTAGGTTGAACATTGAAACAAAAGCCGACCCGCTGGTGATCGACGATATTTATGGCACCTTCACAGGTTACCCGTTTGAACAAAAAGCTAAGCTCGAAACGCCAAATAACGAAATGGGTAAGATGCTGGATATCGAATGGCGTACTGCGCGGCTTTGCGCTTTCGAAACTTACATGGATTGTCCATACTATGAGCAGTTGCAGTACATAGGCGACGCGCGTATCCAGGCATTAGTGTCCATGTACAACGCGGGCGACGACCGGCTTGTCCGCAATGCGCTGACGCTGATGGACCATTCACGCATTGCCGAAGGCATTACGCTGAGCCGCTACCCGACGGACCTGCACCAGCAGATACCGACGTTCTCATTATGGTGGGTCGCGATGCTGCATGACTATTACAAGTACCGCCCCGACAGTCTTTTTATCAAAAACAAACTTCCCGGGGCAAGGCAGGCGCTGTCCTTTTTTGAGCGGTACCAGCAGGCCGACGGCTCTTTGAAAAACGTGCCTTACTGGATTTTTACCGACTGGTCGCAAGGAAAAGGCTGGGATTTTGGTATGGCTCCGGTGGGGAAGAACGGAGAATCGGCGGTGCTGGACATGCAGTTGCTGTGGACATATCAGTTGGCAGCGGAATTGGAGGGCAATCTTGGCTTGAAAGACCTGGCCGCACATTACAGAGCCCGAGCGGCGCAACTTAAAAGGACGATTCAGGCGAAATACTGGGATGCAGGGAAAGGACTTTTCGCCAACACGCCGGAGAAGGATAACTATTCGCAGCATGCCAACACGCTGGCCATCCTTTCGGGCGTTGCGGCACCCGATCAGGCGAAACCTTTGGCTAACAAAATGCTGGCCGACACCACGCTGGCACCTGCATCCATTTACTTCAAATTCTATCTGCATCAGGCGCTGGTGAAGGCAGGGCTCGGCAACGATTACATGAGCTGGCTGGGTAAATGGCGCGAAAATATCGACTCAGGACTGACGACCTGGGCCGAAACTTCCGACGTAAGTACATCCCGGTCCGACTGCCATGCATGGGGATCAAGCCCGAACATCGAATTTTTCAGAACCGTTCTGGGCATCGACAGCGATGCGGCCGGTTTTTCAAAAGTTCTGATCACGCCCCATCTGGGTTCGACCCCTGAAATCAGCGGCGAAATGCCGCATCCCAATGGCACGATATCGGTCCGTTATCAAGTGAAGCAAGGAGCAATGCAGGCTGAAATTAACCTTCCTTCAAGGACTTCGGGCAAATTTATCTGGAAAGGAAAAACGCTTCTTTTGAAGGTGGGAAGAAATTCATTTAAACTTTGATATCCCGCTTAGCGTCAGGTAGTTTCACTATTTTCTCAGGCTTCTGTACTCCTGATCGGTCACGGGAGTAGCCAGGTGACCCTTCCCCTGGCGGTATTGGGAGTGGCAGCGATTTGTACAAACCCGACTTCGGGAGAAGCGCCATGCCAGTGCTCGGTGTTAGGCGGACATTTTATGTTCAGCAATCGAAAGAACAAATTATTGAGATTACAAGAATAGGCAGCAGGCCGTCCGGTAAAGGCCTGGAAGGCTGGTTCACGGGAGCGGTGAGGATCGATCCGCTTTTTAAGCCTAACGATGCACGGCCTGGCGCATCGGCACTGGTTACTTTTGGCCCGGCGTCCTCGCTTTGTACGCCACGCATGACAAGGCGCCCCCGACCCATGTTACGGTTTTTTTGCAGTGTATGCCAGCAAACAGGCTTATGAAGCCCACATAAAAACCACCCATTTTCAAAAATACAAGGCAGGGACGCTCAAAATGGTGAAATCATTACAACTTGTTGACGTCGACCCGATAGCGTTTGGGGCAAAACTAGACATGTTGGATAAGAAATAGGAACGAGCCTGAAAATCGTAGAGCCCCTAGACTTGTTGTCAGGGGCTTTATGGCTGCAATCGAGGATGAACGAGGAATGCAAAAAGGAGAACTTACTACACTAAATTTAAGTTAATTGACGCAATGAGCCAGAAGGAGTGAATAGCCTATTTCTGATTTTAGCTACATTCTCAATGATCCTTGACTTTCTCACTCGACAGTAGTGCATCGTTGTTCTAATACTTCGGTGGCCTAACATTTTGCTGACGTCTTCCAGAGGAACACCATTATTGAGCATCATATTTGCGAAGAAATGCCGAGCATCATGCGTATCTAGCCGCCTGATGTTTCCATTAATATCACGGATTTCACATAGCTGCGCAATGTCTTTCAAATACCCGTTGTAGCGGTAGTTGCTGTTGACAGGGATTAGCCTGCGATTGGAAATGCAGTAAGGATGGCCTTGGTATTTTAATATTAGTTGATCTACGATCGGCAGGATCGGTACCATTTCGCCAACCTCTGTCTTTCCTCGGTGCTTGACAAGCCAGCGTTCTTTTTTAGGCCCGACCAGGACGAGGTTTCAGTGACCTCTGGAAACTGCGTTTGAAGGCCGTTAAAGATACGCTCAACGTCAGTTTGGAGTTGGACTAATTTCTGATTGGCCAGTTTAACTTCGAGTCCTGAGCCAGTGACCTGCTTGACATCCAAGTCCCAAGATGCCGGATTTACTTTCTTGCCTGTTGAAATTTCGGTGTACTTACCGTCGATTGTGATTCTGGCGTAAATAGGAGCTTTGCCGCATACAGCTGCTAACCTGATATTGCTGGTTGAGGTCAACTAACCCAACAGGCATCCGGGCACCCTAAGGATGGTTAAGGTCAATAAAAATCCCCCCAAATCCGAGTATAGTTCACGCCTTATCAGATTATAGGTGTCAAACATCTATCCAATTACAATTTCAAATCAAATGAAAGTTAGTTTAATCAAAGTCCTGACAATCGGGTGCGGAGTGTTGTTAAGCAGTTTGGCTTTTTCTCAATCAAATTTCAGAAGTCCACAGATCGGCATGGGAGTGGTCGTGTCGGATATGGAACGCTCGGTGGATTTCTATGTCAACGGGATCGGAATGGTTAAAACCGGGAAGTTTACGATCGGTGGAGAGTTTGGAAAGAGGGGCGGTTTGACGGGCGGGGATTCCGTTCAGGTCCAGATCCTGAAATTGGAAAACAGCCCGCAGGCCAGTGACTGGAAGCTGATGACTTTCGGCAGGAAAGCCGCACATCCCAAATCTAAGTTCATACAGGATGATACAGGCGTACAATACATCACGATCCAGGTCAAGTCTATGAAAGGGATCATTGATAGACTGAAAGAGCGGAAGGTTACATTTCTGGGCGAATCTCCCACGCCATTGAATAAGGATGCACATTTTCTTCTGGTACAGGATCCTGACGGCACTTTCGTTGAGCTGATCGGACCGATGGATTAATGAGCTGGAATACAACCTTTTTCCTTTCACGTCCTTAGTCTAGGTTGACGCGGATCAGTTCGCCGGCCGACTCCCACATAGCCGCAGAGCGGCTCCCTATTTGTAGAACACGTGTTCGGGTGAAAAGGGCAAAGGCCCAGCGGGGCCTCCTGTGAATCTCCAATCAATCAGGAGGCGCCGCTGGGGCCAAACATTCATAAGTCCATCGGTTTTTTCTATAAACAGGTTGCTCCTCCGGAGCAATGCATTTTGCTGGGTACCTTTCTATTTTACCGCTCCAGTCGCATTCACCGTTCCTACTATCTGTTACCTCGACCTTCTCATCAGCACAACGCTGGCCAGCCTGCTTCAAGCACCTTTTTAGCCCCGGAATGGGGAATTTAGTTCACTTGTAGCAGCGTTTACAATTATCTAATTAACTCGTATTAAGATACTTATATGAAACCTAAATTTCATTCCAACCCCATATCAGTTTAGGAACATTGTTTTCCCGGCCGCCGTCCTTAATTCAATAAGTGCCTTTCCACTTAATTAATAAAAAGCGATGGCAACAATCAAAATCAGAACATCTGAATTCATCGACCGTGGGGTGATCAAGCCGCTTCCGACGGGTTCGTCTTACATGAATGTGGGTTCCACCGAACGGATTGTATCCGCTGCGGTTGGGCTGGCGCTGATGTATTTCGGCTTACGGAAATTTTCGATACCCGGCCTGCTGGCAGGTGCCGCGGGTGCGGCTCTACTTGAAAGAGGCGCTTCCGGCTATTGTCCGGTGAACAATCTCGCACAAAGGGGGCCGGCCAAAAAGCCCGTCGAATCGGCGGAGATTACCAAAAGCCTCACCATCAACAAGCCGAGGACGGAGGTGTATCAGTACTGGCGCAAGCTTGAAAATCTGCCCACATTCATGCAGCATCTTGAATCGGTAAGTCAGACGGACGAAAGAAGGTCGCACTGGGTCGCGCTCATTCCGGGCGGCGTCGGGAAAATTTCCTGGGATGCGGAGATCGTGGAAGAAGTTGAAAATGAAAAGCTGAGCTGGCGATCGGTGCTCTATGCGGCTGTGGATAATTCCGGAGAAGTTTTGTTCAAAGACGCGCCCGGCGACCAGGGGACAGAGATTTACGTGATTATCAAATATTTGCCGCCCGCAGGCGCCATTGGTACTGCCGTTGCCAAGCTCTTCAATCCTGCTTTCAAACAAATGGTGAAAGAGGACCTGCGCCGATTTAAACGGCTCATCGAAACCGGTGAAATTCCTGTTAGCGAAGCGCAGCCATCGGGCAAGAAGGTGAAATTTGGAGATACTACGCACGACAAAATCGAAAAAACCTATGAAAGCCCTTTGTTATAACAGCGTCAAGGACCTGCGCGTGGAAAACGTGCCCGATCCTGAAATCATTAGCCCCAAAGACATGATCGTGCGCGTCACGCTGTCATCGGTATGCGGCTCCGACCTGCACATTATCAATGGATTTATACCCGCCGTGAAAGCCGGCGACGTGCTGGGCCACGAGTTTATGGGCGAGGTCGTCGAAACTGGCCGGGATGTGAAGAAGTTTGTCAAAGGCGACCGCGTGGTGGTGGCATCGGTGATTGCTTGCGGTGAATGCCATTATTGCAACCAGCAAACTTATTCGCTTTGTGATAACTCCAATCCGAATGCCTATTTGCCCGAGAAGATGTTTGGAGATACGCTGGCCGGCATTTACGGCTACACCCACGCTTTCGGCGGGTACGCGGGCAGTCACGCGCAATACATCCGGATTCCTTTTGCCGATAATGGTGCCTTCAAAGTGCCCGAAGGCTTGCAAGATGATTCCGTTATCTTCTGTTCCGATGCATTCCCGACTGGCTATATGGCCGCCGACATGGCGAACATTAAACCAGGAAGCGTGGTGGCAGTATGGGGAGCTGGAGGGGTTGGACAAATGGCGATGCAAAGTGCCTACTTATTGGGTGCCGAAAGGGTAATTGCGATTGATCGGGAGGCATACCGGCTTCGGGTAGCAATAGAAAAGAGTAAAGCCGAAACGCTCAATTTCACCGAAGTGGATGTTTTGGAAGCGCTGAAAGACCTCACCGGAGGCCGCGGCCCCGACTGCTGCATCGATGCGGTGGGCATGGAATCGTCAGGGACAGGCATTGGCTATGCCTACGACAAGGCCAAACAATGGGCAAGAATGGAAAACGACCGGCCGCTAGTCTTACGGGATGCTATCATGGCCTGCCGCAAAGGCGGAACCGTTTCCATTGTTGGTGTTTACAGCGGCTTCGCAGATAAGATACCCATGGGCGCAGCGATGAATAAGGCCCTGACTTTCAGAATGGGGCAAATGCACGGGCCAAAGTATATTCCAAGACTACTCGAACACGTGCAGAACGGCGATGTTGATCCGTCGTTTTTGGTCACCCACAAAATGGGCCTGCACCAGGGGCAGCAAGGTTACGATATGTTCACGCAAAAAGAAGACAATTGCATGCGCGTGGTTTTCGATCCGCAAAAGAGCTTGCAGCCGGCGTGAGAGGGAAGTAAATATTAATGAAA
This sequence comes from Dyadobacter fermentans DSM 18053, assembly GCF_000023125.1. Classification (NCBI taxonomy): domain Bacteria; kingdom Pseudomonadati; phylum Bacteroidota; class Cytophagia; order Cytophagales; family Spirosomataceae; genus Dyadobacter; species Dyadobacter fermentans. The sequence continues at coordinate 996,694 of NC_013037.1, forward strand.
GGGTGTCCTGGTTTTCATCAGGACACGCTCTTTGGGAATAGCCGTGAACTGCAAACATTTTGTCAGTTTGCTGCAGTGTAAAACTGTCAGAAAAAATGTAACAATCCTGAAAAAATTTCAGGCAAATCGAGGTTGGTATGCCCTTTGAAACAAGCGCAATCAGCCAGACGATAGTGGCTGGCCGTAAGTTCTTTAATTCATTTGTTTAACTTTTAAAAAGGAGGTTGATTATGTCACTCATCAAAAGGAACGGGCTATTGCCCCAAACATTCCCAGCGCTGTTCGACGATTTCTTTGGCCGCGAACTTTTTAACTGGGGCAACAATAATTACTCAGCTACCAGCACAACAGTGCCTTCGGTAAACATCCGTGAGACCGGCGACAACTTCGAGGTCGAAATGGCAGCGCCAGGCATGACCAAAAACGACTTCAAGGTCGAGCTGGACGGAAACACGCTCACGATCAGCTCTCAGAAAGAGCAGCGGCAAGAGTCCGATCAGGACGGATACAGCCGCAGGGAGTTTAGCTACCAGTCTTTCCAAAGAAGTTTCGTTCTACCCAAAGACGTGGTCGATGTTGAGCACATTGCGGCAAAATATGAAAACGGCTTACTCCACCTGACGATTCCCAAACAGGAGCAAGCCAAACAAAAAGCCCCGAGGCTGATTGAGATAGCTTAAAAAACGAGAGGGTCTGCTCATTGCAGGCCCTCTTTTTTAATGCGTGGTGACCAAACATTTTTAAGCTGATTTTTATCCCAGATCCCATGCCATACATCTCAAATAGGAAGCGCATTATTTTAAAACCCCGCAATCCGCTCTCTACAAATCCGTTCTGTCAAATCTTTCAGTAATGTAACCCGACCACCAAGGTATTCCAACTCCTCTTTTTCAATCTTGTAGTTCTTGTTGTAACGCGCATCTATGTACGCTTTTTTGAGAAGGGTAAATAGTCGCTCTTCTTCGGCTGTCGCTTTTGGAAAAACTGTCGCAAAGTTGGTGTTCAGTTTCTCGACCTGATTTCCCAGAACCTCAATGTCGTGGATTCTTGGCTTGTAGTCTGTAAAAACGAGAAGTATGGCGGCATAATATCTTTCGGTAGCTTGATGAAGTTCAAATACAGCATTATTGTAATAGACTGGCCGACCTTCTGCATTTTGACATAAAAATTCGAAGGTTACTAGAAACAGATTTGCAGATTCGAACCAATGTTCAAATTCCTCCGTCGATTTTTCTACCCGCTGCGCCGCATTAAGACTTTTAGGCTCAGATAAGGTGAATTTCCCGGAATCATAAAGCAAAATTCCTTCCTTCAAAATATCGACGAAAAAATAGTAATTCCGCTCAATCTTATCGTTCACAAAACCAATGCTGTGGTAAATGATACTGGTTCTCGTGATTTCTTCATTGGCCATCAATTCCTTGTCCAGCTCCCGCGATTTCTTCACTTGCTTGGCGGAATTTTTATCTTTGGTGACGATCAGAATGTCAAAATCGCTCACGTATTCATATTTCTCCTGATAATCCTCCACCCAATCACCCCGCGCGTAGCTGCCGAAAAGAATGATCATTTCCGCCGGGACTTTTTCGAGAATGATTTCAGTGATCGTTTTTAGCTCTTCCTGTTTGTTTTCGGGTAGATGGGAAAGCGAAGTCTTCATTCGAGTGTGGGTGGTAAAATTTTTGTAAGATACAAAAATTCGAAAAAGACCACCTTGGGGCATATTTTAATGCTCAATTTTCACACTGCTATCATGTCAAAAAAATTAGAATCTCTTCCTGTCTCCGATTTTGTCAAAGTACGGGGGGCCAAGGAGCATAACCTGAAAAATGTGGATCTGGAAATTCCCAGAGGTGCGCTGGTCGTTTTTACGGGCATCTCGGGTTCTGGCAAATCGTCACTGGCCTTCGGGACATTGTATGCCGAAGCCCAGCGTCGTTACCTGGAATCGGTTTCTCCGTATGCGAGGCGGCTTTTTAATCAAATGTCCATTCCGCAGGTCGATAGTATCGACGGTCTTCCGCCAGCTGTCGCTTTGCAGCAGCAGCGGGGAGCGACCAGCACACGCTCCTCGGTAGGCAGCGTCACCACGATTTCCAACCTGATCAGGATGCTCTATTCGAGGGCGGGAGATTATCCTGCGGGTCAGTCCATTGTATATGCGGAATCGTTTTCACCCAACACGCCGGAAGGCGCTTGTCCGGAATGCCATGGCCTGGGGGTTGTGTACGAGGTAACCGAGCGTTCAATGGTGCCCGATGACTCGCTCTCCATTCGGGAAAAAGCCATTGCAGCATGGCCAACCGCCTGGCAGGGGCAGAATTTGCGGGAAATATTGATGACGCTTGGGTACGACGTGGACATACCCTGGCGTGATCTGCCCAAGAAAGACAGGGACTGGATCCTGTTTACGGAAGAGCAGCCGGTTGTCCCCGTTTATTCCGGACTGAATGCGGAACAGGTTCAGCGCGCCTTGGCGCGAAAAATGGAGCCCAGCTATATGGGCACCTTTACCGGCGCCAAACGGTATGTGATGCAAACATTTGCCAATTCACCCAGCCAGGCGATGAAAAAGCGTGTGTCCAGATTCATGCTGAGCGCGCCATGTCCCGTATGTCATGGAAAACGCCTACGTCCTGAGCCATTATCGGTGAAATTTGCCGGGATGGATATTGCCGAATTTTATCAGCTGAATATCCAGCGTTTACATGAAATCATATCTTCATCCCTGAACCTAAAAAATGACCGCTTAAATAGGGAACATCCTGAAAAGGCATTGGTACTTCTACGCATTGGTCATGACCTATTATCCCGCCTGGATGTACTGATCGATCTGGGTCTTGGGTACCTGACCCTCGAAAGAAGCACCCCCACGCTCTCGCCGGGCGAATTGCAGCGCCTGCGGCTGGGGACGCAGATACATTCCAATCTTTTTGGTGTGGTATATGTACTCGATGAGCCGTCGGCAGGTCTTCATCCTGCCGATACGCAATCCTTACTCCGGGCGCTGGACCGGTTGAAAGCAGCCGGCAATTCGCTTTTTGTCGTCGAGCATGAAATCGAAATCATCCGCCACGCCGACTGGGTGGTCGATGTGGGGCCGGGCGCGGGTGAAAAGGGCGGAGAGATACTGTATAGCGGTCCATTGCAGGGACTGGAAAAAGTGCACAGATCCGTGACAAGGCGCTATTTGTTTGATGCAGATCGAAATCAAAAGCCTGCAAGAGAGGCGAAAGGATGGCTGCGGCTAAGGGACGTAAGCCGGAATAATTTGAAGCATGTGGATGCCGACTTCCCATTAGGCGTGTTGACGAGCGTCACCGGCATTTCAGGCTCGGGAAAGAGCAGCCTGGTAAGTCAGGCGCTTGCAGAGTTGGTTTTGGAAAAATTAGGCCAGCAAATTCCGGTGATTGAAGATCGGGAGGACATTTTACTTCAAGAAGAGGATATAAAAACAACTAGTGGATACATTTCCGAAGACGCAAATCAAATCCGCAGGCTGATACAGGTAGACCAGAAACCTATCGGCCGTACGCCCCGGTCAAACTTGGCTACCTACACAGGTCTTTTTGATAATGTTCGAAAATTATTTGCCAGTACTAAAATGGCAAAGAGCCGCAAATACGACGCTGGCCGGTTTTCTTTTAATGTGGCAAAAGGACGCTGCCAGAACTGTGAAGGCGAAGGCTTTGTGATGGTCGAACTTTTATTTCTTCCCAGTGTGTACACGCCCTGCCCGGTATGCCACGGAAGTCGCCACAATGAGAAGACGCTGGAAGTTACCTACCATGACAAAAACATTGCCGAGGTACTTGCGATGACTGTGGATGAGGCATTTGAGTTTTTTGCGTCCGAACCCCCAATCAGCCGGGCGCTGGATGTGGTCCGTCAGGTTGGTTTGGGATATTTGCGTCTGGGGCAACCGGCTACCGAGCTTTCGGGCGGCGAGGCACAGCGCATCAAGCTGGCCACCGAGCTGCAACGGGCCCAGCATGGCAATACATTATACATTCTGGACGAGCCGACAACAGGATTGCATCCATCCGATGTGGACAATTTACTGGTCCAGCTCAATAAGCTGGTCGATCAGGGCAATACCGTCATCGTCATTGAACACGACATGCACGTTGTCGCAAACAGCGATTGGGTGATCGACGTCGGGCCGGGTGCCGGGGATGAGGGCGGAAAAATCGTCGTTTGTGGTACCGCGGCAGCTGTTGCCGCTGAACCAGCAAGTAAAACGGGCAGATATCTGGCAGTTTGAGCCAGAATATTGATCAAGAACCAATTTTTGGGTCTGCTGCAACAAAAACACCTACTACAACAATCGATCCTGTGAACTTAACGGATTGCACGAGTTCGTGCAATGTTATATTATGATGTTCGTGCCCGTCAAAACACTGGTAGCCTACGAGTTCGCCATATGTCAATTACTATCCCGAGAATGTGGCGTTTTCTCATACATGACTTTCCACTACAACAATACGACTTTTGGCTACATCTGTTTTTTTAATGTTACCCACTTTTGTATTAACAAAAAACATTAGAAACAGACGCAAATGAAAAATTGGACGACAGCTGACATTCCACGCACAAATAGTGGTTTAGCTATCATTACAGGCAGCACGGAAGGCATCGGATTTGAAGACGCACTGGCACTTGCGTCAGCAGGGTGGAATGTCACATTAATGGGACGCAATCCTAGGAAAGGCACGGAATCTACCGCCAGGATTAAACAGGTTAACCCCCTAGCAAAAGTGAGTTTCGAGCAAATAGACCTGGCGGATCTTTCATCAATCAAATCATTTGCTTCGAGAATGATTTCAAAAGGGCAAGCGATTGATCTTCTTATTAACAATGCTGGCGTTATGACGCCGCCAAAGCGGCTTGAAACTGCCGATGGCTTTGAGTTACAATTCGGCACAAACCACATTGGTCACTTTGCATTGACCGCACAACTTCTCCCATTACTACGCAAATCGCGGGAAGGGCGCGTAGTGACCGTTTCGAGTATAGCAAATCGGGAGGGAACAATCAATTTTGACGACCTTCAATCGAAATCTGCGTATGCGCCCGGGAAAGCATACAGTCAGTCCAAATTGGCGAACCTAATGTTTGCCTTAGAGCTTCAACGGCAAAGCGAAAAGCATGGTTGGGGCGTTACAAGCATCGCCGCTCATCCGGGTGTTTCCCGAACCAATCTGCTGATTACAGGCGCTGGGCGCTGGAGTGCCGCAGGAATGGCGCGGACTTTTCTTCCATTTTTGTTCCAGCCATCCGCACAGGGAGCCTTGCCAACATTGTATGCGGCTACATCTCCGCAGGCCAGGGGAGGCGCATATTACGGACCAGACAGATTGATGGAGACCCGGGGATTTCCAGCTATCTCGAAAATACCAGCACAAGCAGAGAATGCAGATGACTCTTTAGAATTATGGGAGATATCCAAAGCGTTAGCCAAAGTTGAATTTTAATAAAAAGAACACCATGAAACTTATAAGTTCTATCTTAATTGTCTCGATAATGATCTTATCCTGCAATCCTCCCAAAACGGTCTACATCAGCAACAAAACAGACAGCCCGCTCAGTTTGTTGGTCGACAGCTCCTACCAAAGTGCACACCCTGTTGATTTCAAAGACTCAATAAACGGGTTGCGGGTAGAGAAGAAAAAAGTGTTAGATTTTGGCGAGGGTAAATGGACAAAAGAAGACAAGAAAAGTCTTGAGGAATTGATCAAACACACCCGGATTATCAGAGACGGAAGCACAACAGCCGTTGAAATGCCTGCTCAAACGGAAGTGTCGCTGATCAGTTTTAACGTGGAAGAACTTTGGCTCAACATTAAATAAGCTTTAAAAATCTAATAATGCCCTGATGAAAAATTCCGAACCATACAGATTACGGTCCATTTCGGAGCTGCACCGTATTGCTGGAATCGCAAAACCGCATCACCCGCTGATCAGTATTTTAAATCTGGAAGGTCTGGCCAATCATACGGACATTACTTCGGTCATATTTGATTTTTATGTAGTCTCGATGAAACGCGGCTGCGATAAACTTTTCTACGGGCAGCAGAAATATGATTTTGACGAAGGTGTGATGGCTTTTCTGGCTCCGGGTCAAATACTCCGGGGCGAAGAGAATGGTATGCCGCATAAACTGCGTGGCTGGATGCTGTTTATCCATCCCGACTTTCTATGGAATACATCGCTTGCAAAAAAGATCAAGCAGTATGAATACTTTGGATATTCAACAAATGAAGCATTGTTCCTTTCCGACAAGGAAGAGCCCGTCATCAATGCCATTGTTGACAATATCCGAAATGAGTACAGTTCCAATATTGACAAGTTTAGTCAGGACGTAATCGTGGCACAGCTGGAAGTATTATTCACCTACGCCCAGCGGTTTTACGAACGCCAGTTCATCACCCGGAAGATTACGAATAGCAAAATTTTAAACCGTGTGGAAGAGGTGCTGGCTGATTACTTTAACAATGAAGATTTATTGTCAGAAGGGCTGCCAACCGTCCAGTATGTGGCCAGTGAGCTAAATATATCTGTTAAATATCTGGGCAGCCTCTTAAAACAACTAACAGGCCAATCCACCCAGCAGCACATTCATGAGAAACTGATTGATAAGGCGAAGGAGAAGCTGTCTACAACCAGTCTTTCCATCAGCGAGATTGCTTACGAACTTGGCTTTGAACATTCGCAGTCATTTAGTAAGCTTTTCAAAACAAAAACCTCACAATCTCCTTTGGAATTCAGGGCTTCGTTCAATTGATGAATTGATTGTAGGCACATCGTGCGGGATGCACCGGGCAAAATCCGGCCGCTTTTCGGAAATTTTTGGCTGAAAAGTAAACTCCGTACAAACAGGTTATTTCTGTTCTATTTTTTAGGTAATGGGTTTGATAGTATTGCATTGTCAACCACATTATTTCAAGAATGGAAAACGAAACACTGATTTCGAGAAGAACATGGGTCGGTGCCTCATGGCTCGCATTCCAACCACTGACAATGAAATGGATAGTGTGCGCAAAACGAAAAGCATATATGGAAACCTTGACACCCCCTAAAACAGCACGGTACAGCTTGATGGAGCTGACAAAGTATTTTCTCAGACTTGGTACACTTGGCTTTGGTGGGCCGGTCGCATTGATTGGCTATATGCACCGCGACCTGGTGGAAGACCGCAAATGGATTTCCGAGGACGAATATCGCGAGGGGTTGGCGCTGGCGCAACTTGCCCCAGGCCCGCTTGCCGCACAGCTGGGTATTTATCTGGGTTATGTGCATTATGGGGTTTGGGGAGCTGCGCTTACCGGTCTGGCATTTGTACTTCCTTCCTTTATAATGGTTGTTCTGTTGGGAATGGCGTATAAGCTGTATGGTGGACTGGTATGGATGCAGTCTGTCTTTTACGGCGTCGGCTCGGCTGTAATCGGTATTATCACGCTGAGCTGTTACAAGCTCACCATTAAGTCAGTCAGCAAACTGGAAACACAAGCCATTAAAAGTCGGTGGCTCTTATGGCTATTCTTCATTGTCATGGCCGTTGTGACTGCTATAACCCAGCGGGAAGAAGTATGGTTATTCATTATCCTCGGGCTTGTTTACATGATCATCAAAGCGCCGCCCCGATGGATTAAAAAGCCCACGGCTTCACTGTCTGTGGTTTTAGTGGCTGCAACAGGTTTCTGGGATTTTGACGCGGGTAAGCTCTGGCAGCTCGGGGTATTTTTCACAGAGGCCGGTGCGTTTGTTTTCGGCAGTGGGCTGGCCATTATTCCGTTCTTACAGGCCGGTGTTGTCGGAGAAATGGGTTGGCTCAACGAGCAGCAGTTTCTGGATTCAGTTGCTGTGGCCATGATCACACCCGGGCCTGTGGTCATCACAGTCGGTTTTATTGGCTTCCTAGTGTCCGGCTTCGCAGGTGCGAGCGTAGCAGCGCTCGGTGTATTCTTACCATGCTTCGTTTTCACAGTACTTCCTGCACCTTATTTCAAGAAAATATCAAAGAATGAAAGTATCAAAGCATTCGTGGATGGCATTACCGCGGCCGTTGTAGGTGCGTTGGTTGGCTCGGTATTTGTCATCGCTACCCGCTCGATAGTAGACATTACATCTGCCCTGATTGCATTAGCATCGATCCTAGGGTTAATTTATATCAAGAAATTACAAGAGCCTTACATTATCCTGGCAGCAGCCATCATCGGCTATTGCCTTAAAGCTTATTCATAACAGCTCATTTCTTATGACCAGAAGATATTTACTAATACTCATTATATTTTTTTCTATCCCTGCAACGGCACAGAAGCAGGTTAACAAACACAGCGGCGTTTGGCTAGGGTATTTCAACCAAACAAGGCTTACCGACAAATGGGGAATATGGCTCGACCTTCACGCCAGGCGCACGGATTTTCTGGACCGGTGGGCGACCCAGATTATCCGCCCAGGGATAACCTATTACGCCAATGACCATCTTCGCTTTACCCTAGGCTATGCTTACGCCAGAAGCCACCCAGCAGCAGGGTTAAACACGGTCCGGCCTGAAAACAGGCTTTGGCAACAAGTACTGTGGACGAGCAGGCAAAAACGCTTGCAAACCCAACAGTGGATAAGAGTGGAAGAACGCTTTAACAGAAAAATCGCTAACGACCAGCTCCAATATGGGTACAACTTTAACTTCCGCTTCCGTTACCTTTTGAATTTGATGGTGCCATTGAACCGTGATTTTATTGAACCCAATACGCTGTTCTTTGCCTTTAACGACGAGATTCACATCAATGCTGGAAAGGAAATTACTTACAATGTTTTCGACCAAAACCGGTTGTTCTTTGGACTGGGTTACCAGTTTACTAAAGGGCTAAATGTTCAGGTTGGCTACATGAACCAGTTCCAGCAGCTGCCGGCTGGCAACCGTTTCAATAGCAACAATGTGCTACGGATCTTTGCATTCCATAACCTAGATTTTCGCTCTAAAAACCACTAAGCTTTATCCCAAAGCGGGCACCGCCCTGCTTTCTTTGTCACCCAATAATGAAAACTCCGCGGATAATCCGCAATCGGCGAATTACCCGAAGGTCCGTGAATTCTGGCTGATGGTCAATCTGCCGCGGAATGGGGTGGTCAGCGAACCGTATTTTCCAGCCAGTTTCTGATTGGCCAATTTTGCTTTCATTTCTTAGCTGATCAATGTCCAAGTCCCAGGATGCAGGGTTTACTTTCTTGCCTGTTGAAATTTCGGTGTACTTACCGTCGACTTTGATTCTAGCATAAATAGGAGCTTTGCCGTCTGCTTTCGCTTTTGTCTGTACAGGAACAAGAGTACAGTCAGGTTCTGTTAGAAATTCATCATCCTAACAGTTTAAGATTAGAAAAACATTGATGTTTGAGAAACCTTGGTCAAATTGCCTCTGCCAAACATGTCCATTCGGTAACCTAATTTAGTAACCAAAGCAGGCTACCGAATAGGTTTCCGAATGCTTTGATCTGGATTGAATCAGATTGATATGCCCATCTTCGAAAACAATGAAAAAGTGACTTTTTAAACAAAAAAGCGCCCTTTTAGGCGCTTTAAATAATCCTGCTGGGGCTCCACTTTACAGGGGCTAGATGCTAACAGGCTTTTGCCGGTGCGAAGTCCGCTAATCTTAGAGGTGTTTAGGAGGCTTGTCGGAGTTTTCCGGTTTTAGTAAACAACCGATCTCTTACCAGTCCTACATTTTCGCTGATTCGCGATTTCCTTACGCGACAATAGCGCATCGTAGTTCTGATGTTCCTATGACCAAGCATTTTGCTGACATCCTCCAGGGGAACGCCATTATTTAGCATCATATCCGCAAAGAAATGTCTGGCATCGTGTGTATCTAGCCTTTTAATGTTTCCGGTGATGTCACGGATATCGCAGAGATCTGCCAGCTCTTTCAAGTAGGTGTTGTACCTGAAATTGCTGTTCACTGGGATCAATTTATCGTGGGCTAGGCAATATGGATGATCCTTGTATTTTTCAATCAATTCTTCCACAATCGGTAATATGGGTACCATTTCACCTACCTGTGTTTTTCCTCGTTTCCGAACCAGCCACCTTTCCCTCTTCGTACCGACAAGCGTAATGCTATCCCTTGTAAGTCCATAAATGTCCTGGTAGGCAAAGCCAGTGAAGCATTGGAAAATGAAGGCATCTCGCACCTCGGCCAATCTTTCAACATGCAACTTCTTTCGATGAATTCGCTCCACCTGTTCAAATTCCAACGGAATCACTTCAACATCGCCGCCGGAGCATTTAAAACCCTCCATCGGGTTGCGTGTTATGAAGTCCTTCCTGACGCCGATTTTTACTATCTGCCGCGTCCATTTCACATCCTTGCGGGCAGATACCTCCGCTAGCGGCTTGGACTTGTGAAGCGTCAGGTATTCGTAAAGCTCTTCGGCAAATAGCCCAGACAACTCTGAAAAATTCAGATCCGATGTTTTGTACTGAAACTTTATGAAAGCACTGATATGCCTTTTAAGCTTTCGCCAATGCCGCAATGTGTTGTCTGAACGCATCCCACGCTGGACCATCAGTTCAAATTTCTCGATGTGCTCGTCGAATGCTTGAAGCAGGGTCTGCTGCTTCTTCAATACTTGCTTGGTACCATCGTCTTTGTCTTCGACCGGTTTGCCTTTGTAGACGTTTTTGAGCATCGTAGGCGTGATGCATTCAAACTGCGATTGCAGCACCATGAATTGGGAAGTTAGTGAGGTTCGCGCCAGATCGATGGCAATGTTGATCAGTTTGGCCTCCATGCCTGAGGCAGTTTACCTTTTTTGGTTTGGTTACACCAGTCATGGGGGTGTACCTTCTTGCCAAGAGAGATTTCGTCGTCCAGCCCATCGATGGTAATCCGGATATAAATCGGCGCTTTGCCGTCTTTGATTGCTTTGGCTTTGAATAGCCAGAAGAGGATCGAAAGTTTCTGATTGCTTTTCATCCTTCCACACTTTTAAGTGATCTAATGTTCCCTGTGGGGACTTCCCGCAGGCGACGCATCGATTTCCTCAAAACCACATCACACAAGCTATTTTCGGAAATTCGGTTACCTAATTTAGAAAATCAGATAGGTAACCGAAACGGTAACCGAATCGGATAGGTTACTTTGATCAGGAATGACTCCAAAATTTTGAAACAAGCTGATTTTCAGAATAATTTAAAACAAAAAAGCGCCTTTTGAGGCGCTTCAAGTGATCCCGCTGGGATCATACCTGCTTCTGTAACAAATTGCTTATCAAGAATTTATCGCCTACAAGTTTTGCTACTCACCTAATCACTCACCAATTCGCATTCACTGGCTGCAATTAGCACAAAGGTAATAAATTTGATAATCAGACCATTGGTCTTGGCTATATACAGTATCTTTCTTAACTCCTAAATCAGTATCACCGGTTGTTCGCCTATCGCGTAGTGGCAACTTTTCATTAAGTAAGTAGATTGTCCAGCCTCTGCGAGGCTATGGCGGCAGTTGGTTGAAATTAGAGCTATGGAAGTTGAGTTTTGGCGACATGATTTCAGCAAGAAAGTAGATTCCGGCTTTTGACGGTTCGATTATACGGTGGTTTTTCTGTACCGCAATTGTCGTTGGAATACCATTTACAGCTTTGGGCGGTTTGTTATGATAAGATATTGCTGGAATACTCTTATACTCACTGAAGAAATGATTGTCTTTTCCGTTTAGCGAAATTGACCATCAGGATTAACACCGGCACTTCGATCAGCGGCCCGATCACCGCCGCAAATGCAGCTCCGGAATCAATACCGAACACAGCAATGGCAACCGCAATGCCCAATTCGAAATTATTGCCTGCGGCCGTGAATGCCAGTGAGGTGGATTTTGAGTAATCCGCGCCTGCTCGTTTTGAGAGATAAAAGGCAGAAAAGAACATGATGACAAAGTAGATCGATAGGGGAGTGGCTATGCGCAGAACGTCCAGCGGGATACTTACGATCAGATTTCCTTTCAGGCTGAACATCACCACTATTGTAAACAGCAATGCGATCAGGGTAATGGGGCTGACAGCCGGTAGGAATTTCTTTTTATACCAATGCTGACTAAACAACCTGGTCAATATTTCCCGCGAAATGATCCCGACCAGGAACGGAATGCCGAGATAGATAAAGACGCTTTGCGCTACTTCTCCAATAGTAATATTGACCTCGAACCCTTTCAGCCCAAACAATGGCGGCAGCAGCGTCACGAACACATAGGCATATACTGAATAAAACAGCACCTGAAAAATGCTGTTGAATGCTACCAGCCCGGCTGCATATACCCGGTCGCCGCCTGCAAGGTCATTCCAGACGATCACCATTGCAATGCAACGTGCGATACCGACCATGATCAATCCCGTCATGTATTCCGGTTTATCTGGTAGGAATGCTACTGCCAGGCCGAACATCAGCAGCGGCCCCACGATCCAGTTTTGCAGCAGTGACAGGCCAAGAATACGGGTATTCCGGAATATTTGTGAAAGCTCCGAATAACGTACTTTGGCAAGTGGCGGGTACATCATCAGGATCAGTCCGATGGCCAGCGGCACATTGGTCGAGCCTGAATTAAACTGATTGATAAAATCGGGTGTGCCTGGAAAAAAATACCCGATGGACACACCCAAAAGCATGGCAAGGAAGATCCAGACCGTCAAATAACGGTCAAGAAATGAAAGCCGCTTTTCCTTCATAGGCTGTTTGTGATTAATCATTGCCAACTACTGAGCTGCGACGTTCCAGCAGTATTACATCACGCCAGATCCCATTCCGTTTTCCAAGCTTTTCACGGTAGCCGACTTTCCGGAAACCATACCGCTCGTGAAGTGCAATGCTCGCTTTGTTTTCCGGGAATATCTGCGCTTGCAACGTCCAGAATCCGAGTTTTTCGCTTAACGGCACCAGGTCTGATAAAAGCGCCCGGCCGACACCGCGCCCGTGAAATTCTGGATGGATATATATGCTTGTTTCAGCCACGCCGCCATACACGCATCGGCTGGAAACAGCAGATAGGAATGCCCATCCAATAACCTGGCCGTTTTCTTCGACCACAAGTTGCGGTTCAGCCAAAAACTTTGCTTTCAGCACATCGACTTCCGGTGCCTCGGTTTCGTATGTCGCATCACCGGTATCAATGCCCAGCTGGTAAATCTGTTTTACCTGTGACCAGTCAGCTTCTGTAAGGGGGCGAATGGTGAAAGCCATTATGCAGGCAGTTTTTGATGGATAAATTCGCGGCTGTACTCTTTGATTTCATCCCGAACCCTGCGGAATGAGGTTACCAGGTCTTCACCTGGCGTATGGCCTGGATCGGAAAAGCTATGGTGGATCAGTTCACCGGCAGACGGAAAATAAGGGCACTGCTCCCGTGCATTATCGCAAACCGTGATCACATAATCGAAAGCGATGCCGGTATATTCGTCGGCATGGTTCGACGTGTGATGCGAGATATCAAGACCATCTTCCGCCATGACCTGGATGGCCACCGGGTTTACGCCCTTGGGATCTACACCGGCGCTATACACTTCTGCGCGGTCGCCTGCAAAATGCTGTAAATACCCTTGCGCCAATTGGCTGCGGGCTGAATTGCCCGTACATAATACTAAAATTCGTTTCATACTGGTAATTGATTGATAATTAGCAACAGCCGGAACCTGGTTTGCATGCAGCGCCATCAGCACCGGCAACTTCCAATTCTTCTTTTTCAGGAGCCGGGGCACAGCAGGACGCGGCAGCAGGACCCGTCCCGCATGATTGATCACGTGTTAGTGCTTTGCACTGCGTGAAATCCGGAACTAGATTAACAATGAAGCTATCACCTTCGGGAAAAAGCTCACCTGGGTACATTTGGCGTGTATCGAATTTTGAATTGCCAAACTCGATCTTCACAACCGCATTCGGGTTAAGCGGTAACGATTTTTCGACCAGGTTCACAATTTTAAGTGCTTTGCTGACCTGCATCGAGCGCTCGGTTTCACTTACCGGAGGCTCCCACAGCTGCACGATCACTTCCGTCCAGCTATTCATTACACCGCCACAATCTACCGAAACAATCGGTGCCTGTTTGATTTCGGTGATGTGAAATGATCGGTCAACAAACTTGCCCGCCTCGTACTGGAATTGCAGGTGCAGGTCAGGATTTTCTTCAAGCTTGCTTTTGAAAGCCTGCCAGGTCATTAGATTCAACTGATTGATCATAGCTACCATTGTTATAATGTAATATTACGATTGATTTGCTCAAAAAAATACCCTCTTAGTTACAGCAGGTCACTCCCTCAAAGGATTCCAGGATTGAGCCGAATGCTTGCCGGGCTTCTTCCCACACCGGGGGTTTAATGCAGTAGCAGACACGGGGCGGGTTAATTTCTCCCTGGATAATGCCGATACGTTTTAGCTCCTTCAAATGCTGAGAAACCGTCGCCTGAGCAAGTTCCAGTTCATCCACCAAGTCACCGCAAACGCATGCTTTACGCGCAATCAGTAGTTGCAAAATCGCTACCCGTGCCGGGTGCGCAAATGCTTTTGCTAGATCCGCAATGCGGTTCTGCTGCTCAGTAAATATTTCTGTCTTTGTAACACCCATGCGGCAAACTTAATAAGAAAAAGTTAAATCGCAATATTGCGATAGAAAAATTGCTAAACTTGATCAAGTATAACCTTAGGTTATAGCCGTCACGCCCAAATTAATCCGGTGGTATTTCTGTACCGTACAGCGTCGGGATTAAAGCATTAGGACCTTCCAGAGAAACTTGAAGGCAAGTTAAGATTTCAGCGAGCGGCTTCTCTGACTTGGAAGTCACGCTTATGGCTGGGTCGTCAAGTAAAAGCCTGCGAAACCACTCCGACGGCATGCTTTGCTCTTGACCTGATGATGTCAGCAGAACAAAAGCCCGTCCAGGTCTCTGAACGGGCTTTTTGACGCCATAACTACATTCGAGTTTGCGCTTGCTGCTACTGCGCGGCGGCAGGTTCACTGTAAAAGAAGTCATCCATGATCACCAGATCGTTGTTGCCGTTGTAGCTGTACTGACCTGAAATTCCAGCAGAACCGGTAGTGATTGTTACCCTGGTAACACGGTTGTCGGGAAAAAACACACCGAGAAACGAGAAGCTGTTGCCGTCCGTGCGGGGCGGGACGTTGAATTTGCCCAGGCTCTTGTCGCCTTCGAAGTACTCGATGCTGGATACATTCGCGCGGTCGACGTCCGAGAATACCGCGCCAAACCCCCTTACGAATGCGGCATTGGAAGTGCCGGGAATACGGAAACTGATGTCCATTTTGTTGCTCCCGATCGCAGCAAACGTGCGCGCGACGCTGAACGATCTGAACTGCTCGCCACTGGCCGATACCACATCGCCAAAATCCTTGTCGCTCACCCGGAAACCCTTGCCGGGGGTGGTGAACACGACACCGCGCTTGCGGCCTACCGCCACTGCGGGATCGGTGCTATTGAAAAAGTCGCCCGGAAATGCATCCGTGTTCGTCTGGTTGTCGGGCACGGCGTCCCAGTTGATTTCCCTGCGCCCGGTTGCATTAACGGTCGTGTTGAGCGGATCGCCGAGCAGCGTGCGAAAGGCGGCAACCTGGGGGTTGATATCACCGCTGCCTTTGATTTCGGTAACGTTGGGCGCCGGCGTGGGGTTTGCGTCGTCTTTATTCGATTCGCAGGCACCCAGGGAAGCAATGCAAGCGATGAATGCAATATTATTCAGAATGGATTTGATGGAAATTTTCATGACAAAATTCAGTTTTGTGTTATTTAAAATGAATTGCTTAAAGCGGGATCCACGATTGTTCGTAGAAATTGGCCAGTACCTGCGGTGCACTAATTTCGCTTTGCGTTGAATTGGTAAACACAGCGAGCTGTACTTTTCCGAAATTGTAAATCATCGTTTCGCAATGGTTACCCTCGCCTTTTTTCCAGTAATAATTGCCTTTGGTGCCGGTGAGTTTGCCGTCGTAGCCAAGCAGGTTTTGCTTCATCGCGGTGGTGCCATCCAGGCTGATAATCTTAAATTGGGCCACAGCCGACTGAATTTTTGCAAACTGCGCCGCGCTGATGTACAGGCCCGTCGCACCCGGGTTCATGTTGTTGTCGGCTTTGGCAATCCCCGGCTCGTCGCCGATCCGCGACGGGTAACCCTTCGTGCCTTTGTCGGCATCGATGTCGCCGTTGGACTCCCAAGCTTTCCAGGCTATCAGGTAAGGGTGCGCCAGTCCTGCGGGGATGAAGACATTGAAGCGGACGAATTCACGGAAATGCATCGCGGTGATTTTGAAAAGCTCCCAATCCGATGGCTGGCTGTTCATGTGGTTGAGCATCGTGGCATTACCCTGTTGGGCAAGCTTTTTGGCCACCACGTAGGGAAGTGCCAATGCCAGCAGGTCGTAGTTGACATGGTTGTCGTCGCGGGTGAGCTGCGAAAACTCCGGTTCCTGCAAAGGCCCCTCCACCGTTTGGCGAAGTGAAAGAAGTCCTTTATTGTGGCTGATCAATCCTGTTTTATGGGCAAGGAGCCGTTCGAAAGAGAGCTGCTTGAACTGCGTGCTCGGCTTCCAGTGCGGCGGCAGGAACTGGTACACCTTTGCCGACAGCGGTACATCGTATTTTTCCAGGGCCTTAATCACCGCCACTGCCGTCACATACTGGGTCACCTGCATCGTTTCCTGCCGTACAATGGCGCTGTGGCTTTGAAGCGGCACGTCGAAAGGCTTCCTGGCCCAGCCGTCGCCCCCATTGGTTCGGAAGTACTCCACGCCGTCGTTGTACAATGCGTAACCGAACCCGGCAACCTTCGGTTCGAGGTAGCCTTCGATGAGCTGTGCAAATTTTACCTGGTCGAATTTGGTAGGGACCCCCAGCTTGGCCGACCGCACCGCCTCCGGCACAGGGGAGTCGTTGAGCAGTGCGTCCTCATTGCGGCAGGCCGAGGAAAAGAGCATCAGGCCAGACACCATACCGGTGCCGACAATTTTTAACAAATTGGTTTTCATGGATACTATGGATATGGATATAGAAAAATGGAAATACAGGGTGTTGAGAGCTTCAAAAGATCACAGCAGCGCCGAGGCCGGGACCATTGTTTTACTGTTCAGATAGGCGCGGGCAGCCTCGGCATTGTCGATCCATGGGAACAGGCTTGGCGGATGGTTGAAGCCGTTGACGAAGTCGGAGGCTACTTCCGGGTGGCGGGAAGCGGCTTGCAGGATGTTGACCATGTGCGGCGCAGGCGGCGCGAGAAAGATGTCGCAAAACCGGTTGACATACTGTGAATATTGCCAGAATGCGTCGAATGTGCGGTTCATCCACGCCACATCGAAAGGTGCATCGCCACGGTCGATGATCGCCTGTGCATATACGTTTGCCATTTTGGATGCATTGTTCCCGCCCTGGCCCACGATCGGGTCGTTCAGGATCACTGTATCGCCAAGGCCAAGCACGGCCGCTGTCGAATTGAGCTGTACCACCGGCTTGCGCACCACCGGGGTGAATGACCCTTTCAAAAATGCATTATTGCCCACCACCGCGGCATTTTCGAATGCAGGGTAGCGCCACGGGAGCAACATTTGCATCATTTCCTGCGCTTTGCTGAGAATCTGCACGGCCGAATCTGCCTCGTCGAACACGTCCATCGGACCGCCCGGAACGCTTTCTACCAGCAGAAATGCGCATTGAATGTCGTCTTTCTGGTAAAATGGCGCGGTGATGATTTCGCCGGCGCTCATGACGGCATCGAGCGTGATGGAATGGAAGCGTGTTTTTTCGGTGTGTTCAAAATCATTGATATGGATCTGTACCAGCTTCCGCGCCGGGGCAAGGTGCGTCGACCGTTCGTCGTCCCGGGTGAAAAGCCTCGCCAGCGGCCCCTTGCCTGAGGATACGATTACCAGGTCGAACTGCCCTGTGCATGCGAGCAGGTCGGATGGCGTGGTGTCGCTGACGATGAACCTGCCGCCCAGCCTTTCGAACAATTTGATCCATTGATAAAATTTCAGCCGCTGGTCGATACTTGCGCCGGGTTTGCTCGTCCGCGATTTGATGCCGAATGCATAGTCGCCGGCAGGTGTCCCGAAATTGATGTGAAAGCCCGTGGAATGGAATGCCGTATCGCGCCACAAGTCCAGTCCCAGCTCCTTTTCGAGTTGCAGCGAATCGTTGAACAGGTAGGTGGCACCGGTAGGCGGGCCATTGAAAATCTCCTCTGCCGAACGCTCCGAAATGATGGTAATCTGGTAACCGCTTCTGACCAGTCTGATGCCCAGGTGCAACCCCGATTGGCCGGCACCCATGATTGCTATCTTTCTCATTGATCCCCTTTGTTTTGGTTTGTGATTGACGTCAGCAAAGGTATATCCCGCAAGAGGTGCCAAATGGTAAGCGATCCTAAAAAAGTATAAAAAATTATAAAAATCGGGCACATGTAATTTGACGGGAAAACCGTAAAGCTACCTTTGTAGGGCTTTAAAAAAGAACATTTTAGATGTTATGGGTCTCGAAACGATTCAAATTCCCGATTACCAGCTCACCCAGCAGATTTACAAAGAGGGTGATACCTTGCTTTGCCGCGCCGTGAAGGAAAGCACCGGCCGCGAGGTGATCCTGAAAGTGTCGCCGCAGGCGGCCGGCAGCGACGCCGATACCGGCATGGTTTTGCCGTGGAACGATGTATTCGGGCGCGTGCTCAACCATGTCCGCTTCATCCGCACCGAAAGCCACCAGATTACCGAGCTGGAAAATTTTACCGGCATTCATTTGCCGCAATACCTCGACAACCATGCCATTGACCTGCCTGCCGCAGCGGCCATCGCCTCCGGGCTCGTCCGCACGGTGGAGGAGCTGCATTACCTGGGCATCACGCACCCCGACCTGCGTCCGGCCCATTTCCTGATCAACCCCGGCACGCTGGAAGTGAGGCTCGCTGACCTTGCCTGTGCATATCGAGGGACTTCCGGCGAAAGTGCTCACGGCCGGGGAGCCATCGGCCTGCATTATATCTCGCCCGAGCAAAGCGGCCTTACCGACGTACCAGTGGATTATCGCTCGGAGTACTACCACCTGGGTGTGATGCTCTACCGGTTATTTACCGGCAAATTGCCGTTCAACAGCACCGATCCCAACGAACTTGTACATGCGCATATCGCACGAGCGCCTCTGTGGCCGGCGGATGCCCCCGAGCTTCCGGGTATTATTACGCTGAAACTCCTCGCCAAGAAGCCCGGCGACCGCTACCAGACCACCCGCGGACTGCTGGAAGATCTTGCTTACTGCGCGAATGTCGCCGGAAGCGGAGCAGAGGGCTTCGTTTCCGGCAGGTACGACCAGCCCGGCGTGCTGCGGCTACCCGGCCAGCTGTATGGCCGGGAAAATGAGCTGGCTGCGCTGCTGGCGGCTTACGGGCGCATTGGCGAGCGCAACGAACTGGCTTTGATTTCGGGCCAGTCGGGGATAGGCAAGTCGTCGCTTGTAGCGGCATTGGAAAACCAGCTGGAACGTGCGGGGGCGCTGTTTGTTTCCGGCAAGTTTGACCAGTATGTCCAGAATATTCCTTTTGAAGGCGTCATCAAATCACTGAAACAATTGGTGGGCAAGATCTCCGGAATGGATGCTGGTCACTGGAAAACGGCCATCCTGGATGCCGTAGGCACTTTGGGGCAGATCGTAATCGATGTCATTCCTGAAATGCAGCAGATCATCGGACGTCAGCCAGCCGTAGAACGGTTGCCGCCGCTGGAAGCGCAAAACCGGTTCGTGAATGTTTTTACCCGGTTTATCAATGTATTTACCAAAAAGGAACACCCGCTGGTGATCTTCCTCGACGACCTGCACTGGGCGGACCTGTCCAGTCTGCGCTTTTTGAGCCGCATCACCCATTCGGTAGAAGGGAGCAACCTGCTGATCATCGGTACCTACCGCGACAATGAAGTATCCGCTTCGCATCCCCTGCGCGCGGCCATTCACGACCTGGACGGCAGGCAATCGGCATTAACGCAGATTACGATTGCACCGCTCCAACGGGAAGACATTGCCGCACTGGTAGCCGACACTTTTTCATGCCCCGGGCAGGCCGCATTGCCGGTCGCCGAGATCATCCTGGCCGGCACGCTGGGCAATCCATATTTTGTTCGCGAAACCATCGCCGATTTCTGCCAGCAGGGGCTGATCCATTACGATCCCGGCAGGCGGCGCTGGGAGTGGGATATCGCGGCTTTGAACGGCAACGCCAGGTCAGGGTCGTCGCAGCAGCTGCTGGCTGCCAAAATCAACCACCTTACAGCTCACGCCCGCCATGCAGTGATGACGGCCTCGTGCATCGGAACGGAGTTTGACCTAACGGTGCTTTCGGCGCTGCTCGACAAGACGCCGCAGGAAACAGGCGAAGACCTGCAAGAAGCGCTGGCCGAAAACCTGCTCCGCATTACCGCAAGCCGTCAGCCGCAGGAGCACTATCTGATTCAAAGCAAATACATTTTCGTACACGATCAGGTGCAGCAGGCGGCCTATGATCTGCTGTCGGAGGCACAACAGGTTGAAATACATCTTCATATCGGCTATTTTTTACTGGAAAGACTTTCATCAGCCGAGCGCGACGCGCAGCTTTTTGAAATTGTCAATCATTTCAATTACTGCCGTGCTTTTACCGGCGAAGCGGAGAGGTGCAGCGTTGCCAGGCTCAATCTGGAAGCCGGTCAGAAGGCCAAGGCATCATCGGCCTATTCAGTCGCATTTGCTTATTTCACCAAAGGCAGGGAAATGCTTGTTCCGGAAGATTGGCACCGGGATCACCCGCTGGCGTTTTCATTGCATGTTCAATGCGCGGAAGCAGCATATTTGGCCGGTCATCCGGAGGCAAGCCTCGGAATAGCCGGCCTGGCGCTGGCCCGGGTTGAGAAATGGGAAGATAAGGTCGAGATACGGGACGTGCAGATCCGTGGACTCATTCTCAGCCGACAGCATGAGCGCGCCGTAGCGCTATCGCTCGATGTGCTCCGGGAACTGAAAATCACATTCCCACGCGAGCCCGGCAACCGGCACATTATCGCCGCCTACCTGAAATCGAAATGGTTGCTGCGTGGGAGAAATATTGCCTCGCTCGCAGAGCTGCCGGCCATGACCGACGCCCGGACGCTTGCTGCCATGCGCGTTTTGCAAAATATCACGGCCATTGTGTTTGCCCGCCAGCCGGCGCTGTACCCACTGATGGTGATCAAAATGATGGAATTGTCGCTTCGATACGGGGTGGCTGCCGAGTCGGCGATTACGTTCACCACCTACGGCGCGATCGTGAATGCGATCGAGGGCAATCCGGGGGCTTGCTATGGGTTCGGGAACCTGGCCCTGTCGCTGGCCGAACACACGGGCGGGGTGGCCCGTGAGCGCACTTTGCTCGTGTACAACATTGTGAACAGGCCCTGGGGCGAGCACATTAATAATTCCCTGGAACCGCTTCGCAGGTCTTACGAAAAAGGCATTGAAATGGGCGACCTCGAATACTGCACTTATGCATCGAGCTCGTATGCGTTCCATTTGCTGCTGTCGGGCAAAAACCTGCGGTGGTGCAAGCACGAAATGCTGCGGTTTAACGAACCACCGCGGGCACTTTCACGGGAGCCCATGACGCACTTCAATGAGCCGCTGATCCAGACCGTGGCCAACCTCCTGGGTGAAAACGACGATCCTGTGCGGCTTACCGGAGCGTATTTTGATGAAAAGCCTGATTTCTCGGCTATCCTGGGCCAGAACGACCGTTCGAGAATGTTTGCCAGTTTCGTTTACAAAATGATCCTGGCGTATTTGTCGGGCGATATGCTGCGTGCGACGGAACATGCCGTGCATGCGGTGCCCTTTATCGATGCCGCACGCGCATCGCTTTTCGAGCCGCTTCACAGCTTCTTTTTGGGTTTGGCCAATGTGGCATTATACCGCGGGACCAGTCGCCGGACCGGGCAAATGCGTGTGGCCGACGTACACCGCCGCAAACTTCGGCGCCTTGCCAGGCTGGTACCGGTTAATTTTGAGCACCGCTACCTGTTGCTGGATGCCGAAATACTGGCCGTGCGGGGAAAGAGCATGGAGGCGATCGCACGTTACGACCAGTCGATCCTGGCTGCGCTTGAAAACGGTCATCCGCATGAAGCTGCCTTGGCCAACGAACTGTGCGGGCGGTACTGGACGGACAAAGGACAGGCAAAAACAGGACTGATTTACCTGCAATCCGCATTGGAAGGTTACCGCGAATGGGGCTGTGTGCTGAAAGAACGACAACTTACCGCCGCATTTCCCGTACTCTCGCAAGCCCCGCCCGCGCAGCCCGGTACGCCAGTCCATGCGGGTGAAAGCATTGCCTCCACGCTCGATCTGTCCACATTGATGAAGGCTTCTGCCACCATTTCCAGCGAGGTGGTATTCAGCCAGCTGATGGAAAAACTCATGCAATTCGCCATCGAAAACGCGGGCGCACAGGCGGGCTACTTTGTGCTGGATTGGGGCGGCGAGCTGGTGATCGAGGCGACGCGCTCCGTGGTGAATGAATCGAGCGACCTCCGTAAAATACCGCTGGCCGAATCAGCCGAGGTGCCAGTTTCCATGATCGGGCATGTTTTTCGGGAAAAGACGGACATCATCCTTCACGACGCCCGTATGAGCGCATTCAAAAATGATCCGGTCGTGAAAGCGCGTCAGGTGCTCTCCGCATTGTGCATCCCGGCACTCAACCAGGGTAAGGTCGTAGGCGCACTTTACCTGGAAAATAACCTTGCTACCGCCGTTTTTACCCTGGAACGCACGCAGTTGATCAAACTACTTTCGGGCCAGATCGCCGTCGCGATCGAGAATGCGATTTTGTATGAAAAGCTGGAACAGAAAGTAGCGGTCAGGACCGCCGAAATTCAGGTACAGAAAGAGGAGATCGAACGGCAGAAGCAGCTGGTAGAGCAAAAATCCAGGTTTAAGGAGCAATTCTTTGCCAATATGAGCCATGAAATCCGCACGCCGATGACGGCCATTCTGGGTATGTCCGAGCTGATTTTTGATACACCTCTCAATGAAAAACAGCTCGAATACGCCCGTGGGATCCGGTATTCGTCGGAAAACCTGCTGGCGATCATCAACGACGTGCTCGATTATTCCAAAATCGAAGCAGGCAAATTCTCATTTATCAACAAGCCTTTCCAGGTCGGTGACCGGATGGAGCGGTTGGGTTATATCCTGCGGGTAATTGCCGAAGAAAAAGGGTTGGAACTCCGCATCACCGTCGATTCCGACGTGAGCCCACAGGTGATCGGCGACCCGATCCGCCTGCATCAAATCCTGCTGAACCTGGCCGGTAATGCCGTGAAGTTTACCGAAAACGGCTCCGTTTCGATTCATGTGGCGGTACTTTCACGCGATGCCGGCCAGGAGCAGTTGCAATTCAGCGTCGCAGATACCGGCATAGGCATCGCGGAAGACAAGCTGGAATACATTTTCGAAACCTTTACCCGGATCGACGACGACTCCAACAGTCGGCAGTCTGGTACCGGGCTGGGGCTCTTCATTGCGCGGAAGCTGGTGGAGGAACAGGGCGGCCGTATGCAGGTTACCAGTAGGGTAGGGCACGGGACCGAGTTCCGGTTCGATCTCACATTCGAAATATGCAGCACATTGGAAGACCATGACGACCCCCGCGCGGACGTGTTGCTTACGGGGCTCTCGGTGCTGCTTGTGGAGGACAACCTTTTCAACCAGGTGGTGGCCGAAGAAACGCTGAAAAAGATGATCCGCGATGTGCGCGTCACCGTCGCCGACAATGGCGCGATCGCATTACAAAAGCTGGATGAAACGCACTTCGATATAATCCTTATGGACGTAAAGATGCCCGTCATGGACGGTTACACGGCGACGCGCGCCATACGCGCACGGGAGAACGGTGCCCGCGTGCCCATCCTCGCATTTACGTCCAATGCCAACCCGACGGAAGCTGAAAAGTGCCGCGATGCCGGAATGGACGATTACATTACCAAGCCCATTGAAGCAAAGAAACTGAAATACAAGATCCGGAAGCTGGTGCAATCCCGGGAAACGGCGGCATCGACGCCGACGATCATCCGGCCGGAAATGCAGTAGCCCAAAAATGATCGAAAGTGCCCTGGAATGCCGCGAGCTGTGGGCCTGTCGACGATGTGTCTCCCTGGTCGACAAGTGCTTCCAAGTGCCGCATTTGTTCTGCAAGATCAGCCAACCCTACATAATTGAACTGGGTTTTGAGGCCGTGGAGCGTGGTGGAAAGTGCCTCCCATTCGCCGTTTTCGTACAGTTGCGGCAGGGATGCGACCTGTTGCGGCACCTGCGTTTTAAATATTGTGATGAAGCGTGTGACCAGCCTGTCGTCGCCGCCCATCAGGTTTTGGAGCAACGATAAATTCATTGTCATGCCACTGCGGGTTTGAAGATCAGTTTGTAGCCCTCGCCATGCAGGTTGAGGATCTCCACAGCCGGGTCGGCTTTGAGGAACTTGCGGAGTTTGCTTACATACACATTCAGGCTGTATCCGCGGTAATGTTCCTCGTCTCCCCAGATGCCCATCATGGCGGCGTCGCGCGTGAGGACTTTGTTCTGATGTTCACAAAAAAGTTTGAGAAGCTTGGACTCGATGGACGTCAGCTTGATTGTTTGCCCGGAGACCGTCAGCTCACGTAATTCCGGATCGAAACGGGAATGGCCCCACTCGAAGTGGCTTGTGCGCCTCGCCTTTTCATGCAGCTTCACCCGTTTCAGAATGGCCCTGATCCGCAGGTAGAGCTCTTCCATGCTGAAAGGTTTTGTGAGGTAATCGTCGGCGCCAAGCGTCAGGCCGCGAATTTTATCTTCCTTGAGGGATTGCCCGGTCAGAAATATGATAGGGATGGTTTCGTCTATCTCCTTGATCTCCTCTGCCAGCGTGAAACCGTCTTTTTTAGGCATTTTGATATCGAGTACGCACAAATCGAAAGGTCGCGATTTGAAAGCGTCGAGCCCGGCCTGGCCATCGTGTTTGAGCATTACCGTGCAGCCCTTCATTTCGAGATATTCCTTGGTGAGTTCGCTGTACTGGATCTCGTCGTCGATGAACAACAGATGTGGCTGTTCCATAAATGGTTAAATGAGTTCGGTTGAGCAAAATTTCGCAGGGAGGGAATGCGATATTAGCCAAACTGCTGGTGCGCGGCAAGACAAATCTATTTAGCGGCAGGTGGGAAAGCTTACATTTCGGGTCATAACTGCTTCGCTAGCCACCTAATGCATTAGAGAATTCTATAAAGACAAGGGCTTGTCTGATTGGCCCCTTGAAGGGACAGTTTTTTTCGTTTTTTCGTGCTGGTATACCCTAAAAGTAAATTTTTCTATGTTTCCTGAATGGTATCTGGACAGCTATTTAATCACAACCGTAACAAAATCATTCATGGTGAGCACGGGTGACTATGGGATCAAGTCAATTCATACTTCAAATAATGGACTCCATCCAAAAACCGGCCGCGATGGCCAATGATCTGCCAATAATGATTTACATTTCCGTTTTCATCGATCAAGACACTGATGGCGCGTCAGATTAGCGGCTTTAACTTCAAGCATATCTTCATTTTTATATTTTCATCGCTGGTGTACGCATTATGCCAGATGCTGCTGAGCAATATCGTCATGCAGGATGATTTATGGAGAAAGTTTGCCGTCCAGTTGACGGCCCATTATGTGGTGGTGGTCGTGATGTGCGCCGCGGATTATAACTTGCTGCTGTTTTTGAATAAACATTTTCCCTATTCAAAGAACGTCTTGTACCGCATCATCGCCGACCTGGTGGGATTGACTTTGATATGTTTTGCGCTGCTATGGATTTTTGATTTGATGCTCTACAAAATATTGCTCATTTCCGCTGCGGGATTGCCTCCGTTTACAACCAAATTTGCATTGGGCATCCTCACCAATGCGCCTATAATGCTCGTCTTTGAGTTGATCCATTATTTTCGGTCCGAACAGAAGGCGATTGCCGATTCCGAAAAGGCGAAACGTGAAGTGCTGTTGTTTCAGCATGAGACATTAAAAGCACAGATAAACCCGCATTTTTTGTTCAATTCCCTCAATGTGCTATCATCGCTCATATACCTGAACCCCAAGAATGCCAATAAGTTTACCAAGGCGCTTTCCAGAAGTTACCGGTACGTGCTTTCCCTGAACCAGCAGCCTGCCGTCACGGTCGCAGAGGAAATGGAGGCGCTTGATTCGTACATTTTCCTGATGCAGATGCGGTTTGAAAACGCTTTCACTTTTAAGGTTCATCAATCGGGTGGGATTGAAAACAATAAAATTGTTCCGCTCACCATGCAGCTTCTTATGGAGAATGTGTTCAAGCACAATATTGCCACCGAGGAAGCACCTTTGGATATTCAGATTACGATTGGAAACGAACATATTATCGTGGAAAATCAGGTACGACCGTCCAGCAACGCAGACAAAAGTGGTATCGGACTAAAATACCTGAAAAAGCAGTATCAACTGTATGGTAAGGAAATTGCAGTCGAGCATACCGGCAATCAATTCATTGTGAAAGTCCCTTATATTGAGCCATGAAATACCTGATCGTAGAAGACGAACGGTTTGCCGCCGAAGAGCTGAAACGCATGATGACGGCGTTGCGTCCAGGTTACGTGTTGGAGAAACGGACCAAGACTGTGATTGAAACCATAACCTTCCTAAAAACGGTAAAGGTTGATTTGATCCTCTTGGACATCAGGCTCGCTGATGGCAGTTGTTTTGAGATATTCAACCACGTCGAGGTAAAAACCCCGGTTATATTCACAACTGCTTATGATGAACATGCGATCAGGGCGTTCAAGTTAAATAGCATCGACTACCTGCTCAAACCCTTTGAAGAAGTGAGCTGGAATCGGCCCTGGTCAAGTTGGAACATATCTTTCATAGCTCCTTTGTTCGACCGGATCCCGGCAGCTTCCCTCACCTGCTTCCGGCGAGCACAAAAAACCGTTTCCTGATCTCAAAAGGAGAAAACTATCATTATATTGAAGCGACCGACATCGCTCATTTTTACAGTGAGGACCGTGTGGTTTTTCTGCATACGTTCAACGACAAACGTTACATCGTCAACTATACTTTGGATCAGATTGAACAGCAGCTTGATCATCAGCTGTTTTTCCGAGTTTCGCGCAACTGCATTGGCAATCTGAAAGCCATAGAAAATGTAGCCAAATACTTCAACAGCCGGTTGCAGGTTACCTTTTCGCCGGCATGCCCGCATGAAGTGCTCGTTAGCCGCGTGCGCGTGCCCGACTTTCTGAAATGGATGGACGGCGTTTTGGAATAGCCGATAACCGGCATTCGAAATTCCATTTCCTGTATTCTGCACTTCAGCCTGCCCATTCTAAACCCTGTGGTTTTTGACTTTTGGTGTTGTATCATTCGGCTCACATTTGCTGAGAAATGAACAATTTAAACGCCAGTTAAGTCTAAGTCATGAAATCAGCATCATTATTTGCAACAATGCTCGGGACCTTGCTTTGTCTGAAAGCAAACGCGCAACAAGCCTCTTTTAAGACCGAGTTCATTGGTAATTCAGGTTACTGGTTTTTGCCAAGTGGGGATAAGCCGAAAGAAAAGATCGGTGACAGCAAAGGATCTTCCATTGTGTACCAGGGCGCAGTGAATATCCCATTGTCAACCAGACTCAATGAACATAACCGCCCCACTGCCTGGGGTGTGGGTTTCAGCGGTGCTTACGCATACCTGAATAATGAGCATTTCGCCGGCGAAATGGTGTCCGAGATCATGAACCTGCAAGCGGGCATTTACCACCTGCGGCCGCTCAATGAGAAATGGTCCCTCAGGGCGAGTGTGGGTATAGGTGTATTCACTCCATCGACGGATTTTTCTAATATCGGGTTCAAAAACGTACTCGGAAGTGCCGGCGTAGTTTTTATCCGCCATTTGAAACCAAACTTGTCGATTGGTGGCGGTTTGGCGCTGAACAGTTCGCTGGGCTATCCGATGGTGTTTCCGGCCGTGTATGTGAACTGGAAGCGCCACGGCAAGTTCAATGTGAGCGCTGAATTGATTGACGGCCTGGACGTGGCGGCCAGCTACAAGCTAAATGACCACTTGAAGCTTTCGTGGGTATTGGAAATGAATGGCCAAGTGGCCCTGCTTGAAAAGGAGGGTAAAGATGTGATATTCTCTCACCAATACATAGTCACCGGGCTGCGTCCGGAAGTGAAGTTGGGGAAAACCGGGCTTACGGCGACGGCCATGGTTGGGCTGAACCTGTACCGCCCGGCTGCATACAGCGACAGGACGTTGAAGGGGATGTTTGCCTCCAATAATGACTACTACTTTTCTGCATCTCCCTATGCGTCCATTGGCCTGAAATGGGATTTGAAACGATGAAAGTCAAGCGCGCATTGGAATACATCGGGTACAAGAGCGCCTATGGTTTCGTGTATGTAATGAGCCTGGCCCCGATGACGCTGCTGTACGGCATGGCTACGGTCGCCTTCATTTTAGCCTATTACGTGCCCGGATACAGAAAGGCGGTGGCGGTTCAGAACGTGGCCCGCTCTTTCCCGGACATGCGGTATGGTGAGGTGGTCGGCATTGTCAGAAAATTTTACAGCTGTTTCACCGCCTATCTCGCTGAAATCGTAAAAAGTATTTCGGCACCGGCAGCGGTGCTCGGCAAACGGATGGTTTTCGAGAACGTTGAGCTTATCAGAACGCACCTGAATGCCGGAACGAATGTCATTGTCTGCCTGGGGCACTGCGGTAACTGGGAGATGCTTAGTTTGATGCCCTACAAACTTGGCCTGGACATGTATGCCGTGTATAAGCCTCTGCGTTCGCAAACTATGGACAAACTCATGATTAAACTGCGGTCGCGGTTCGGCATGAAGCTTATACCCGACAAGCAGGTGACGCGGCATATCCTCACCAGGAGATCAGCACCAGCCGCGTATCTGTTCCTGGCAGATCAGTGCCCATCCGTCGGGGATGATAGCATCAGGCTCGACTTACTTGGCCAGCCCACATATGTCGTCTCAGGCATGGAGAGACTGGCACGGCAGAGCGGATCGGCGGTGGTGTTCCTGCATGTGACACAGCTTTCGAAGGGATATTACGAAGTGCGCTGCCTGCCGGTATGTGCCCAGGCGCAGTGCACGGTCAACGGAGAAATCACGAGAAAGTACGTCTCACTGCTTGAAAACAATATCCTCGCAGAGCCGTATGGTTGGTTATGGACCCACAAGCGCTGGAAAAGATAGGAATTTACCCTTGATCCCAATATGAATATGTATCAATATCCCGATGACGAGTCCTATCACAATGAGTGTTTTTCTGATATTAGAGATGTGAAATCGGATTTTAGTAAGCGCCAGTTTTTTAATTGCGTGTTCCGGCATTGCCGGTTCGAAAGGTCGAATTTCAGCAGCTGTAACTTCATCAATTGCCAATTTACCCGTTGCGAGCTGTATCGTGTCGATGTTCAGCATACCGGCTTTCGCAATGCGATTTTCGATGAATGTGCAATTGTGGGGGTAGAATTTTCAAAGTGTAATGCATCTTTGCTGTCCTTCGCGTTTTCCAGGTGCGTTTTGGATTATTCGAGTTTCGCCGGGACTCGCATTGCGACGACAAGATTCGATAAATGCACTCTGCGCAATGTAGACTTCGCCGGAGTAGATCTGACGGGGTCTTCTTTTGAGAACTGCGATCTTTCGGCTGCAAGGTTTGAAAATACCATATTGGACGAGGCTGATTTTGAATCGGCTTTTAATTTTACTATCGATCCAAGGCTCAACCGAATTAAAAACACATCATTTTCCAGGCAAAATATCACCGGGCTTCTGGACAGATTTGAGATAAAGATACGTGAGCCCCAATCATATTGTGAGCAGATACTGGACACGCTTATGCTCCCATGCTTTTAACATCATCAATGTAATAGCGAGCCGTTAGCTGAAAATAGAAGCGTCCGCATAAGGATCGCAAGCGCAAGTGCCAGATATCCTTATATGAAATTTCAATCAACATTCCCAATTGAATAGTCGGATAGGTCTCTGTTCGTGGGAATAACTAATCGATTTTCTGGCATACCAGCCGCGCCAGCAATTTTGAGTTCGAAGCCAGTCTTACCAGATATCTCCAACTATACGATCTTGTCCCTTCAAAAAATTCGGTCGTTAAAACGTACCTTTCGCCGGAGTTTTGTAGCTGCAAACGGCTCAGGAGACATTCTTATAATCTCGTCAGATGATGGTGTAACATGGACTGCTAATACTCAGGTCGGCGAACGGACTGATTTTACACCAGCAATGGCCGCATTCAAGGACAAGCTAGTTATCTTTTTTGTTGCAAAAAATGGCACTGGCGCACTGCTCATGAGTTCATCTAATGATGGTGTCAAAATGGAGCCTTAATTTTCAAATCGGCCAAACAACTTCCACTGCCCCCGGTTTGACCGTTGTAGGTGATAAACTTGTTGTCGGATTTGTGGCTCGAAACGCAACCAATGGCGTTCTATTGTCTAGTTCATCAGATGGATTTAGTTGGGGGGACAACACTGCTACTGGTCAAAAATCCAAATCCGGGATTAATCTCATATCCTTGAACGGGAGAACCAATATCTTGGCGATAATGGTAGTGCTGATGCGGCAGGAGCAGCCTTCTTAATGGAGAGATTTATACCAGCCACGCTAAATGAACAAGATCAAGTCCAGTGTGGGATTTTTAGTGGCAGGTTGGATAGCAATTGGGATAGCGATAGGTGGGCAAAGTTTTATTCTAGCGACTTTTTAGAGCTAGTTAGCTCATTTGTATCATAAAACCTTGCTTATCGGTTAGTAATTAAGGTTTTTTCCATGGGAGTAAATTCCTGACGATCTTCTGGATAAGGAAAGGACAACATTCCCAGGAGGGAGGGAAACTGAGGAAATGCCACCACCACCAAGGCAAATCCCACCACCATCAAGGGAGAGATAAAAAGGGCGCCGAACTTCGGCGCCCTTTTCCTATATATACTCTTTTGATTGTAATTAAGGATATATATTATAGACCATACCAACTTGATAATTGAATGTATGGCTTCCGGGTTTGAAATTATATGAAGTGAAATATCCATCGAGCAGGGCGTCAGGCCAGCCCCAATTCATATGGAAAAGCATACTGCTACCATTAAATAGCCATTGGTATTCTGTTGTGTTAGGGTCACCATCATCTTCCCATTTGTTGCATATATAATCCGTTGCTAAATTGGCCCCATCACATACCCAGGCATGTCCATCATCATATACATTAAAAATCCACCATTTACCTACTCGACCCCCCTTTAAGATAACGGGTCTTCCTGCGGATATGTTTGCAAATACAATGGAAGGGTCGTAATTACTGCTCCATGTGGCAGAAGTATATCCATAATCGTTTCTTAAAACATTATCGGCATCATCAGTCTGTGAACCAGAACCATCACACCCATAATCCATATCAAGATTTTCGCCTATATCCTTCATTAGGTTAGCCGTGGCTGTGCTTCCCCCAGAATTAGGCATTGCGGACCAATTAAAGGTAGACGGATAGTGGTGGAAAGCCATAATTTGCGCAACTGCCGTAGCAACGCAGCCGGTAGGTGGTCTTCCATTGTCATAAAGTGAGCAGGACATGTTGTCTAAGGCATCGTTAAAGCCCACTCCTTGACCCCAATGAGTCACTGTAAGGGGAGAATAGGTTTCATACGTGCTATATGTTTGGCCATTGTAGGCACATTCGGGTTCAGAGAATGAAAGCGTCTCATTTAGAGCAATACTAGCCTCAATTGAAAAATTATACCATGCAGATTGAACAGATTTAGATTGTTTTATACCATCTTGTCTTATCTGTTTTACTAATTCATCAGTATTTGATAGCCATCCTACTACACCACTAGGGTAAACGAAATAACTGTCAATTGGAAAGTAACCATCTTCTGAATAGGCTAATATAGGATGAAGCCTATTATCCCCAGATATAATGGTAAATCCACCACCATCAAAGTTATAAATATAAAAACTAGCATTATCTTGTTCGTGTTTAACTGAAAGCGAGTTCTTTATTTTTTTTGGTTTATTTTTTTCGGAATGTAACTTCATGTTCCTAGCAGACATATTACTAGGATCTTTTTTAAATGAGATAGGGAATATCGTTGTTAAAATGGCAACTTTACTTGCGTCTTCACTTGACACTATATGATTATCTATTTCACTTATATTGTCTTGATAATCAGTAATACTTGATTCTTTGCAGTTATTTAAAAATACTAATAAAAGAAGGCATATTTTCTGTAAATACTTTTTCATGAATTATAGGTTTTTTGTGATAGTGAAAGTTCTTGATTTTTCGTACTGATCCCCCGTCTTATTCCACTTTATTACGTCGTTATATGAAACCTGAGTACAGATGGTGGAAGAACCTGATTTGTTAAAATCGCACTGAATGGTATCTATATCGCTATTTGGGAACTCGATTAATGTAATTGGAGTTTCTTGATTGTCATTTGGGTATAACCTGAATATATTTCTATTTTCAGAATCTTTAACAATGGCATAGCCTCTAGGGTAGTCAAGATTACCCTTGAAATAAAGCTCTTTTTTTCCATTAATTAAGTAATATACCTTAATATTACTATCACTAATCTCGTTCTGTTCGATTAGATTAGCGCCAGATGAATTAACCAGTACAATATCGATGTTAGTATCGATATTGACAGAATTTATTTTTTTGTCTTTGCATCCAAAAATTAGGAAGCAAAAAATGATAAGAAATAGTTTTGAAATGTTCATGAGGTTAATGGAGGTTTATTGCCTCCGTATTAAGTGCCGAAATAGTACTACACTTCAAATATATGTATAATGCTCATGTGTCCATACGTTAACTTGTGAATTAACATATAGATAATATGAAGATGTATTGCGGGGATTTTGGAAACTGTTTAGCTTCTTTATGCTGGCAGAACACCGGCACTATAAGGTGGCTCCAAAAAGCGGCACACATTCTTGCACAACCTAAGTGCAATGGAAAAGCGATTTGGGGTAAAATCCCGAAGAAGTTATGATGCTGATTTCAAGCAAGAACTGACTACAATGCTAATGTCCGGCAGGAGTGCGCGAGAACTTTCCCAGAGTTTTGGAATTGCAGAAAATCTTCTTTATCGTTGGAAAAGCATGGCGACGATGAAGACAAAAACGAAAACGGGCGATAGTGAAAGCAGTAAGTCTGCGAAGCTTGCGGCTGAGAATGCAAGATTGCGGGCTGAGAACGAACGCTTAAAAACCGACCGTGAGATACTAAAAAAGGCGTTAGGTCTTTTCAGCAAGTCCGACTGAGAGACGTCTATGACTTGATTTTCAACCTGTCGAGGACGAATAAAGTAAGCTACCTATGTCGATTATTCGACGTTAGCAGAACGGCCTACTACCGATACAGGCGCGGAGAAAGTCATAATGCGGACAAGAAATATAACCGTCCAAAGCATGAAGTTCGGATCGAATTTATCCGGAACATGAAACGCTACGGCAGTCGACGAATCAAGGAATCCTTGAAGCAAAAAGGCATCAGAATCGGCCGTCGAAAGGTGGTTGAAATCATGCGAAGAGAGGGTTTGAAAGCGATCCAGCCTCCCAGATTCATTCCAAGGACTACTGACAGTAAACACGGCAAACGGATTTGCGATAATCTGCTTCTCGATCAGCCAAAGCCGGATCACCCCGATGCGATATGGGTGTCGGATATTACCTACATGCCACTAAAAGGTGGTAAATGGGCATATTTGTGTATCTGGATGGATCTGTTCTCTCGCCAGATTGTCAGTTGGAAGCTTGATGAGAATATGCAGGAAAATCTGGTGAGGGAGCCATTGGAAAAAGCGCTGTTGAAGCGAGGAATTAAGCCTGGTCTAATAATTCATTCTGACCGGGGAGGTCAATATCTGTCACGTAGAATGAAGCAAGTAGTCAAAACTTTCAGATTGAAACAAAGCATGTCGCGAGCTGACGATCCCTACGACAATGCCTGTGCGGAGTCATTGTGGAGTCGATTAAAGGCCGAACTGAGTATTCCCAAAGGAGGATATATCAACCTCGAGGTATTGAGATCCGTACTTTTTGAATACATCGACGGGTATTATAACACCCGGAGGTTACATTCCTCTTTAAATTACCGAAACCCCGTAGCATTCGAAACTGAATACTACCGAAAAACTGGTTAAACAGAAATAAAATCAATTACTAACCAGCAAGAAGTGTAAACCAAAAAGGAACCACGTCACCGGGCGTTTAGGGCTAGTGATGAGAGACGCATACAAATTGTCATGGAATATTCTCCAGTTAGTCAGCTAATGCTCTCTTTCTGATAGAATATTTTCTATTAGATGCCTAATCGGACGGGAATTTCCCTAATATGGTTCTATTGTGGTATTATCACGAGTTTGGCCACTTCGGGTTCATCGAAGGCAGTGCACTGATTCAAATACCGCTCCATTTGCTGCTGACTCTCTCCGTAGACGTTTGAGCTGAATTCAAAGGTTCTCAGCAGCTCCCCTCTGAACGATTTGAGCAGAATTTTATCCTATCGTGTAATTGGAAAAATTGCATTAGGTCATACTCCGATATTTCCCCAGGGACCTTCTCGTAACGGTCACGCTGGGACTGGTCCAAAAAACGTGATGCCATGCGAATATGGGTTATCAAAAAGGGTGTCAAAATTCACTCCGTCTGAAATTGGTTTAAAGCCTGTTTTTAACCGTCAAAAAGTATATTTGTAAAGGAACTCCTTTTTGTTTGATAAATTAAGTGAAAGACCAGATAAGTCTAACCAAACGGGTAGCACTATATGCAAGGGTATCCACCATGGATAGAGGACAGAATCCGGAAATTCAGCTAACCCAATTAAGAGAATATGCCCAGAGACCTAATTTTGAAGTCACCCTTGTCTGTAGCATTCTATACACTTTAAGGACTGTTCTAATGCGTTAAGTAGATATTGAAGCCTGTTTTTGTTTGCTTCTTTATGAACCAATTCATCCTTCTTTCTCGCGGCTCTGTTGCTTTGATAATATACGAACAAGGCTGCACTAGCGTCAATAATTGCTGCTATAATTTGCGCAGTGATGTTAACCCAATCGATTTCTGTACTTTGTCGTGTAGTCTTGGATTGTTATTTCCATACCGATTTCTACGTGTTTGTAACTATTGGTCATGCTTATTTCACATAGAAGATACTCCTGTTGCTACCGGAATACAAAAAGCCATATAGTCCGCCTGATGACGTCATTATTGTTGGAGACCACGGTCGTAATAGACCTTCACTAAGTTCAATCGATATTCTATCTTGAACTTCGCCATCATTGTTGAATTTGATAAAGTTATATGCTCCAAGATTGCCAAACATTATGAACCCGCCTTTTACAGATGGCAGTAGTGTTGCATCCGATCCTTGTATTTCTTTTTCCCAAATTTTGCGTCCTGAACTATTTAGCTTTCGGTATCCTACTCCTGTTGGATAGCTTTGTTTTTCAATAATGATTGATCCGTCTGCTAATGTGATCATTTGGCCGTATGTATCGGCGGGTTGTATTCTATCCCATTCGATATCACCCGATTTGTTGATTTTCACAAGCCACCTGTCATAATCACCTTCGATATCTTCGGTTTTGTCCAGGGAGATTTTAGAGTTCGAAACGCAATTGAGCAAATATCCACCATCAGGTGTAACTTTGATGTTGCTTATGTATTCGGCATCACTGCCGCCGATTGTCTTGTCCCATTGCTTGTTACCCTGGGCGTCGACTTTGACTATCCAGATGTCATAGGCGGTGTTCGTGTCGTTTGAAGCAGAGTTTTTCTGTGGGCTTGACTTATTGTTGCCTACTCTGGTGTTTGACATTCCTGCAAGAACGTACCCGCCATCTGAGGCACTTATTACTTTTCTTAGGTTGTCCCCCGGAAACATCATACTAGGATTTGGTATTCCATAGAACTCTTTTTCCCATATTTTCTCGCCGGTGTTCGAAATTTTCAATAGTCCATACCTTTTCGAGTTTGTTGTTGTGCCTAGAATATATCCTTCGTCACCGGCAGTCAGTATCGATACCGTATATTTTGAATCTTCCCAATCAAGTGATTTTTTCCAAAGAAGCTGCCCGGTTGCATTAAGACTAATAATTTGCTTTGAGTACCAGCCATTTATCGCTGCGATGCAGCCTCCATTTACAGACTCGGCTAAATGGTAGTCGATACTATCTTGGAACTGCCCTATATCGGTTATCCATTGTCGTTGATACTGTTCAATTTTGAAGTTTTCAGTCCTTGTTAAAGTGATGTTTTTGTTACATACGGTTTGTACTATGGCTGTTACCCTAAAATTTCCACTTTTCGAAAAGTTTTGTGTGACTAGGGTTTTTCCATTTGTTTCGATTTGGACCGTCTTTTCGTCGCTAATAATTGTCCATGCTACCTTACCTATCGATGTGCTATCTGTGCCGACTAAGACAAAATTTACATCCTGCCCAGAAATATGTTGTATTTTAACTTCGGTCGGTGTAAGGCATTGATGTTGAGGGTCTACTTGGCTGTTTTTTTTCTTGCATGCTGCAATGAAGACAAAAATAGCTAGTAGTAGGGGAAAGGTTCTCATGTAGGTATTATGGAAAGAGTTGGGTGTCGAGTCTCAAAAGTAATGCTTTCTTAATTAACACGGGGAACGTCCTCTTCGATACTTTACTAACGATTTTTTTGAACCTTCGCTTCGGAAGACGTTGCTTAATGCTGATGTAATTTTGACACCTGAAAATAAGCCTGAACCAGTTCTGTTCAAGATCCATAAAACCGGTATAGATTTTTCTGGAAATATCTAACCGTCAAGTTGAAAGTAAAAATCCGATAAGGCAGATGTATTATTGAATTTTGAGTTAGTCAAAAGCGCCAAATATTACATTCCCAAACTCATTCGCGTGTCCCTCCTGTATCCAATCCTTGCCTACTCTGTTGCTGCCGGTACCCGGCTAGCTCCATGGCATTTTTGGCTATGTTCCTTCCTACCCGCTTCCTCGCGTATTTTACGCCAGCGGGGTCACTGTCTTGGGCAACGCTCCAGCACATCAACCTGATATCGTCTTCTCCCAGGTTTTTACTGGCCTGTCACGCATCGACTAAACGACTACATGAATTGTGCCGCAATTGTAGAATCTTATCCTTTCGATTTATTCGGTGGTTTTTCTGTACTCTGCCGAACTGGTGACACTTGACATGTATCGTTCGAAGGAATGTTTGAGTTCATTATAGGTGGAGCGGTACTGACGTGGTTCCTTTTTGGTTTACACTTCTTGCTGGTTAGTAATTGATTTTATTTCTGTTTAACCAGTTTTTCGGTAGTATTCAGTTTCGAATGCTACGGGGTTTCGGTAATTTAAAGAGGAATGTAACCTCCGGGTGTTATAATACCCGTCGATGTATTCAAAAAGTACGGATCTCAATACCTCGAGGTTGATATATCCTCCTTTGGGAATACTCAGTTCGGCCTTTAATCGACTCCACAATGACTCCGCACAGGCATTGTCGTAGGGATCGTCAGCTCGCGACATGCTTTGTTTCAATCTGAAAGTTTTGACTACTTGCTTCATTCTACGTGACAGATATTGACCTCCCCGGTCAGAATGAATTATTAGACCAGGCTTAATTCCTCGCTTCAACAGCGCTTTTTCCAATGGCTCCCTCACCAGATTTTCCTGCATATTCTCATCAAGCTTCCAACTGACAATCTGGCGAGAGAACAGATCCATCCAGATACACAAATATGCCCATTTACCACCTTTTAGTGGCATGTAGGTAATATCCGACACCCATATCGCATCGGGGTGATCCGGCTTTGGCTGATCGAGAAGCAGATTATCGCAAATCCGTTTGCCGTGTTTACTGTCAGTAGTCCTTGGAATGAATCTGGGAGGCTGGATCGCTTTCAAACCCTCTCTTCGCATGATTTCAACCACCTTTCGACGGCCGATTCTGATGCCTTTTTGCTTCAAGGATTCCTTGATTCGTCGACTGCCGTAGCGTTTCATGTTCCGGATAAATTCGATCCGAACTTCATGCTTTGGACGGTTATATTTCTTGTCCGCATTATGACTTTCTCCGCGCCTGTATCGGTAGTAGGCCGTTCTGCTAACGTCGAATAATCGACATAGGTAGCTTACTTTATTCGTCTTCGACAGGTTGAAAATCAAGTCATAGACGTCTCTCAGTCGGACTTGCTGAAAAGACCTAACGCCTTTTTTAGTATCTCACGGTCGGTTTTTAAGCGTTCGTTCTCAGCCCGCAATCTTGCATTCTCAGCCGCAAGCTTCGCAGACTTACTGCTTTCACTATCGCCCGTTTTCGTTTTTGTCTTCATCGTCGCCATGCTTTTCCAACGATAAAGAAGATTTTCTGCAATTCCAAAACTCTGGGAAAGTTCTCGCGCACTCCTGCCGGACATTAGCATTGTAGTCAGTTCTTGCTTGAAATCAGCATCATAACTTCTTCGGGATTTTACCCCAAATCGCTTTTCCATTGCACTTAGGTTGTGCAAGAATGTGTGCCGCTTTTTGGAGCCACCTTAGTACACCTTAATCTGTACTTCTCGTCGGCATATTTTTCTGGATGTCTTGGGATCGGCTTATGCTTCACTGCATATGCAAATGATCGTTAGTCATACACTTCAAGAGAGTGATGAGATATATAGAGTTCTGTAGATTCCTTTAAAGAACTTGTGCCCCCAAAAAGTTTGCGCGGAAACTGGAAGGTGATTCGCCGGTCTTAGTCATGAACAGCCTGCTGAAATAGGCCGGATCGTCGTAGCCGAGGTTGTAGGCGATTTCCTTGGCGGTAAGGGAAGTGTGCGCCAGTAGCCGCTTTGCTTCGAGTATGATCCGGTTCTTGATCACCTCATTTGGCTGCGGCAGCCGCAGGCGGTTGAATTTGTGGGTGATCGTTTTTGGAGCCATACAGAGGAAATCGGCGTAATCGGCAACGGTGTGTTTGGATTTATAATGCTCTTCGACGAGCCGGGTAAACTTGCGGAAAAATTCCAGGTCGCTTTGCTGATCGGTCACATCATGGGTCAGATGCTGCCGTTTCCACGAGCGCGTGGCGCGGATGAGCAGCTGTTTAAGATAAGTGCGGACCATCTCTTCTAATGAGCTGTCGTTCAGGCTGAATTCCTGGATCATTTCTTTGAAAACCCCACTCAGGAAATCATTTTCAGCATCCGAAGGCTCCACTTTGGGCATGTTGCGGATGTTGTTGAACAGCAAACCGTCACAGGCCACTTCCTGGTCGTGGATCTGAATGCAGTAAAAATCGCGGTTGTAAAAAATAAAGTATCCGCTCTCCCGACCCGCTGCTTGCAGTTCCAGATATTGGTTCGGACTGATGAAAAACAAGGTTGGTTGCTGCGTGTCGTAGCAGGTGAAATCGACTTTTAATTTGTAGCCGGCAGGCAGGTAAAGGATCTTAATGTATTCCTTATACGCTGGCCCGTTGATTGCGTGTGTTTGCTCCTGACTTACCTCCAACAATCCCAGCGTCTTTAAATTGTTGTTGAAAACGGTTGTACTCATGGCTATATACGCTTATTGTGACGGAGTTTTAGGTTTTAATCGATAAAAACCTGTGAAGCGGTGATTGGCTCCACAGGGATATTCGCTTGATTAATTTCTGGCAAACTTCTCAAGTTCAGCATTGAATTTATCCATTTCTTCCAGAAACAGTGCATGCCCGCCTTTCTCGAACTTGACAATGTAGGAGCCTTTGATGGCTTTGTTGAGCTGTTCAGCTTGGGAGAAGTCACATAGTTTGTCGTTGATACCATGGAATATTGCGACAGGTATTTTGATTTTTGAAAGCACAGGGCGAAGGTCCAGGTCACGCAGAGCGCTGATCGACTGGGTGGTGGCATAAGGAGAGGCATTGAGGTTAATGCTTTCCAGCCATTTGATGGATTCCGGCGAAAGACTGCCTTCCTGGCCCTGAAATGCTTTTCCGAAGCCTGCTACCAATTGCTCACGGTTTGTTTTTGTCTGCTTGATCAAATCGGCTGCGCCTTGGTCGGTGATGCCGTAAGGGTAGCCTTCGCGTTGTTTCCACGACGGGCCGGTTGCTCCGAACAAGGCTAAGTTTTTGATATGCGCACCATTGTATTTAGTCACGTAGTGCAGGGTTACCGCGCTGCCCATTGAAAATCCGCCCAGTGTGACATTTTCGATTTTCAGTTTTTCAAGTACAACCTTGATGTCGTCGGAGAATGTATCGAAATCGTATTTACCGTAGGGCCTGTCTGATTTACCAAAACCACGGAGCGAAATGCCGATCACCCTGAACCCCTTTTCAATCAGATACTGGTACTGATATTCGTACATCTCGTTGTTGAGCGGCCATCCGTGAATGAGCACGACGGGCTGGCCTTCGCCTAGGTCGATCACGTGCAGTTTTACATTTTTTTCTACTTCAATATATTCTTCTCTTCCCAGCGATGCGGGTTTGCGTGTTTGTGCAAAAGCGAATTGTCCTTGGATAAAAGTGAAGAGGAATGCGATGGTGAAGGCAATGGTTTTCATCTGAGTAGTAAGTTTTTATTTTAAGTTAACCTGCTAACCGTTAGCAAATTGTCGTTGCGTTTTGACATTACAAAGGTGGCAGGTCCGGCGCCCGGGAAGAATGGATAAAAGACCATGCAGCTTGTACATTTTTCCCGGAGCGTAAAATCAGGACTTGTAGAAGGTCGTCAGCAGGACCAATCGCGCCTTGACCAGCGCATTATTCATCGGTTCAAACCGGGCCAGTTCCACATTGTTTTTGGTAACGACAATGTAAAACGGCTGCTTCATTTTCGAGGTGAGATGGTAAATGGTAGCCAGCTCGGCAATGTCTTCATACCACGCAGCCATCGCATAGAGCGAAGGGAATGGTGTTTTTGCCAGCCTTGCATAAATTTCCGGAGCGCGACTGATGGGTAATTGCTTTCCGCTTCGGAAGCGCGTTTGTTCGAGCAGCGAGTCAATGTATGGTTCAACTGGCACATTCATCATGCGCCAAACATCTTTGGTGAACGCTGTCGGCGGAACAACTGCGCTTGCTTCGGCAGGATGCGGGGTAATGTCCAGCACCGCGTCCACAATATGGGTCGCCTCATGCATCAGCACATAAATGATCGCATCCAGATCGCCACCTTCAACGCTTACATGGTAGTCAGCGCCCGGTTCCTGGTTGAAACAAGTGTTTTCTTTCCATGTTGCCCATTGGGAAATGTTTTCATCCAGCAGACTGGCACGAAAGGTAATGTTGAACATTTTCGTTGAGCGACCCATGTCCACCGGCGAAGTAAGCGCCGTATTCGGCATATCGTCCATGAAGCTGATGCTTTGTAAATGCTGTTTCAAAATCCGCTGATGCAGTGGTGGCAAATGCGTAAAGGCTTTTTCTACTTTCTCTTTTTCACCGGACGTCAGGGGGTGGTTAACCGGTTTCATACCTGCCTCACGGAAGCTTTTGAAAACGCTTTCAGGCGCAATTTGAACCCGTTGAGCAGGATCGTTTTCAAGAATGAGATTCGAATTTTGCGCAAACGTAAAAGTCGAAATGCACAACATTGCCATCACCGGCATTGACACTTTGAACGGCCATCTTCTGATCATAAGCTTTTTATATTTTGAAATGAAAGGATCTGCCGGAATGCAGCGGGAACAA
The DNA here is from genome assembly GCF_000023125.1 of Dyadobacter fermentans DSM 18053. Lineage (NCBI taxonomy): Bacteria > Pseudomonadati > Bacteroidota > Cytophagia > Cytophagales > Spirosomataceae > Dyadobacter > Dyadobacter fermentans. The sequence continues at coordinate 1,038,486 of NC_013037.1, forward strand.
TGCATGGCACATTGCGGCAAATCCGGTTACGAAACTATTAACCCGTAATCTGTAATCCGCTGATCGCATTGCCGTCCAGTTCGAGATGATAAGCCATTACGGCCGGGCTGCCCGGAAATGAGCCGCTTACTTCCACAGTTAATTTTGCCTTGGAGCCATTTTGGTTAAAATCAATGGGTGTAACCTGCATCGTGTATTTTTTTGCGGCCGCCTGTATCCATTCCTTTATCTGGTCCCTACCTGAATAGGACGAACCTTCGTCGGAAACGGTTGCGTGTGCAGTGAAGTAATTGGCAAATGCCGTGCTGTCTGAATCGTTTTGCGCTTTGATCAGGCCGGCTATGTTTTCTGGAAGTTTCATGATTTTGAATGTTTATGTTGATTGGAAATGAATATTTGAGAATGAATATTTGACTGATGGGTAACTACACCGTAGGGACCGTCCCGCCATCGATCACGTATTCAGTGCCGGTCAGGTAGGCTGCGCGCGGTGAAACCAGGAAGCCGACCAGCTCCGCCACTTCTTTCGGCCATGCCGGTCTGCCGAACGGAATGCCGCCCAAACCATCCATGACGCTTTTGTGAGCTTGATCGATAGTAATATTCGAACTGTGGGCAATACGCTCTAACATTCTTTCCGATGCAGTGGTCATAATCCAGCCCGGTGATACGGTCAGCACGCGTACGCCTTTGGGCGATACTTCATTGGAGAGGCTTTTGCTGTAATTCACCAAAGCCGCTTTCGCAGCAGCATAGGGCAATGTGGAATCGTACAATGGCAGCTTTGCCTGAATGGAAGCAATGTGAATGATGACGCCCGCGCGGTTTTCGATCATGCCTGGCAAAAATCCGCGATCAAGCCGGACGGGTGCAAGCAAATTGATTTGAAAAGACGTTTCCCAATCCTGGTCGGAGAGGGCCGCAAACCCACCGCCAGGCGTTTCCGAACCACCCATGTTGTTGACCAGGATATCCAGGCGACCGAATTTTTCGATGACTTCATCCACGACTATCTGAGTGCCTTCCGGTTTGGACAAGTCGGCGGCAATGAAATGGGCGCCATTGTTTTCTTCCGGCTTGTTACGGGCCGTGATGATCACCGTTGCGCCTGCTTTCAAAAGACGGTCGGTGATGGCCTTGCCGGCTCCTTTGCTACCGCCGGTTACGAGGGCTATTTTATTTTCCAGTTCGTTTTCAAAATTGAAGTCCATTGTTTTGCTGTTTTGTTCAGGACAAAATTCAGCACAATGCCAGATGCTGACAAGTACGGATTTACGATTCAGATAGGGATAAATTTATCCCTATTGAACCGGCAGGCGCATCTGTTTATATTTGTCTTATGTACGAAAGAAAGACAATGCCCAACCTGAATTGCGGGCTCGACCTGATCGGTGAAGTGCTTTACGGCAAGTGGAAGATGCGGCTTTTGTGGTTTATCAACGAGGGCTTTCAACGGCCCAGCGAGCTGCAACGGAAAATTCCGGATGCATCCCGCCGGGTGTTGAATGTGCAGCTAAAAGAACTAGAAAGTCACGAGCTGGTAGGGAAGGTGATTTACCCCGTCGTCCCGCCGAAAGTGGAATATTACCTCACCGATTTCGGGAAATCACTCATCCCCGTTATTGGTGCCATCGGACAGTGGGGCGACCAGCATGAGCAGCGCTTGCGGACGCTTATTGAAGCGAACATTCAGTCTTAGCGACCACATGATCTTCACATGCATTTTCCAGGATCTGCTCCATTTCCAGGAGCAGGCCAGGGATAGGTGTGTCGCTTGTGTTGGTCAGGCAAAGCGAACCGTTCGTCGTCAATGCACCGATCGTTTGTTCCATTCCCTTCCCTGAGCGGACCATCGGGCCGTACAAGGCTTCCAGTTTCAATGGCCCGAAATCAGTAGCGTACTTCACCCTGACCAGGTTGGTGACCATGATATGGTGGTTAAACGCCTGTTTTAACGCATCCAGCATTCGCTGCATGTCATTGTGACCAAATACAATCTCCCGAAAAAAAGACAAATATCCCGTCGTGTATTCCGCGGAGCTGGTTCCGCCAAGCCCCGCTTTTGCCAGTCCGGCCAAATCCCAGAAAGACAAGTACGGTTGGTTTTCAAAAAACACAGACTGTGTGGTGATGTTCAGACCAAAATTATCGTCCAGGTCGAGGGCTGCCCTGGTGCAAATGGGCGAGACCAACTCCATCCGGGTTTGTTCCCATTCTGGACGCATTCTCCTGGAAGCCATCAATGCCGCTGCGCAAATTGCACCGTGCACGCTGGTATTTTCCTGTCTTGCGCGTTCAAGAATGTTGCGCGTTGTGGTTTCAGAAATGCGGTGCACTGAAACCAACGGGCTGACGACATCGGTCTTAATTTTTAATTCGAGGACTTTGTCAATGGTCTGGGCAGGCAGATCTTCCGGCAACCCGAGGGTCTGGTCATTGGAAACTTGCGGCTGCATCAATGCGAGTTCTTCTCCCGTGACGGCAAGGAGTATGTCCCGCGTTAAATGGCTCAATGACGTTCCATCAGCAACTGTGTGGTTGGCAGAAAGAATCAGTACGGTACTGTCTGTTTTTTGAACCAAGACCACCCTTAGAAGTGGACCTGCTGCGGTATCAAACCTTTCAGAAAGTTCTTTCTCAACCTCCCGTTCCCACGGGTAGTCTTGGTCCGCGTGCACCACCCTGAGCGGGATTTGCAGATTGCCAACATGCTCCAAGGCAGGCCGGGATAGTTCATCCAGGGCCACCCGGACCGAGAGATTGGGATGCCGTCTTTGCACTATGTCGATGGCCTCACGCCATTGCTCAGCGGGCTTGGTACCGGAGATCTCCGCGGCCAGGCAAAAATCCTTGGAATCAATCTGATCCAGCAGCCAAAACGTTTTTTCGAATGCACCTAACGTGCGGTTCTGTTGTCTTTTCATTTTGCATTGATTTAGATGAGCGGTAGCGCTTAGGACTTTGCCTACGCTACCTGAATGCAAAATTGGCTAGCTGAGAAACTGGATAGAATGGACAAAAGTCGAAGCGGCATGCACATTTGTCTACTTCTATAAAACCATTTTAAGATGATATATGCTGGACCACCTCAATTGACTGTTTGATTTTACCTGCAGCTTTAATATCGAATGTTCGGAAACAGTCTTATAGAGTGCATCTATTGTTTTAGATAGTTCGATCTTTCGGTCGTTTTTCTGTACTCTGCTTGCGTAATGTAGTATGGCCACTTTGACACTTAAAAGCGCCTTGAAGGAGTTCATTTTAGTGGTACATGAAATCAAATTACAGTATATTGCAACGATAGGGGTTAAAATGTAATTTAAGATGATTTTTGGGTACGTACGGGTTTCGAAGAATGAACAGAATCAGGACCTGTGTAAGTATCCCGAAACGACAGACAGTTTGAAATTAGAGATTAAACCTTAATTTTAAACTGATGAAAAAGACCAGATTCACAGAGACGCAGATCGTTTCGATCCTCAAGCAGCAGGAAGCAGGCATCCCAACCAAGGAGATTTGTCGGCAGCATGGCATTTCTGAGGCCACTTTTTACAATTGGAAGAGTCGGTATGGAGGCATGGAAGCTTCCGACGTCAAAAGGCTTAAGGATTTGGAGGAAGAGAATTCCCGGCTCAAAAAGATGTTCGCGGACCTGAGCCTGGATAACCAAATACTCAAAGAGATTTTCGTAAAAAAGGGCTGGGCTCTGCCGCAAAAAGGGAATTGACAGAGGAGATTGTTCGCGAGCACGATATCGCTGTGAGCAGAGCCTGTAAAATCGTTAGCCTTGTTCGCTCTCAATATTATTACAGCAGTAAGAAGGATGATTCTGAGGTAATTGAGTCGTTGCAGGACTTGGCATTCAAACACCCTTCATACGGGTTTAGAAAGCTGTTTGCCTACCTGCGAAGATCAGGTAAGCCATGGAATCATAAGCGAGTTCACCGCATTTATCAAGTTTTGAAGCTGAATAAGAGGCGAAAGGGGAAGCGGCGATTACCCGATCGGGTTAGGCAACCTTTAGCTCAGCCAGCGCAGGTGAATGAAGTTTGGAGTGTCGATTTTATGAGCGACAGTATGGTCGGCAACCGCAAATTCCGAACGTTCAACGTCATTGACGACTGCTCACGTGAGGCATTGGCCATAGAAATCGATACTTCACTTTCCGCGAAGCGGATCATTAGGACTTTGAACCGTATTGGAGAAAGCAGAGGATTCCCAATGGCGATCAGATCGGACAACGGACCGGAATTCACTTCCGGAAATTTCACGATCTGGTGTGAGGAAAAAGGCATTGAAGCCAAATTTATACAGCCAGGCAAGCCAACGCAAAATGGCTATATCGAACGATTTAATCGACTGTACAGAGAAGCTGTATTAGACGCTTATTTGTTCTTCGACCTGGATCAGGTCAGGCAATTAACCGCGGAATGGATTGAAGAATATAACCAGCGACGACCACATGAAGGACTGGGCAATTTGACACCATTTGAATGGAAGGAATCGCTGGTGAAAAAGAAAATTCACCACCAAATGACTGTCTGAGAAACGGGGTACTTACAGGCACTGCCAGTAAGTTTTATTGAAATGGCTCTAAAAACCAGTTGGTATTGTGCATTTCCAGTGGGGTGAATAGATTCGCTTTGCAGTACTGGTCAAATGGGGTCTTCGAAATCCGATCGACGAGATAACCTAGCAGTGCAAAGCCAATATTGGAATATTCGGACCTGTTACCCGGCTCGGTGTTGGCAAAATTCTTATTCGCTTGAGAATGCTTACCACCCACGGATAGATAATCGGCGAGAAACGTCCCCAATGGCATATCTGTTCCCTGATACTTATTTTCCCAAAATGAGAGCAGATAGTCCAGGTTATCCGCTATTGACGAGCGGTGCCGCAACAGTTGTCTGAACGTGATCGGAGTAGCTGGAAACAATGGATCGACAAGGCGAATGGAAGGTACCGGTTAATGTCATCATCCAGCTTGAAGTATCCCTTTGCTTCGAGTTGCATAACCGCCGCAGCCGTTATCGTCTTAGAAATGGAGGCTATGTGAAAGAACGTTGAATCTGTCACGGGTACTTTCTGCTCCATGTCTTGGAAGCCATAATAGCGCGTCCAGGAAACTTGGCCGTTTTCAACTTTTGCTGCGGCATGACCCGGAACATGCACGTCTTTCAGTTTCCCGATAGCCAGCGAATCAACCTTTGATGTCTGGGCATAAGCTAGTCCAGCCGATAGGAAAAACGTAGCTAATAGTAATGGACATTTCATAAACCGCGGAAAGGATGATACTTGAATGGGAGCTGAAGTTAACGATGTGAGCAGTGCAAACGAAAGTTACAAAGCAAAAAATGACGGTTGCAAGCCTGCACTGCGTCATCCAGCTTTTTAGCTGGCCGCACAACTGCCAGCCGCACCTTAAACCGCCGGATGGGCTTGCAACCAGGGGGACAAGCCCCGTCATTTTTTCATTGAGTGGAAGGCAGCGATTGCCCTGAGCACAACGCCGGGGCCAAAGCAACTTAAAATGCCTTTCAATCATGAAAAATCTTGAAAATGCTCCAAAAATCTATGTGGGAACCTACGGTCAGTATAACAGTGGTTCGCTGTTCGGTAAGTGGTTTGACCTGACAGAATATTCTGATCTCAAAGAATTCCTGCAAGATTGCTTTGAATTCCACCGGAATGAACTGGATCCGGAGCTCATGTTCCAAGACTGGGAAAACATTCCGGACTTTTTTATCTCGGAATGCAGCCTTCATAAAGAGGCGTTCGCTTACTTTGAGGCAACCAGCGAAATGGACGAAGAGACTGCCGAAGCGTTCGAGATTTACTGTAAGCAGATCAATTATTGGCCATCTAATGGCTGCGAGCTGGAAAACCAAATCGAAAGTTTCTGGGAAAGCTACCAAGGATTCTTTGGAGGCTCTGGGAAAGACGCTATAGTTGAATATGCCTATCAATATATCGAAGACACAGGTTTGTTGTCAGGTGTGCCACAGTCTCTTGAAAGGTACTTCGACTACGAAGCCTTCGCCAAAGACTTGTTTTTAGACGGTTACAGCGAACACGAAGGTCATATCTTCACAGATTGTTGAAGGCAAAGTGCCGTTCGATGCGGCCCGCATCGAACGGCACTTCATTCTTTTTCTTCCAGCGAGAAAAAGAGGAAGCAAGTACCAAGTGCTGACTATTATTTTCCGATCAAAAACATCGACTGCACGTGTCAATCGATGTTTTTGATTGTTAATGTAAAGCAGACAGCAATGGAAAAGAAGGGCAACCAACCAGAGGAGCGTTCGGCGTTGTTCACGCATCAATTAGTCACTTTGGCGGATCTTGAAAAATTTAAAGAGCAAATGCTCTCTGAGATGAGACGGCTGCTGGCAGGTGGAGGCTCTCAACATTCCAAACAATGGCTCAAATCTCGGGAAGTAAGGAGGTTACTGGATGTATCACCGGGCAAGCTGCATGCGATGTGCGCAAGTCGTCAGCTTGCCTTTATGCGGATCGGGGGTGTGATTTATTATGATAGAACTGATATCGATAAGATGTTCGAAAAATTCAAAATTGCGGCATCCAAATGAAATTCAACAACGCCCAACCGGCTTTGGATGCCAGTGTCCCCCGAACGAAGGCCACGTTAGGGTTTATTTTTTGTAGAAGGGATCGACGGCCCGAGAAGCAGCCAGGTTTATCTGCCATTATCAAAGAATACAATGGCAAAATGTAACGGTGAGCATCTAAAAAATTGGAAGAGACTTGCTTGGGCGTGGGTGTGGTACACCAAATGCGCCTGAAAAGGTGACGGGTTGCTAATTTTAACCCCTATCTGTCAGATCAAGTGGTGACTATTGCATAGTCTCTCCAAAATATTCTCCAGTCAGGTGGGATTCTATTTTACAGCATCAAAGGCATAGATATTTAAATTCGTACTCACGTATATTTTACCTTTGTTTCCGCTATATGCGGGTAATCCGGTAACAAATCCCCAAAACCAGGAGTCGGAACGTCCCTCTTCATGTTTGTCCGGCGATTCCATGTTCCACAACATTTTCCCGGACTGTATATCGGCAGCCCGCAGCGCATTAGTTGCGATCCAATACACCGTGCCGTCTTGACAGTAGAGATCACTTGCAAATGCGCTTGATGGTAGCGACCAGCGTTTCGCCCCCGTCGTTTTATCCAGACAGTACAATTTGGCATCGCCCGAGTTAACGAGTAGATTAGAGCCGTCAACAATCATATCCAGGGCTGTTGTGCTGGTTTCCGTAAGCCGAGTTTGCCAAATCCTTTTGCCTGTCATAATCTCATAACAATCCACAGCGGCGCGTGAAGTCATGTAAACAAAGTCGCCATCGATAACAGGCACGACACTCGCAGTTGTGCCGTCTTCGCTAATACCCAGAGGAATTCGGTCATATATCCATTTCTTTGTATCCAAATTGTACATACCGAACAGTGCACGTACGCTAGAGTATTTCACTGCCGGACCCGGCTCTGCGTAGGGTATGATCAAGTAGCTTTTCCCGTCCTTTTTGAATGCATGAAAGTTTATAATCGCACCGCCCATATCCACGCGACCATCAACTTTCTTAAAATACTCATCGCTATACTTCGGCATTGCGATTTGTCGCAGGTCGCCATTCTGATAATTACCCTCATATATAGCGTCTTTGGCAATATCGAGGGCCATTATTTCTGGGTCGGACGCTTTGATAAAGTAACGGTCGTCAAGAAAGGAAGCGTGTGGGCCAATACCAGGTAGCTCGCTCTTCCCCTTCCATATGGTCTTGCCTGCATCCGTGTCAACAAAATACCGGGATCGCCCATCATGTAAAAGCATCCTGCCTTTCTGAACATCAATGCTCTGACGAATGGTGTTGGCGATCCTTTTATCGAACAGGTCGTCCCATTCCCAAATATTTCTTCCTGTTTGTATGTCTTTAAGTTGCAGAAAATTGTCACCATAGCCTTCCGGCGGCGTAGAATTTTTCATCGCCACGCAAAGAAGCCCTTTCCCGTCAACTAAATATCCTCTTGATATTGCTGATAAGCGGGCGCCGTCCGAGATACGAGATTTCCATAAAAAGGGCATTTTAGTAACCACGCCATCCTTGTCGACCTGGGTACCAATCTTCTCCTGATTGCAGCTCTGCAACCAGGAGAAGAACAATATAAATAGTAGCTTACGCATTTATCTGAGGTCAATTTGGAAGTGCCCACTTTGGTCACCGTTATTGAAAACCCAATCCAACGTCGGTCTTACCCTATCCGGTCGCTTAAATTCTCCGTGATTGGTGTTCGGAGCTTCAAGGTGGATTCCTTGCCAGCTTCCGCCATCATTCGTCGCTGATCGTTGAGTTACTACTCCATCACTCGGGTAGTCATGGTACACGGTATAAGAATGATATACCTGATCTGTACAATAGTCATCACAATAACCGGGTGGGGGACTTGATGCATAGCACGCTTGCCATTGGTTTGCATCGCACGTTACAACAGTTTCATACCATGAGACCAATTCTGTGTAATTAGAACCAATCACTTCCTCCCATCCAGCGTTTGAGTCATTGTTAACCCAGTTTTTACCTTCTTCCCATTTGCCCTTACGCCATTGATGGAACCCATGCATGGGCAGGTTTGCCCAACTCAATGCTTCCTCACCATTGGCGATTGTATTATAAATGTCAGCGGCAGTAGATGCAATACTTACTCCCTGATCATCGGTTCCATTATCGGATGAGTATGTTCCGACGGTTCGCCATAAAAGCGGATAAACTTCATTTCCCCAAATTAGTATTTTCGGTACGGTAGCACCCTGGAATTGCGCGCCGGATTGATAGTTACTATTGGGGTGCAAATCCACCGCGGTTTGTCCGACGAGGCCGAAGCTATTCATCAACGTACTATTCGCTTTGGAAGCAAGCGTGCCGGAAAAAAGCTGGCCGAGAATACTCACTTGGTGGATTAGTATTCCTAGGTTCGGAAAGATTGGAGGTGCTGTTCCTGCTCCAACTCCCGGTCCGGCCATCATCCGGTCGATACCATTGTTGATGAATGCAGTGTTTGTTCCATCCGAAGCCGATGCAGATATTTTTGCACCTCGCAAAGGCGATCCCATGGTTACTATACCTCTCCAGTGCGAATTGTTCCAGAAACTGACTTGTCTCGCGGCGGTTCCTCCGAGACTATGGCCTATGCCAAGCCTGTTAGCTCCTCCTGTGCTTCCTTGAACTGCAGTTGCCATGTTAGTAATCCCGTTACTCGTATTGTATCCCTGACGGATTGGGGTAACTACTCGTCGCAATGCATTATATAAGCTGTCCACTCTGCGCAACGAGTTCACATCCCCACCGAGACCGTGTATCCAATCGACGCCCCGCGTTTGCTGGCCGTAGGAAAGTGAACGACTCGTGAACAGAGCCGTAAGTGCTGTAAGCAGCATTATCCTGGATCGAGTTAAGATTTTCATCCTTAAATTAGTTTTGATTTACGACAATGTTCATTTTCGAGTAGAAAACCTGTTTGGTTACCTTCGTCCGCAAACCCGTCCTTGGATCTTCGTCAAAGGTTTCACTAATGATTTTCGAAACCTGATTCCCTTCCTCTGGAGAGGAGTAAAATATACTGGATTTGTAAAGCAGCTTATCAGTGCTGCTTTCGAGTAACTTTTCTCCCAACAGCCTGTGTCTGTCAAAATCATAATATTGCACTGCCATTTTGCTTAGGCTCTCCCCCTGAGCATCAACCTCGCCACTGAATTTTGAAAGATCGAATGTTATCTCGGTAACGGCCCCATTGGCCTTCACAACGGCACCCTTCTCCTGGGCAGTTTTAAGAATTTGAGATTCTGTTATAAGGGGATGTCCGATGATCTCGTTCGAAATCGAATTGTCGCCACCTTTACTTTCAAGCACCTTAACCACCAGTTTATCGAATCGGCCTGCTTTGAACATTGAATTTCCGACTTCTTCCCCTTTTGAATTGTAAAATGTAGCTACATTATTCCTGACAACTGTTCTGTTTGACAGCACAGACTCGGAAGCTCTTTTTCTTACCGTCGGAGGTAAAAGATCTAATCGTTGCGGGGAAAGCGGCTGTATCGTAAGTTCGTAAGAACCATCGCCATTAATCTGAAAATTGACTTTCTGTCTTTCGATTCTTGGTTGCAACCCGATTTCTGCGAAAACAATGTCGGATTTGGCCGCCTTCGAATCACGAGACTCAATTCGTCCTATTGAGACCGTTTCAACTTCGTAGTCAGCTTTAAAAACTGGTTCCCCAGAAAGTCGAGCCGCTCGCTTGCCTTCGTCGGGACTGCTTCGCGTCTCGCTTAGCAGCTGCTTGTCGCAACCACTCAACAACACCGACAATGCACCACAAAAACTCAGGAAAACCGGCCACGCCGATCTACGTACCTGATAGGAAGTTGTTCTCATACCCATTCGTTTAATTTGTAGAATAAATATTTATCGGTTACAAATTAAATCACAATTGAACTATGCTTATCTTGTTATAAAACATCACTTATGGTTGTTGTTCGACAACATTTTGGCTTGTTGTAGCACAAGAAACTAAGCATTACACTTCGCAATATTTATGAAAGACTCTAAACCTCTTACGTTGCTTTTCGACGCTTTACAATCGGAGGCTTTCGCCGATTTGAAGCAGGAATTTTCTTCACTGACTAGTCCTTATCGAGTTAGAAAGGGGCGTATTCTTGTGGATGTCGGACAAATAAACGATCACATTTACTTTATTCATTCCGGAGTTATACGCACCTACTATCACATCGGAGGGGAGGACGTGACATCCCGTTTGGTCGCCGATGGTGATATGGCATGCGTCGCAGAAAGCTTTTTTCTGAGGCAGAAATCTTATGAAGCAATCGAGACGTTAGAGGACTGTTTGATTTATTCAGTTTCATATGCGGAGTATAAAATGTTAGCGGAAAGACATGTTTTGATTTCCAATTTGATAGTGAGAATATTGGAGCAACGGTTGGTCAACTTTAGTGAACGTATTAAATTGTTTAAGTCTCTGACGGTCGAAAAGCGCATCGAATCATACCTAGGTCAGCCCAATTCATTGTTCCGCCGTATCCCAGATCACTATATCGCATCTTACCTTGGGACAACTCCCGCAACATTCAGCCGCTGCCTGAAACTGTTGTTACGGGATAAGCCATCTCAGTTGCCTGTATTGACGGTCAATACGATAATTAACATCTTGGCTGGTGACCTCCTGCTTTGAAGCAACCACTAAGAACACCAAGCATGGATGAATATGCGGAGTCGTGCTATCGGATCTTCCATTACTTTTTGGTTAATCAATCGCGCAACAACTCTTCACTCGCCACGGTTGATAGGGACTTGGGAAGTATTCCAGTTAATCCTTTTAGTGACACACATCGCGGGAAGTTCGCGGGAAAACGATGGCCACAACCGGTCCTAATTCAGTTACACCAATGCTTTCACTCGGAATGGCCAAAAATTGATAGTCGTTGTGCGATACGATCATGAAACAGCGGCAAAACTTGGGATCTGACCGTGCAAACAACTCTCCCTTCGTCACCCACATTGCCAGACATATTGGCTCTTAGTTGAGTGTACACTATGAATCAGAATGATATGCTTGTCTTCTAAAGCAGTGAAAAAATGACGTTTTTAAACGAAAAAAGCGCCCTTTGAGGCGCTTTAGGTGATCCAGCTGTAGCCCTCGTATAGCGAAGCTTCACCTGATCTAGCTGCTAACATGATATTGCTGGCGCGAAGTCTGCTACCCTTAGAAACGTTTAGGATGGTTGTCGGAGCTTTCCGGTTTTAGTAAACAACCGATCTCTTACCAGTCCTACATTTTCGCTGATGCGCGATTTCCTTACGCGACAATAACGCATCGTGGTCCGGATATTTCTGTGACCAAGCATCTTGCTTACGTCTTCTAAGGGCACGCCGTTGTTCAGCATCATATCTGCAAAGAAATGCCTGGCATCATGAGTATCTAGTTTTCTGATACTTCCCGTGATGTCACGAATATCACAGATGTCCGCTAACTCCTTCAAATAGGTGTTGTATCGGAAATTGCTGTTCACTGGGATCAGCTTATCGTGGGCCACGCAATAGGGATGGGACTTATACTTTTGAATCAGCTCCTCGACAATTGGCAGTATCGGTACCATTTCGCCAACCTGTGTTTTCCCGCGTTTCCGGACAAGCCATCTTTCCCTCTTTGGGCCAACAAGTGTTATGCTATCCCGTGTGAGTCCGTAGATGTCCTGATAGGCAAAGCCGGTGAAGCACTGAAAAATAAAGGCGTCTCGCACTTCAACTAGCCGTTCAACATGCAATTTCTTTCGATGAATTCTTTCAACCTGTTCAAACTCTAACGGAATCACCTCAACATCACCGCCCGAGCATTTAAAACCTTCCATCGGGTTGCGTGTTATGAAATCCTTCTTGACACCGATTTTTACTATCTGCCTGGTCCATTTCACGTCCTTGCGAGCAGATACCTCAGCGAGCGGTTTGGGCTTGTGAAGCGTCAGGTATTCGTAGAGCTCTTCGGCAAACAGACCAGATAACTCTGAAAAATTCAGGTCAGATGCTTTGTACTGAAACTTGATGAAAGCTGTAACATGTCTTTTAAGTTTTCGCCAATGTCGCAGTGTGTTGTCCGAACGCATTCCACGCTCGACCATTAATTCGAATTTCTCGATGTGTTCGTCGAAAGCTTGAAGCAGGGTCTGCTGCTTCTTCGATCCTGGCTGGGGAGCATCGACTTTGTCTTCGACCGGTTTGCCTTTGTAGACGTTTTTGAGCATCGTAGGCGTGATACATTCAAACTGCGATTGCAGCACCATGAATTGGGATGTCAGCGAGGCGCGCGCCTGATCAATAGCAATGTTGATCAGTTTGGCTTCCATGCCTGACGCAGTAACCTTTTTGGTTTGGTTGCACCAGTCATAGGGGTGCACTTTTTTGCCGAGGGAGATTTCGTCATCGAGGCCGTCGATGGTAATCCGGACATAGATCGGCGCTTTGCCGTCTTTGGTTGCTTTGGCTTTGAATAGCCAGAAGAGGATCGAAAGTTTCTGATTGCTTTTCATCCTTCACATTTTTAAGTGATCTAATGTTCCCTGCGGGGACTTCCCGCAGGCGACGCATCGATTTCCTCAAAACCACATCACACAAGCTATTTTCGAAAATTCGGTTACCTAATTTAGAAAATGAGATAGGTAACCGAAACGGTAACCGAATCGGATAGGTTACTTTGATCAGGAATGACTCAGAAATTTTGAAACAAGCTGATTATCAGAACAATTTAAAACAAAAAAGCGCCCTTTGAGGCGCTTTAAGTGATCCCGCTGGAATCATATCTCTCAAAGCAACATATTGCTTATCAGTAAGTTAAAGCCTGCTCAAATGCGTACTCACCGAATCACTCACCAATTTCTGCTGTCGGATTGCAATTGGGACAAAAGTAGCAATTTTTTAGCATCTTCTGCTGCGAACAAGAACGACATCGACGGACGTTACAATAAAATTAGGTTCCCTGCGATCACGATTCCTACGTTCGTAGTATACATCGCGTAAATCCCGTTTTCGGAAGAATTAGCCCCAAAACCAGTTGTGTGAAAACTCTTCAATATAACTGCAAAGTCCTTTAATGGGACTTATTCCTGATTGGTTTCAGTGGCACGGTAATCATACAATGGTGCCGCACTACTGCCGGTGAACATTTGGCATAGCATTGCCATTTCGCAATGCTTATTAAAATGCCGCCCTTGCCTTCAATTCCCTAAGACTAGATCCGGCACTTACAAGTTTTAAATGAACCAGATGAATACATTAGCTGATACGACAGAACTGATCGAGACCACGACGAGTCTTTTGATGGGAAACGAAGCTTCGCTTACGCCGCAAAGGGGTATCGAAATAATCGATCAGTGGATCGGGCGGCTATCCGAAAGTGAAACTACTCAGTCCATTGCCGGTGATTTGCAAATACTGAAATCGTTGCTTGCCGGGAGTCCGGTAAATGCGGACGCCATTATGGATCAAATGAAATTGGTGGCTGGCAAAGTCTTGCTGATCGCTCCGGAATTAGGCGCCGAGGGCGAAATGCCTTCGTTGCTCGCAGCGTTGGCGACTGCGCTGAGAATGGGAAGTGAATAGAAGCAAATCAATCAAACTAAAACAACAAAGCTATGTCAAACGACAAAAATGCCCCAAAAGGAGACAAGAAAAAGCCAGCCAAGAACCTCAAAGAAAAGCGCGCTGACAAAAAGGAGAAACGCGACAGTAAAAGCAAGGGCGATTGATACATCTCACACACAAGATCAGCTACACCTACGACCGGCCGGTTTTTCTTTCTCCCCATTTGATCAGGCTTGCGGCCTACGCACATTCGCACATTATTCCCGAATCCTATTCTTTGAACTTACTCCCTGCGCATCAGATACACTGGCAGCAGGATGTGTATGGAAACAAAGTGGCACGTGTCGATTTTGATGGAACAATGGAAACAATGTCGGTGGAAGTCAAACTGCGCGCCAGGCTTGAGCAGTACAATCCATTTGATTTCCTGATCGACCCGCACGCCCGGCAGTTTCCTTTTTTGTATCCGCCACCCATACATAAAGCATTGCTGCCTTATCTGAGAATCAGCGAGGAAAGCCGGGCACTTTCGGAGTTCGAGGCAAGCGCCAGCGGCTTTCATGGGGAAATTATTCAATTCCTGGTGCAGCTCAACAAAAAGGTATTTGATCAGATCCGCTACATCCGGCGCATAGAAGAAGGCGTGCAGACGTGCGAGCAAACATTACAAACCCGCGCTGGCTCGTGCCGCGACTCGGCCTGGCTGCTGGTCCAGCTACTGCGCCGGCTCGGGCTGGCCAGTCGCTTTGTGTCCGGGTATCTTGTTCAGCTCGGTACCCCGACCGGCGACATCGCGGATTTACATGCATGGGCGGAGGTTTTCATTCCGGGTGCCGGCTGGATCGGACTGGACACGACCTCCGGGCTTTTCACCAGTGAAGGCCACATTGCGCTCGCCGTAGGCCCCGCGCCACAGGACGTTATGCCGGTCGACGGAACCACGGACCGTTGCGTTTCTACCATGCATTACCAAACTGCCGTGGCCAGAATGTGACCTAATAGCGCGGATGATCTTTTAATAGTTGAGATCCGCGCCAAAACTTAAAGTTACCAAATATGATTCTCGAGAATAAACTACCACTGCGATACTTGATCGGCATTGTAAAATATGAGCTTACCGCCGTCCTGATATTGAGTCTGATCACCCATTTCGGCGCCTTCCGGCTTACCGACTTCCTGCCCGACATGCCGCTGGCCATTCCGGCTTTTCTGGGGACGTCCATTTCGGTTCTCTTGTCATTTAAAATGAACCAATCGTACGACAGGTGGTGGGAAGCTAGAAAAATCTGGGGTGCTATTACCAACGATTCGCGAAGCCTGATCATGCAGCTGCTGGCTTTTGTGACGCACGATCATGATGGAATCGTAAAACGGATCGCCTACCGGCAGGCAGCATGGGGATATACGCTTGGGCGCTCCCTGCGAGGAAATGACCCACTCGCTAACCTGCAACACCTCATCGACGCTGATGATCAACACAAGATCCTGGCACACACCAACAAACCTTTGGCAATATTGCAGCTTACGGTGCAGGACATCAGTGCAATGCGCGCAATGGATGCATTGGACGTGCATGCACATATTCACCTTCAGGAGACAGTCATCCGGCTGACGGATTCCATGGGCGGCGCAGAGCGCATCAACCGGACCGTATTTCCCTCGACATACCGGCTAATCCTGCACTTGATCATTTACCTGTTTGTGATCACACTCACAATTTCGCTTAATAGCATTAACAATTTGCTCGTCATTCCGCTGCTGATGCTGATTTCCGCCAGCTTTTTCTGCATCGAAAAGATCGCGTACCATTTACAAGACCCATTTAAAAATAGCCCAAGTGATATCCCCATCACGGAAATCGCCAAAAATATAGAAGTCAACACGCGGCAATTGCTGGGTGAAGAAGTGAAGGCGACAGAGTCGAATACGGAAAGCTATTTTGTTATGTAAATGTTTTGTGCAAATAAAACTGATGTAACACTCGTGTAAGCCCCGTAATAATTAGCTATACTGGTGATAAAACGTTATCTTCCTGAATGGAAAACAAACATGTGATAGGATCAGTTGTGTCGTTGTTAACGGACGCTGATAAGCGGTTACGGATTTTGAACTACTTGAAGCGAATTTACTACTGCGAAGAAATTGGGGACTTGGATCACAAAATGCTGGCCTATTTCGAGCGGGAGTTGATTCCGGTGCCGGCCAGGTAACACCGTTGCGGATTTGGATAAATGAATGGGAGGCCTCGGTCTCCTTTTTTGTTTTATAATGGATGAGTACAGGGCTAAAACAAAAAATCCTCCATAGGGAGGATTCTCTTGCTTAGTATGTTTGGCCGCTTAGATAATTGTTACATTAACCGCATTCAGACCTTTTCTACCTTCTTCTACTTCATAAGACACACTGTCATTTTCACGGATATCGTCGTTCAGACCAGTTGTGTGTACAAAAATATCGCTTCCGCCATTTTCCGGAGCAATGAAACCGAATCCTTTGGTGTCATTAAAAAACTTAACCGTTCCTCTATTCATAACTTTATTTTAAAATATTTATCAAATGTAAAATAAAATTTTGTCAACAAAAAACAAATGGACTGTTTTTTAAAATAATATTTTATTTTGCCCTAAAAACACCTATCTTCCTTAATCACCAGCTATCCGCAACGTCAACAATGCAAAACCTGCTTGAAATACATTTGAATCCTGACATTTTCGGTGTCCGTGAGCATTGTCTCGAAAAGTTGCGCCATCACCATTTGCAGCGCCTCGATACCTTGTTGGGCCATTATCCTGCTTTGATTTCCGGAGCTTTTTTTCTGCGATCTACCTCACGGAATGGTATCGCTTTCAGCTTCCCCGAGGATGAAGCCGGTGACAAGAAAGTAGTTGCGTGGTCGCGCATCTCGGAAGGCAAAGAATTTTTATGCGCTATGAATCTGGACCAGGAAAAACACGCCTTCGTGTATGTTACTGTGGACGATACGATGCACCTGATAGACAGCTCTATGCGTTGTCTGTTTGCTTCTGACCTGAGTCCGGCCGAATTGAATATTGAGGTTAGAAACGGGAAAGCGATCCGCCTGACTATCCCTCCTCACGCATTGGTGATTTATTCCTGACAGTATTCAGCAAATTCAGGTTAGACATTATCCTCATCCGCTAACAATTGCTTCAATTTTACGACGTTGTCGATCCCTAATTTAGCGAAAATGGCTGCTTTAAAGGTGCTGATCGTAGAGATGTGCAAACCCGTGTGCTCTGCGATGCCCGATGTTGTCAGACCCTGAACAAGTAGTTTGGCAACCTCTCTCTGGCGTGGGGTCAAAAGATCTTGCTTTCGGGATGTCTTGTAATTTTCGATCAGGTAACGGAACAAGGATTTCAGATGGTCGTCGCTGAGATAAGTCCCGCCTGCATTCACTGTGAGCACGCAGCTGACGAGTTCGGTCAGGTCTTTATGCTTCGATATATAGCCTTTTACGCCATTCTTGAGATAATCAATAGCCGCTTCGGCCCTGAGCTCTTCCCCGTACAAAATAATGTGGGCATTAGGGTACGTGTTTCTGAGCTCTGTCACAGGATTATACTCTTCCTCTTCAAAGTCGGAATTGATTACCAAAATAAAAAGACCGGACGAAAGGCCAGGCTCGGATCCGGTCAGCTCATTGACGGTTTTCGCTTGGGCGATGGACCACTGCGGGAATTCGGCTGTCAACAAGGCGGCCAAACCTTGACGGGATACGGGATAGGTATCAACAATTATAATAGCTCTGGCATCGGCCCCTGAAAGTTCGGTCATGGTCAAAGGTAGGCCGAAAGCTGAGCGTGTCAAGGTTTTATTATCCCGCACCGGCGAAATCCGGTAACCCAGGTTGTGAGGGCCTGTTTTATTTTTGAGCACCTTGCCCAGCTCATGTAAATTTTGACCAGAAATCCCGCATCAGAAATGACTTTAAGTGCCTCGCACAGTGTGCTACGATTTATTTATCGTATTTATTTTACACGAAATTCAAACAAATTGGAATATTTAACGTTCTGATAACGAAAGGCTTCCTGACACTACGCTGGTAAAACTCTGTTCTCTCATCTGGTCCTTCGCCAACGAGTTTAAACCAGACCAACATGGAAAAGATCAGATTTGCCTCCCCCCATAAAAGCCAGTTTTTCCCTACACTTAAAAAGCGGGTTGACGCCTATTTCACCGAAAACGATAAGACCCGGTACGCCAACAAAACCATGGTTGTCAAAACCGTGGTGCTGCTTTCAGCCTACATTCTGCCTTTTTTCGCCATTTTGATCTTCACGCCGCCATTCTGGGTCAGTATGCTGTTATGGCTGGTGATGGGCGCGGGCATTTCCGGCATTGGAATGAGTATCATGCACGATGCTAACCATGGCGCATTTTCAAATAATCCGGTGGTGAATAAATGGCTGGGGTATACCATTAACCTGGCGGGTGCCGGTGTAACAAACTGGAAATTACAGCACAATATCCTGCACCATACCTATACAAACGTCGCCAATCTGGACGAAGACATCAAAGACCGCGGCGTGATCAAACTTTCGCCGCATGAAAAGACAGGGCCGCTGCACCGCTTTCAATGGCTGTATGCATTTTTCTTTTATGGCATCCTTACCTTGTATTGGGTGTTGTTAAAAGATTTTATCCAGTATGTTCATTTTATCAAGTCGGGCGTAAACCGTCAGACCAGGGCTGAGAACACCGAAATGCTGCTGGGGTTGATCCTGATGAAAGTCATTTATCTGAGTATCTTTTTTGCCATCCCGGTTTTTGTTTTTCATTTGCCCTTTTTAGAAATACTGGCGGGTTTTTTACTCATGCATTTTGCTGCCGGACTGGTGCTGACGGTTATATTCCAGCTGGCACATTCAGTAGAAGGTACTGAGCACCCGCTGCCCAACGATGCGGGGGTTATAGAAAAAGATTGGGCAATCCACCAGCTGGAAACGACCGTCAACTTCTCGCCCCGCAACAAATGGCTGAGCTGGTACATCGGCGGACTGAATTTTCAGATTGAACACCACCTGTTCCCCAAAATCTGCCACGTGCATTATCCCAGGATCGCCCCGATTGTAAAAAAAACGGCGGCCGAATTCGGGCTGACCTATCTTGAAAACAAATCATTTGCTTCCGCACTTAGATCGCACATCGCAAGTCTCAAACGCTTTGGCGCGCCGAGCTTCAATGAGGCGATCGTCTGATAGGCGTGTCGACTAGGTGCCGGACCGGGGCACGCTTTTAGTATAATATAACGCCGCTGTTATCACCAGCTTTAACAAGCTCCTACATGCGGCACCTCATTTTCAATTATTTCAATGGAAAGTCAACGACAATGGTCGTCCCTGTTCGAAAATATAGGGAGCGATCATTCAGGCCCGGATTTACTGTTCCGGCATCTACCAATGGGCATTTGCTTTTGCGATGCTACCGGGACAATCACTTACGGCAATGCCATGTCGCAAGTGCTTTGGGGCGCAGAGGGCATTCCGTCACAGAAATTCTGTGGTTCTCACCGTCTTTTAAATGCCGACGGCTCATTGTTGCTTTTTGAAGATTCGCCCGTTGCTATCTGCCTTAGAGAAAACCGTCCGGTTGCGGGTTTTGACCTTACTATGGAGCGGCGCGACGGTTCGGTGACCAATGTCAGCTCCAATGTGTCCCCAGTTTATAACAATGCCGGTGATCTGCTCGGGGCAGTTAATTGTTTCCACGAAAACACGAGCCAAAATGCGGCCCAGCAAGCGCTTAGCAGAAAAACTTTTGAGTTGCAGGAGTACATCGACAATGCTTCTATAGGTCTGCATTGGGTCGACCATCAGGGCATTATCAAATGGGCAAACCAGGCGGAGCTTGACATGCTGGGCTACACGCGTGAAGAATATGTAGGGCATCATATTTCAACTTTCCATCTGCACCTTGACAAAATCAATGATATTCTCAGGCGCTTGCAAGAGGACGAGGTCCTGAATCAATACGAATCGGAAATGGTCTGTAAAGACGGAAGCATCCGTGTTGTACACATCAGTTCGAGTGTTTTTCGTCAGGACGGCCAGTTTGTTCACACCCGATGTTTCACCGTTGATGTAACAACCGTCAAACAGGCCGAATTGCAACTCATGGCCGACCAGCTACAAATTATGAATAAAAAGCTCGAAAAGTCGAACAAGGAGTTGCAGGATTTTGCCTATGTGGCCAGCCATGATTTGCAGGAACCTTTACGTAAAATAACCGCGCTCGGCACATTGCTTGTTAACAGGCATTCTCATGCGCTTAGCCCGGATGGAACAAACCTGGTGATCAGAATGCAGGCCGCATCCAATCGCATGAATATTTTGATCGAGGACTTGCTGCACTTGTCGCAAGTGTCCAGTGTGAAAGAGAAGACGCGCGTTAATCTGCACGAAGAAATCAATGGGGTTTTGATGGATCTGGAATCGGCGATCACGGCAAAAGGTGCCGAGATACATCTGGAAGATCTTTATCCAATGAATGGATATGCTCCGCAAATCAGGCAGCTATTTCAGAATTTAATCGGGAATGCATTAAAATTCAGCCGTCCAGGAGCAGCGGTAGTTGTTCGTATATCCTCGCAGCTTGTAAGGGGCGCTGATAGTGGTTTCCGTTTGTTTGGGCTGGAAGCCGAAAAACAGTTCCAGCTGATTGAAATCAAAGACAACGGTATAGGTTTCGAACCAAAATATGCACAAGATATCTTCGAGGTATTTCGGCGTTTGAACGGCAAACACGAATTCGCTGGAACTGGGATCGGCTTATCTATTGTGAAGAAAGTTATCGAAAATCACCAAGGCCATATCCTTGCAGAGGGGCGCAAAGGGGATGGCGCGACATTTCGGATATTGCTGCCAACGTTGGAATAAATTCTCTTCTATCACTTTCCTACGGCAAGACCTCCGACGGGGCGCGGCCAAACTCCTTCTTGAAAGCATATGAGAAGTGAGACAAGTCTTCGAAACCCACTTCAAGGTAGACATCGCTTGGTTTACGGCTTTGCCGGTTGATTTGAAAATAAGCTTCTTCCAACCGTTTCTTTTTGAGCCAGTTTCCGGGATTGGTACCAAAGGTTTTCTGAAAATCCCTCTTAAAAGAAGACAAGCTTCTGCCCGTCAGGAATGCAAAGCGTTCCAGGCTGATGTTGAACCGGAAGTTATGGTTCATAAAGGCCGTCAGGTCGATCTTGGCAGGATTGGCAAAGTTGAAGACGATACCGGCCATTTCCGGGTCTGCTTTCAGGATAATCATCAGTAATTCCTCCCGTTTGATATCGGCAAATGCCTCGTCGAGCTCCATATTTCCCGTATAATAAGGTTCGAGCGAATGGATGTAGTGCTCGATCAGTTTGTTTTTTCCAAGAAAAAGAAAGGAATCGTCCGTATGCGACGGCTGCGTCTGAGAAGGATGCCGCTCCAAAAATGTTCTCAGGAACGGTTCGTCAAACGTGATGATGATCTTTTCGAATTGGTTGTCGTCCTTGTACTTGGTGTATCGGATCAGATGGTTCTTCCTGGCGATACAATAATCCCCAGGAAGAATCTGATAATGCTTGTTTCCATCGAATGCCTTCATCGATCCCCGCAGCAGATACAGGAAGAAGTGCTCGGGAATAAATTGCTCCGGTGATATTTCCGGGCCGATTTGACAGGACAGGATGTTGTTAACTTTCAATGTATCAGCTTTTGATGCCTGCAAATTTACCGATTAAATAGCGAATCGATACTGGCCAGAAGCGCCTCTTCCTTCGACCGCGGATGCCAGTCGAGCGTCGTCACCGCCTTTTGATTGGACATCCGAACGTAGTATGCTTTTCCGGTTGGCTCCATGCCGGCAACTTGGGATGCAAGCGACGGCCTGTGCCGTTTGATGAGTTGCGCCACGTCGTAAAAACTCATAGCGCCATCGGAGGTCGCAAGGAACCGCTCTCCATTCGCCTGCGGATGCAGCATGGCCCGGATATGGAGGTCCGCCACATCCCGCACATCCACCACGCCAAATGTAAATGCCGGGCTTTCGGTGATTTGGCCGGCCACAATCCCTTTGATGATCGTGTCCAGGGATGCCGATGAAATATCGCCCAATACCGGCCCGAAAATTCCCACCGGATTGATAACGGACAATTCCATTTCGCCGCCCTCGCGCTCCATAAACTGCCAGGAAGCCTTTTCCGCAATGGTTTTCGACTTGATGTAGGGCATGATCGGCGCATGCTCGTCTGTCCAGTCGGCCTCGGTGAAAATGTGGTTTTCGATGTCCGTACTATAACCGATCGCGGCAAATGAAGACGTGAGCACAACCCTTTTTACGCCGGCATCCCTGGCTGCTTTCAACACGCGCAAGGAACCGTCCCTGGCGGGGATGATGAGCTCATTTTCATCTGTTGGCTGCTCGGCCGGAAAAGGGGAGGCTATGTGCAGTACATAATCACAGTTTTTCGTAGCCCCATCCCAACCGGTGTCCGCACTCAGATCGGCCTCGTAAAATGATAAATTGTCGGGGTTGGTCAGCCCGCCCTCGTTCAGCGCACGGATAATGCTTTCTTTTCTGCTGAAAGAACGAATGGTCGTTTTGACGGTGTAGCCCTGCCGGAGCAGTTGCAAGATCGTATGGACGGCCAGGAACCCAGTCCCGCCCGTCACCAATACTGTTTTATCCATGATTTGATTGTTAAAAAATAAACTTTGTACCCGTTACCATTTCTGCATAATCCCAAAGCTGCCGTGCCAGGTCCTGATCGTTCATGGCCGGCGTGGAATGCTTTGACAAAGCGGGATAGCCGGCATACTCGTTGGGGCCGTCGGGGCCGATGAATTCGCCGCCCCGAATGGAGCTGTCGGTGGCCGCAAACAGGCTTGGCAGCGCACCCTGCCATGGTTCCATCACTACTTCGTATTGTGCGAACATGCCGGGAAGCACTTCGCTGTCGATATGCCTTTGCAGGTCTGTGCGGGTAACGCCGGGGTGTGCAGCCACAGACAGGATAGGACTGTTGCTGGCTTTCATCCTGCGGTCCATTTCATAGGTAAACAGGATATCGGCCAATTTGCTGATCGCGTATTCGCGCCAGGGGTCGTAGGACTTTTCGATCTTCAAATTGCCGAAATCAACTCCGGAGGCCAGCGTTGCAGCACCGCTGGACAGTATTACCACCCGGGCGTTTCCAGCCGCCTGCAATAGGGGGAACAAATGTGCCGTGAGGGCAAAATGCCCCAGGAAATTGACACCGAACTGCAATTCAAAGCCCTGGTCTGTTTTGGATGCCGGTGGGATCATCACACCTGCATTGTTGACAAGAATGTCTAAATGACGGTGAGTTTCGCTGAAATTGTCGGCAAAGCGTTTGACTTCGTCAAGGCTTGCGAGGTTCAGTAAGCCAATTTCCAGGCCGCCCGCCTTTCCGGTTTCAGTCGTAATCCTTTCTATTGCCGACACAGATTTTTCAATGTCCCTGGCGGCTACCGTCACACTCGCTCCCTTGTCGTGCAGGGCCTTGGCTACCTCATATCCGATCCCGGTGTTAGCCCCCGTAACTATTGCTATTTTACCTGTTAAATCAGGTATATCATTTGATGTCCACATTGCTTGGCCGTTTTTTTATGCAAAATTCGGTAATCGGGTAACCTAGCAATTTGTTGTGAAGTCCAATTTTACTTTGCTGTGAAGTTCAGGTATACAGAGCCCGGTTGCAAAGACTTTACTGTTTCATAACTTTGCCTGATTTGCTTTCCAGATGCAAAGCACGCGTAGTCGCGGATTTGCATTGCCGCACGATTACGTGCAAAAGGTGGACAAATCAACCTAAATTCAGAGATCCCTCATCACAGATGAAGCAGTTTTCCAATACGATCTTCAATAAAGAAATCCTTGATAAGGAGCATGAAAAGTCATTCCTGCTCGATTTTAGCAATGATATGACCGCTGTTCGGAGCAGGGAAGATCTGGCTATTGTCGTGAACAAAGCATTGCGAAAGCTCAACCCTGACGGAGGTTATGTGATCCGCAAGATCAATGAAGATGGCGCGACTATGTCAGCCTACCTGTACAATACCGGCGCTTCTGCATTCGATCCGGCATTGTTGGAGCAGGTGCTTGCAGAAAAGTACCCGATCAACGACGGCCTGCAAAACCGCATCCTGGATAGCGCCGTTCCGCTGCTTTTCAATGTGAGAATTGAATTACAGCGCGGCTATAACCTGTCGTACCTGGATCTTTGGGAGAATATGGGTTTCAAAACAATGGTTGGCATTGCATTGCGGAACGGCAACACTAACATCGGCCTGCTCTGGCTGAGCATTGACGAAATCAATATTCCGATCCTGCAAGGCATCTGCTCGCAAATTGCCATCGCGATGGGCAACATCATGGCCAACGAGGACATTTTTCGCCGCCAGGCTGAGCAGGAATTGATGCTAGGATTTTCCAGCGATATTACTGGTGTCAAAACGAAGTCTGACCTGGAAATTGTGACGTCCAAGACGTTGGAGCGCCTTTTTAACACGAGGATTTCTGTATTGTATCTGCTGGACACAGATCAGGTCACGCTCCGGCCATACCTATACGATCGGCAGTTTTTCCAGGAAACTGAGGTCGCAGAGAACGAAGCGTTTTATTCTTTAAATATCAATGAAGAGCATGTAAAACTGGTTTTCGAAAGCAGCCAGCCGGTCTTGCTGGACATTGATGAAAATCTGGAAGCAAAGTGCCTTAAACTCTCGATCCAGCGTGAGCTTTCGGGCTTCAATCGCGTCTATGCATCGGCGCTAAGGCTGGGAGAACAAAAGCTGGGCATGGTTTGGATGTTGGGTGACCAGGTCAGCGGGCCGATTTTGCAAGGTATTTGCGCTCAGATTTCGACGGCGGTTTCCAATGTCCTGGCCAATGAACAAATCCTGCGTTTGCAAAAGCAGCTGGAAGACGAAAATCATTATCTTAAACAGCAGCTCAACAAGGATTTTGAAGAAATTGTGGGCGGCGGCGAGGCCATGCAGCAGGTGTACCGCCTGATTTCCCTGGTGGCTGAAAGTAATGCGACAGTGCTGCTGCTGGGCGAGACGGGTACTGGCAAGGAGCTGATCGCAAAGGCGGTACATCATACGTCTGCCCGGAAAGATAAGCTGATGATCAAGGTCAACTGCGCGGCCATGCCCGCCAGCCTGATCGAGAGCGAGCTGTTTGGCCATGAGCGCGGCGCATTCACGGGGGCTGTGGAGCGGCGTATCGGAAAGTTCGAACTGGCCAACAACAGCACGCTGTTCCTGGACGAGGTGGGTGAAATGCCGATGGAAACCCAGGTGAAGTTGCTGCGGGTCTTGCAGGAAAAGGAAATGGAACGTGTGGGCGGCAAAACGACCATTAAACTGAATGTCCGGATCATTGCGGCCACCAACCGCGACCTGGAAGCGGAGGTGAAAGCGGGCCGGTTCCGTTCAGATCTGTATTATCGCCTGAATGTATTTCCTATCAACCTACCACCGCTTCGCGACCGCCGCGAGGATATCGAAAGCCTTGCCGGATTTTTCCTAGCTAAATTCAGCAAAAGCATCGGCAAGAAAACCGTGAAGCTATCCGCCAATGCATTGCGGCAGTTGCAGGCCTATTTGTGGCCCGGCAATGTGCGCGAACTCGAACACCTCATCGAGCGCTCGGTGATCCTGGCCACCGACCCTATGATCCGCGAGTTCTTCTTACCGCAGGCAACAGGGGCAACGACCGATGAGCACACAATGCAATCCGATTTAACATTGGAACAAGTCGAGCGCATGCACATCATACAGGTATTGCGCCGGTGCGGGGGTAAGATTTCCGGTATTGGAGGTGCCGCAGAAATACTGGGCATTCCCGGGAATACCATTCATTCGAAAATGCGCAAGCTGGGCATCACCAAGGCGGAGTACTTCGCTAATTAACTCCTACCACAAGCCAGCGCATCTCATCAAATGAGGTGATGTATTTAATGCTTTCACTAAATACAGTGAAAATCAAGAACCCTATAATCTATAAGTCACTGATTTCTATCTCTTTAAGTTTTTGGCATTGAAATGGCAAGTTTAGAATCAGTTTTAAGATTTTAAACCAGAAAATTTCAATATCATGAAAATTGTAGTGATTGGCGGTACCGGGTTAATCGGATCAAATGTCAGCGAGAAACTAAGGCTACTGGGCCATCAGGTAATCATCGCTTCTCCTTCGACAGGTATCAATGCATTGACTGGTGAAGGTCTTGCTGATGCCATGGTGGGCGCTGAGGTGGTGATTGATCTTTCCAACTCGGCTTCTCCCGAAGAAGATACCGCGATCCATTTTTTCCGGACGACGGGTAAAAACCTGATTGCGGCCGAAACGGCGGCTGGCGTTAAACACCACTTGGTACTTTCGATCGTAGGAACCGACCGGGCTTTGTACATCGGCTATCTGCGCGCCAAAAAAGAGCAGGAAGACATGGTCAAAGCATCCGGTATCCCCTACACGATCATCCGGGCGACGCAGTTCCACGAACACATCACGACCTTGATCGCTGTGCAATCCGACGAGGAGGCCATTCACATTTCAACTGTTGACTACCAGCCCATTGCTGCGGAGGATGTCGCTGCATTGGTCACGCAGCTCGCATTGGAACCGCCCAAAAATACGACGGTAGAAATTGCCGGGCCTGACCTGGCGCCCATGACCGAGTTCGTCAGCGAGTACCTTTCTCTCAAAGGCATAGATAAACCCTTAAAGGCCAACGACGAAAACAAATACATGTTCTTTGACATCCCCAAATCCCTGTTGGTCCCCCAGGGCGAGTTTTATCGTGGCGCAATCCGGTTCAGCGACTGGATTAGCGAATAGTCAAGTTTTCCAATTTTTCAAACATACATCAAACCATACATCATGAAAATTGTAATTATAGGCGGTACGGGCCTGATCGGCTCCAACGTCACCAGAAAACTTCGTCAGCTTGGCCACACGGTGATAGCCGGCTCACCTTCCACGGGCATTGACGCACTTACCGGCGAAGGGCTTTCGGATGCGTTGGCAAATGCAGATGTGGTGGTTGATCTTTCCAACTCACCTTCGTTTGAGGAGGTGCCTGCCATTCAGTTTTTTGAGACCGTGGGCCGCAACATTTTGTCGGCTGAATTGAACGCGGGCGTCAAACATCACGTGATCCTATCCATTGTGGGTACGCACCTGATGGAAGGCATGGGGTACATGCGCGCGAAGAAAATCCAGGAGGATCTCGTAAAAAGCTCCGGAGTGCCCTACACAATAGTCCGCAGTACCCAATTCCAGGAATTTGTCCCGACGATTGCTGCCGGCGGTACGCAAGGCAATGAAGTTTACGTCTCGAAGATCGAGTTCCAGCCCATTGCCGCCGAGGAAGTGGCGCTGTTCATTGCCCGGTTTGCGATTTCCGAGCCTGCGAACGAAACGGTCGAAATTGCCGGCCCGGTCCGCGGGCAAATGAGCGAATTCGTGGAGAAATATGTCAAGGCTAATGACCCCGGCAAGATAGTGATCGCAAACGACAGCAGGCAATACTTCGGCTTAACGGTTCCAGCCTCAACTTTAGTCCCGCAAGGAAATGCATATCTGGGTGAAACGCGCTTTGAGGATTATCTGCGTACTCTTTCTTCTAAGGCCTGAGCGCATTTCAGGCTTTGATTGTCCTAGTCATGCACGGTCGGGTAGTAGTTACCGGTCGTTCATTTCAAAAACTTCAATTGCGTATTCCATGAACATTCAAAAAGATAGCAGAGCATTTGTCAAATCCCTGCATTACATTTCCGGAGTTACATTGTCAGTTTTCATTGCATTTCATTTGTTCAACCACCTCTTTGCACTGGACGGGCCGGACAAACATATCCAGATCATGGACCAATTCCGGCGCGTTTACAGACATCCGGTCGTAGAGACATTTTTACTATTAGTCGTTTTATTTCAAATTGTTTCCGGCATCAGGTTAATCTATAAAAGGCACGCGCAAACTGTTGCGGAGAAAATCCAGGTGTATTCCGGCCTTTACCTTTCCTTCTTCCTCATTGCCCATGTAGGCGCTGTTCTTTCAGCGCGGTATATCGAGCACCTGGACACCAATTTCTACTTTGCGGCCGCTGGGCTTAACTACTATCCTGCAACCTTTATTTTCATTCCGTATTACTTTCTGGCTGTGGCCTCCATCAGCCTGCACGTTTCCGCGATTCACTATTTGAAAACCAAATCGCAGGTAATGGCCGTTAGCATTGCAATTATTGGCCTATCCACGTCATTTGTTCTGATAGTTGCCTTTACGAACAGTTTTCAATGGTTTGACATGCCAATCCCGTATGAGAAATTTATTAGAAGTTTATTCTAGGTGTACGTTACAAGGTTTGTGTCTGCAATTCCCAATCAACACGCGCCTGCGCGCATCAAACGAGGGAAGATTTCGTCATGTGGCGCCAGAATTGCAGCATACCTACCAAGTAAATTCTCCACGAGAATCAATCGCAATATTGCGATATAAAAAAACTTGTTTAAGTTTGCAGTATGGGAGTAACGAAGACAGAAATATTCACGGAGCAGCAGAACCGCATTGCGGATCTGGCGAAGGCATTTGCGCACCCGGCACGGGTAGCCATTTTGCAGCTGTTGATTGCGCGTAAGGCATGTGTCTGCGGTGATCTGGTGGATGAACTGGAACTCGCCCAGGCAACGGTTTCCCAGCATTTGAAGGAACTGAAACGGATCGGCATTATCCAGGGGGAAATTAACCCGCCGCGTGTTTGCTACTGCATCAACCCACCGGTTTGGGAGGAGGCACGGCAAGCATTCGGCTCGATACTGGAATCCTTTGAGGGGGCGACCTGCTGTAATTAAGCGGATATTTTTTTGAGCAAATCAATCGTAATATTACATTATAACAATAACAGCTATGATCAACCAGTCAGACCCCATGACGACCAGTGCGCTCACCTGGCAGGCTTTTAAAAGCACGCTTGAACAAAATGTCGACCTGCACCTGCAATTCGAATACGAAGCAGGGAAGTTTGTCGACCGATCATTTCACATAACCGAAATCAAGCAGGCACCGATTGTGTCGGTAGATTGTGGCGGTGTGATGAACAGCTGGACCGAGGTAATCGTGCAGCTTTGGGAACCGCCGGTCAGTGAGACCGATCGCTCGATGCTGGTCAGCAAAGCACTTAAAATCGTAAACCTGGTGGAAAAGTCGTTACCGCTTAACCCCAACGCGGTGGTGAAGATCGAGTTCGGCAATTCGAAATTCGACACGCGCCAGATGTACCCGGCCGAATTCCTGCCCGAAGGTGATAACTTCACGGTCAGTCTGGTGCCCGACTTTACGCAATGTAAAGCACGGACCCGTGAGCAAGCCTGTGGGGCAAGCTCGTCTGCGTCCTGCTGCGGCCCGGCTCTTGAAAAGAAAGAATTGGAACTTGTTACAGCCGCGGGCGCTGTGTGTGAACCAGGCTCCGGATGCTGCTAATTATTAATCAATACCCTTTATGAAACGAATTTTAGTATTGTGCACAGGCAACTCCGCCCGCAGCCAGCTGGCGCAAGGGTATTTGCAGCATTTTGCAGGCGACCGCGCGGAAGTGTACAGCGCCGGCGTAGACCCCAAAGGTGTAAACCCGGTGGCTATTCAGGTCATGGCCGAAGACGGGCTAGATATCTCGCATCACACTTCGAACCATGCCGACGAATATACCGGCATCGCTTTCGACTATGTGATCACCGTTTGCGACAATGCCCGTGAACAATGCCCTTATTTCCCTTCGGCGGGCGAGTTGATCCACCATAGCTTTTCTGATCCGGGACATACGCCAGGTGAAGACCTGGTAACTTCATTCCGCCGGGTTCGCGATGAAATCAAGGAGTACAGCCGTGAATTTATCCAACAAAAGATCCCTGCATAATGGCTTTCATCATTCGCGCCCTTATTGTATCAGACTGGCAGCAGGTAAAACAGATTTACCAGCTGGGCATGGATACCGGCGACGCCACGTATGAAACACAGGCTCCTGAAATGGATGCATTAAAAGGAAAGTTCCTGGCCGAACCTCAACTGGTAGCCGAAGAAAACGGTGAGGTAATCGGGTGGGCGTTCCTGTCTGTCGTTTCGAGCCGGTGCGTGTATGGCGGCGTGGCCGAAACAAGCGTTTACATTCATCCGCAATTCCATGGTCGCGGCATCGGGCGGGCACTGTTATCAGCCATTATACCACTTAGCGAAAAATTTGGTTTCTGGACGTTACAAGCCCAAATTTTCCCCGAAAACAAGGCGAGCATTGCGCTTCATGAAGGCCAGGGTTTCCGGGAAGTGGGTTATCGGGAGAAGCTTGGGAAGCGTAATGGCATCTGGCGCGATGTGATATTACTCGAACGCCGCAGCCAAGTAGTTGGAAATGATTAAAAACCAAAATTTTATGCAAGAAAAGCGGCTTTCCTTCCTTGACCGGTATTTGACCGTCTGGATCTTCCTGGCCATGCTTTTGGGTACGTCCATAGGGTATTTTTTCTCGGGCACACCCGGTTTTATCAATCGGTTTAATGCTGGTTCGACGGCAGCGGCCGGCGCCGGTGCGCTGGGCGTGAACGTGCCGCTGGCCATCGGGCTGATCCTGATGATGTACCCGCCGCTTGCCAAAGTGCGCTATTCGGAACTTGCTCAAATATTCGGGAATACGCGCATTCTGGGCCTGTCACTGCTGCAAAACTGGATCGTGGGGCCTATCCTGATGTTCGGTCTGGCGGTGATATTCTTGCCCGATAAACCGGAATACATGGCCGGATTGATCATTATTGGAATTGCGCGCTGCATTGCGATGGTGATCGTCTGGAATGACCTTGCCGGCGGCGACCGGGTGTATGCGGCCGGGCTGGTCGCATTCAACAGCATATTTCAGGTGTTGTTTTATTCGGTATACGCTTATGTGTTCGTGACGGTGTTACCGCCATTGTTTGGTTTGAAAGGGTTTAATGTCAATATCACCATCGGAGAAGTTGCGCAAAGCGTCTTCATTTACCTCGGCATCCCATTCCTGGCAGGAATCATTTCGAGGGAAGTTTTGACGAGGCTATTCAGCAAGCATTGGTACGAGCAGAAGTTCCTTCCGGCGATCAGCCCGATTACGCTGATTGCCCTGCTATTTACCATTGTGGTGATGTTCAGCCTGAAAGGCCAGTTGATTGTGACGATCCCCATCGATGTGCTGCGCATTGCGATCCCGCTCTCAGCCTATTTCGCGATCATGTTCTTTTCCGCCTTTTATCTTTCAAAACGGGCAGGCGCGGGCTACTCAAAGTCTACTTCACTTGCATTTACGGCCGCAGGCAACAATTTTGAGCTGGGTATTGCTGTGGCTATCGCCGTGTTCGGTGTTGGTTCGGGCGCGGCATTTGCCGCAGTGATCGGCCCGCTGATCGAAGTGCCGGTATTGATCCTGATGGTGAGATATGCCAAGAGCCAGCGGCAATCATTTGCGGCTCTGAACAGAAATGTTTAGCGCATACCAATCGTGTCTGTACAATAACTTCCGCAAAGAATCTATTCCCGAACTTGTGAAGCCCTGTAGTGGAATATTTATAAAAGTCTCCCGCCAGCGACTCCGGAGCGTTTCGGCGGGCCAGATTAGTTTGTAACACAAACTGACATCTGGCCGATTGCGGTTAAGAGGCAATCCTCCGGATTTTTGATAGGCTCGCTTTTTGAAGGATCTGATTATAGCTGAGATCAGAAATCATTTTCCGGAGTCTTACTAATGAGCCATTCGTTAAGGTCTTTGAACCCCTCGTAGAGCGAACTTCCATCCTTGTACTTTTCGCTGATCCCCCTAGCTGTCGAGCTGCACTTAAAACCGGCAGCATCGCGGTCGAGGTAAAGGTTGATTTGCTCGTGTCTTTCCAGGAAATCTTTTGACCGGCCAAAAAAGGAGACTGAGTTTAGGATCACATAGTCTTCCTGCATCTGGCTGGCGTTTGCCGTGATGGTTTTATAGGATAAAAAATCAAACAGTCCTTCGAAGACGGATACCACTGAGGCTCCGTTTTGAATCGTGGTTATATCCTTGGGACTGCTGGCAACCTTGGCAAAAGAACTACGTAGTTCATAGCCACCTGAATCATTTTTTAAACCAACAGCGAAATACTTTCGCTCTCGCACTTTGTAATAGATCTGCTGGCAGTACTGGGCAGCAATTTCTCCTGGGATGCATCGTGATGAAATGTACCGTATTAACGACGGGCTCGTCAAGGCACCAGTATAAAGGATCTCAATATTCCGTCGGCTCACAGTTGAGATGTTCGGAGCCGTATGTGTTGTCGGTTGATGAAATGATAGATAATCTGAAAAAATCCTGACGACTTCACGAACTGAACATTGGTAGAACGTTACTGCGAAATCCACTAGATTTCCTCCCAAGCCAATTCCGTGGTCATACCAACGGTTCAATTGCCGATTTACTTTGAATGAGGCCGTCCTTTCATTTCTAAATGGTGATAAATACCAATGATCGACATTCCTGATATTGACTGGTTTGAACCCGAGCTCAAACAGGTAGTCAACAATGTCAAATTCTTTGATTTTGGCCAACGTTAAGAGTTGACCGTTTCCCCTCGTTCTTTCCCACATTTCAGTCTTTATTTAGTTCGTAATGGCGAAAATAAAGAGGCTGAATATTAGACACCTATCCTGTGTAAATTCTCCTTAGGAACAACCAGGCTGGAAATGCGCCGCGTCTGTCAAAGTTGGCAAACTAGTCTGGTCTGATTTTTCTGGTCAAAATACATAGCTAACCCAGTTTGGAATGAAGATAGCGACCTACAATATCAACGGCGTTAACGGGCGCTTACCGGTTCTGTTAAAATGGCTCGAAGAAGCTAAGCCCGACGTTGTGTGCTTGCAAGAATTGAAAGCGCCGCAAGACAAGTTTCCGGAGCGGGCGCTGTTGGACGCAGGATACAATTCCATTTGGCATGGGCAAAAAATGTGGAACGGGGTTGCGATACTTTCAAAGGATCTACCAATTCAAGAAGTCCGAAACTCACTTCCGGGCGATGACAGTGATTTGCATAGCCGGTACATTGAAGCTATCGTCGGCAGGATGCTTGTATGTTGCCTTTATTTGCCAAACGGAAACCCTGCGCCAGGGCCCAAGTTTGATTATAAAATGGCGTGGTTCAAGCGGTTGAAGAAGCACGCGAAGTATCTGTTGTCGGAAGAAGTGCCGGTTGTACTGGCAGGTGATTATAATGTCATCCCAAAAGAAAAGGATGTTTACAAACCTGAGCGATGGGTAGATAATGCATTGTTTTTCCCGGAGCCTCGCAAAGCGTACAAAGAACTGGTCGGCCAGGGCTGGATCGATTCAATCAGGCATCTGCATCCCGACGAAACGATTTATACTTTCTGGGACTATCTTAGAAATGCGTACGGACGAAATGCCGGTCTCCGCTTAGATCATTTACTTTTGAGTCCGCAAATTGCTCCGCGTCTGGTCGCAGCAGGCGTGGACAAGCACGTCCGGGGTTGGGAGAAGTCCAGCGACCATGCACCTACATGGATTATTTTAGCGGATGAAGAAGAAATGTAGATTTCAAAATGAATACTTACTACTTGCCTGATGATCTTTTAGATGATGGTCCATCGCGGCCGGACGAGGTCGTGATCCGTTTTTACAATTCCGATCGCGATTCAGTCAAAAACAGGATTGTCCTCAATCAGAATATGATTAACGTTCTTGTTAGCGGAACGAAGACGATCATTTATCCGGATGCGACGGCAGTTGTTCAGGCTGGCGAGCTGGTTGTCCTGTCTACCGGGAATGTGCTTACATCCGAGCTGCTTGCCGGGAGGGATCTGTTCACAAGTGTTCTCTTTTATTTTAGCAATGAAGTGTTTAACCGTTTCCTGATCAAATATGAGCATTTAATAAAAGGCAATACTCCGACAGCAAGCAGGCAGCCTTTTTTGATTTTCAAACAGGACAGCTTTATAAGCCACTTCATTACGTCGCTGATGTCCTTGCTCAGCAATGGCGGTAAGCTACCCGCCGAAGTCCGGCAACTTCGGATCGAAGAGTTGTTGTTATATATGCTTCATGCTGATCCTCAAAAGTTTCATTCCATTCAAATCATCACCCGCGACAAACAACAATTGCAGATCAAGAAAGTGGTCGAAAGTCAGATCGGTAAGCCGACTACGGTGGATGACCTGGCATTCCTGTGCCACATGAGCACTTCGACATTCAAAAGGAAGTTTAACGAGATCTATCAAACATCACCTCAAAAATGGCTGCTCGCCAAAAGGCTCGAACTGGCCGCCGACTTATTGAGATCTTACGATGAAAGCCCTTCCGGCATTTATATGAAAGTGGGTTATCAAAATCATTCAAGCTTTTCGGAAGCATTCCGGAACCACTTTGGCAGCACGCCCAGCGACTACCAGCAAATGCATTTGAACGTTTCGCCGTAGATCTTGGCCTTCTATCCCTAACACCCTCGCCGGCTGCAATGGTACTTTTGGGTCATCAAATAAACATAGCAATGATGGAAACAATGACCGAAAACAAAGCAGTCGTCCGCCGCTTCAACGAGGAAGTAATCGCCGAAGGTAATCTTGAAAGCTTCAAGGAGTTGATGGACGAACAATTTATCAATCGCTCTGCACCTGAGGGTATGGATAACGGCCCGGCAGGTATGATTTACTTTTTCAATGAAATTCTCCGCCCTGCAATGCCAGATATCCATGTGACAATCCACCAGCAGGTTGCCGAAGGCGACTTGGTTACAACGCGAAAAACGATTAGCGGAACCCAAACCGGAGCCCTCTTAGGTATTCCGGCGACGGGTCGGGCGGTTAACATTGACGTGATTGATATCGTCAGGGTAAAAGACGGCAAGTATTTTGAACACTGGGGGATCACCTCGCTCCCGGAGGTATTATCTCAACTTCAAAACTAGGGTACCTTCAACCAGCATTTGAACTCCTGCTAGCGTTCGGAAACGGACCGTCGGCGGGAGTTTCTGTTTAGCATATGCTTGCACAATCCTGGGAAAATTCTCCTTAGGATCGTTTCAGGGGCGTTTTATAAATTTGGAACATCAAAATTTAAATCCAAAACATGATGAACGCGAAAGAACTGGCAAGTGTGTATGATACCATCATGAGTATCCCCGGCATGAATGACCCGATCAAGATCGACCTGAAAATCAGCAGGCGAAACGTCTTGCTATTGAGCCAGGCAATTAACAAAGCTTTGTCGTCGGAGGCATCTGCCGACTCAGTAAACTTGATTGACATTTGTTCTCCCGAATCGAAGGAGGAATTGACGGCATTTTCTACTGAATGCTTGCACAAGTCCGGGTTGAATGAACTGAATGACCGGCTTTCCAAACTTTGACCTCAGAGTATGAAATTTTCAAATGCTAATCGAAGTTTGGTGGCCCACAGCGAAAATTTAATGTGTCTGTGACTTGAGTCTATGCATAGAAAAAGATACTTTTGAGATCATGTAAATGATACTGAAAATATCTTCAAGCTTTCTTCATCAACAAACTTCTAATATCATGGACTCAGCGCTTCAAACAACCGACAAGGAGATATTTCGGATAATTGGTATCTCTGATGCCGACTTTGACAAAATCGGTAATTCTGATTGGATTTGGTTGGTCTACCCGTTTGAAACTGGGGCTGGGAGGCCTGTGGCAGCTTTCTCCGAATTTGCAAGTGCTTTCAAGCTGGCGTGCCGGTTAAACGATTTCGTTGAAGGTGGTATGGGGGTTAAGCCAATTCTCAGAACTGACACCGATATCGAGCTTGACCGATATCATCAACTTATTGAGGTAGGCATGACACCTTTTCTGATCCGTTTGAAAAGCCAGGGAGGCGAATTGGAAGTGATTGATGGGGTCAGTAATAATCTGGATGAAATCAGCCTGGAAAACGATATTTCGGAGCTCGTGACAAATTTGAAATTCAGAAGGAGGATTGGTTGGGAGTTTGATCTCGTTGGAACGTTTTGGGCTCCGAGCCGTCGACTAGCGATCAAAAAGGCTAGGACATTCAGTGCAATGATTTCCGAATTACAGGACCGAGTGCCGGGAGTGTTTGAGAAGGAAATTCTGTCTTACAGTCATTCGTAAGTTTAAATTATGGTCAATTCCGCTTCTTCTCCCAATCATTGCGGTCGAGTTGGTAGACCGCGCAAAAGTCCTCATCGAAAGTGCGGTTTTCAACAAAAGAAAAGCCCAGCTTTTCATAAAACTTTCTGGCTCTCACATTGGAAGCAAGAGGATCGATAATAATTGCCGTCACTTCGGGCGATGCGAAACAACGGGCAATGGCCTGACGCATCATCTCGGTGCCATAACTTTTACCGAGGTCACTAGCCTCGCCGATCCAAATGTCTATTGCGCGCAGGTTTGCAGGGACATCGCCCCAATAGTGGCTATCTTCCAGCAAAGGATCGATAATTTGTACAAAACCAATTGGCCGACCGTCCAACTCGGCAATGAGTTGCTCGCGCCATGGAGGGGAACGCAGCAGTTCGGTCTCCCATCCCCAATCGTCGTTCGGATCGGAAGCAACCGTATGAGGTTGCTCGTCCCAATGTTGTAGCAATGTCAGGTCATCAACTGTTGCGGCTCGGAAATCAATCATTCTGGGTTCTGTTTGCTTTTAGTATCTCGACATAGCCTTTGCCAATATACATCCTTCTGGCAGAGTATTTTATATAGAAGCTGTATGAAAACACTATTCGGAATAATGATGATCGCAATCATTGCAGCTGAGTCTCCGCGCCAAGTTTTACTTTTCTACACAAATAGCGGTTTAGAAAAGCAGAAATCGCAGATGGCGATCCTGAATGCGCGTCGAAAAGACATTCGGGAGCGTGATATCCAGGTATCCCAATATTCATCCACCCGGAACGATTTGTCCGAATGGAAAAAGTGGGACGTCGATAGTGTCAATGCATTCACTTTCATATTAGTAGGCCGTGACGGAGGCGAGAAGTTGAGGTCGAGTGAAGTGGTGAGTGCTGAGAAGCTATTTGGGCTGATTGATGCGATGCCGATGCGAAAAGATGAGATGAGGAGAAATGAAAACAATAAGCCCAGGTAGGAACGAATGGGTAAGCGACGACCAAAAGAAACTCCATCTTACTTAAACTTTGACGAGGAAGCTTATTCATGGAAACCCGATGTCGACTATAAAAAGTACCCGGAGCTGTACCGCGTCGGCAGAGGCGAGCAGGGTGTTTTGATTTGCGAGCCTTACAAATCGGAAATCGGCCAGTTCTGGCGATTTAAGACCGAGGCTATTGCAGAGGAAAGCAGCAGCAAGATTTATGACCTCTTTCTTGGTTATGTGAACAAACAAGATTTTGTAGGTGCCGATATGGCCCGCAAATACCTGCAAATGGGTTTTACCCGCGCCCGGCGTTACGCCAACTATAGAGGCGGTAAGAAGTATGATAAGGAGAATGAGTATCAGCTTTTAGAGAGGGGGACGGGTCAAAAGGAAAAAGCGGAAGCTGCCGAAGTGTTTTATGTAAAGTGGAAGCTGGCGGAAAGCAACGAAATTTACGCCCAGATGAAGCAGTATTGGAAGAAGAGAATTGGATGAGCTTTTGCAAATCTTGATACCAACATTTCTATAGACGCATTTGTCTCTGCTCGAATTCCAGACAAGCTTGCATCAACTTAATATTTAGAATTACGCACCGTTTCAGGCTTTTACCATTTTTGGCTCCAAAGTCGCGGAGCGAAAGATATCATTAAATAACTCCAAACCGGCACCTTCCCAGAATCCGGAACTTTGTTGAGCAGTTCTATGCGTTTATCAGCAATTGTAAAAGAAAACCCGTAAATGATTTCCACGGCTTTGACCGGTTTGTAGTTTAAGGACAGATCACTTTCAAATCCCAGATAAGTCCCATCGATCGCCCGTTCGCCGGAGAGCAACGGATATTGCGAGTGAAATAAATGGGAATCCGCCCGAAGAGACAGCTTCTTACCGGCCTGATGAATGATGAACAAATAGGGATTAACCAGACCTTTGTCGTTCACATCAGCAGGGAACCGGGTAAACAAATTCATATTGCCCATGAACTTCCAAGCCACACCATAAAGCGGCACAAAAGACGCCGACACATTACCCGGAGTTCTGCTATTACTTCCACTTAGTATTTCAGCGCCCAGCCGAAACAATGTTTTGCCGGTGTTCGCGCTCACTTCGGGCTGGATGTAATAGGCCCTGATCTTTTTTGACGCCGCATTTTGCCCGTATTGGTAGTACGCATTCACCGTTGCATAAAACCACTGTTTGCTGTATTCCAATCGCCCGCCATTGGTGACGCGCTGATAGTATTGCTGATCACCAGTTGCCCGACGGAATACATCCAGGGCATTGATGGTTGTCAGAGTAAACTGGTTTGTCAGTTTATGTTTGAGATGGTGGACAAACAAATATTTATAAGTATGCGCAGCAACGGGTGAAAATGCGGGATCAAAACGTTTGGCATACGGCCTGGTAAAGGCAATAGTCAAATCTGTTTCGAACTTCTTTTTGTAAAGGAAACGGATTCCCTCATGCGAGCGGCTTTGCTGTCCCCAAGGGGCTGCGGAAAATATTCGACCGTTGTCGAGCGATAATGCCTGCCTGCCAATCCGAACAGAAAGGTACTTTGAAACGCTAGGCTCTGCATATGCCTCGAAAAAATTCAGGTTGCCTACCTCGGAGAATCGACCAGATTTACCCCAAACATGGATTTCCTGTGGAGAGGCGTGGAGCCTGAGGTGATTTGTACGGTATGTAATGCTAAGACGATTTCGCTGTGTTGCGAATAATTCCGGCATGACGGTATCGGCAGGCGTCCACATGAAATTATCGCGGTATTCAGCTCGTGGTCGCACTTCGAAGTCGATTATCAGTTCGCGACTTAAAGTGTCACCAGATTGTGCATATAGACTGCTGCCAATGGAAAGCAGCAAGAGAACTGTTACCAGATATCGATTTCTTCTGATCTGCTTAAATTGGGGGCCCACTGAGACTGTTTCTCTTTGAGTGCGCAAACTACTGAAAAGAAATTGACATTGTCTATATTCTAAATAGGATAATTAGGTACCTCGTATGGTCAGTTGACTGCTATTTTGGGTCATCAACAATGTAAGACCCCCAGTTTCACCCCATCCCCATATCGGCATTGGCTCGTTATCGCTAATACGATCCTGTGAAATGGTTAATCTGGGGATACCAGAGTTGGACCACGATGGGAAGGAAAAGTTTCTTAAAAAATATAAAAGCAAATTCTGACAACTCCTGACATAAGGCTGTCACCAGCCGCCGGTAATTTCGTGTAATCATCAAAGAAATGGAACACATGGAAACCGACAAAACAGTGAATTTGACACCTGAAGGTCGCACAGCCGTAACCCCCTGGATTATTTCGCCATCTTCCGAAAAACAGATCGCGTTTATGAGAGATGCATTCGGCGCTAAGGAAGTCCCAAATAGCAGAATCACAAATGCCGACGGCTTGATCATCCACGTGGGCGTAAAGATCGGGGATGCGAACATCATGCTTTTCGATGCGCGCAAAGGCTGGCCGCCCACACCGACATTTCTAAATTTGTATGTGGCTGATATTGAACAGACATATCAACGGGCAATCGAGCTGGGCGCACAGTCCGTTACAGATGTAACATTATTGTGGTTTGGCGAGAAGGTTTGCCGGATACTTGATCCGTTTGGTAATTTGTGGTGGCTGAACGAGCGCGTCGAAGACGTCGATTTTACAAATCCCGCCATTGCGGAACGTGCCGCTACGCCGGAGGCAAAGGCTGGCATCGCATACGTTCAACAAGCGCTCGACGAAGCGTTTCTGGCGCAAAAGGCATTTTTTAAAAATGATTAATGTTGCCCCGTGACTTCTGCGACATCATTTAGGCTGCACGAAGGATTTCATATCGACCGTTTGAACAAAGTAAAATCGACCGTCTGAACAAAAGCAACTAATCCGGCGCTCCTGAAATTTGTTTCAAAAAAAGTCAGTATGAAACAAAGCAATTTTCAGGGCGCATTGCAGCAGCCCATTGGCTCAGGGTTTGACAAAAACTCAACGGCGGCAGACGTAATCAAAGGAATAGACCTCACCGGAAAAATAGCCATTGTGACAGGCGGGCATTCCGGTCTTGGTCTGGAAATCACTAAAACACTCGCCAGCGCAGGTGCCAGGGTGATCGTGGCAGCCCGTGACTTTTCAAAAGCCGAAAAGAACC
The DNA here is from genome assembly GCF_000023125.1 of Dyadobacter fermentans DSM 18053. Taxonomy (NCBI): domain Bacteria; kingdom Pseudomonadati; phylum Bacteroidota; class Cytophagia; order Cytophagales; family Spirosomataceae; genus Dyadobacter; species Dyadobacter fermentans. Next base: position 1,078,946 of record NC_013037.1, read on the forward strand.
TCTCGCAAATCTCCAACGTGGAACTCGCCGAATTAGAGCTCACCGATGCCGGATCTGTTGAAAGTTTTGCAGGATCTTTTCTGGCGTCAGAGCGGCCACTGCATTTGTTGTTCAATAATGCAGGCATCATGTGGGTTCCACTGCAACGTGATGCGAATGGCTACGAAAGCCATTTTGCAACCAACCACCTGGGGCACTTCCATTTAACAGCCAGGCTTTGGCCAGCTTTGAAAAAAGCGAACGGCGCGAGGGTCATCAACACTTCTTCCTGGGGGCACCATGCATCTCCCATTGTTTTCGAAGATCCGAATTTTCAAAGCCGGGAATATGATCCGATGCAGGCATATGGTCAGTCCAAAACAGCGAATGTCTTGTTTGCATTGGAGCTTGATGAGCGTGGAAAGCGATTTGGTGTGCGTTCCTATTCTGCGCATCCCGGCCTGATCCTCACCACCGATCTAGGGCGTTCGATTACGCCGGACACGATGAAAAAGTTGGGCATGCTTAATGCCGACGGCAACCCAGTACATCGTGAATACACCGGCACTAAAACTGCCCAGCAGGGAGTGTCGACATTGATCTGGTGCGCCACAAGTCCTCAGCTCATAGATATCGGCGGCGTCTATTGTGAAAACACGGACATTGCTGTGTTAGACACAGACTACGATCCTAAGGAAAACTGGGCCTATGACACGTCTAAGATCAAAGGAGTTATGCCTTTCGCCCTCGATGCTGATGCTGCCAGGCAGCTTTGGTCATTGAGTGAGGAACTAACTCAGGTCAAATTTGACGTTATATGATTAATGATCGAGGCCGGGCATTTACATCCGGTCTCGCTTTTTCAAATTAGACATGGCCCAGAGACAAGTAAGTGCATACGCCGAAATGGTTTTGACGTGCAACGAAGACTTCCATTGCACCGGTGAAAAGGTGTTGCAAGAACATGCGTTGCTGCGTGTTGTCTCCGGCCAATTGACGGTCATTCAGGCAGAAAAATCGACGATCTGTGAGGCAGGGCAAACTTTGCTGTTTCCCAAAAATCAGCTATTCACGCTTAGCAAGCAATGCTACGATGGCAGGCCTTATAAGTCAGTCATCATTAGCTTACCGACGCAGCTTCTTCGGGCTTTCTATGAAAAAAATACATTGAAAGACCTCCGGCCAGCCGAAGCGGAAATACTTAAACTCGATCAGGATGCACTTTTGGACAGCCTTTTTGCATCGATGCTACCATACTTTGACCTAAATAAACCTTTGCCTGAAAAGTTGGTGGAAATCAAAACTCACGAAGCGATCGAGATCCTGCGCAACGTGAGGCCTGACATTGACGGCATCCTGTCCGATTTCTCCGAACCCGGGAAAATCAATCTGGCCGATTTTATGGAGAAAAATTATATGTTCAACATATCGCTGGACAAGTTCGCAAGACTTACCGGCCGCAGCCTGACCACATTTCAGCGTGACTTCAAGAAGGCCTTTGAAATGTCACCCCAGAGGTGGCTTACGAGAAAGCGGCTGGCGCTGGCGCATTACCAACTTTCGGAAAAGAGAAAAAGGCCGGTCGACGTCTATTTTGAAACCGGCTTTGAAAACTTATCGCATTTTTCCTACGCCTTCAAAAAGCAATTCGGATACCCGCCGACAATGCTGCCATAACCAATTCAGTTGAAAAACTTACCTTTATCAACTGCACCAGAAAACCGAGCTAGTAGAATTTTCAATTTAGGATCAATGAACGTCTTGCAAAAAGGCTTGTCAGGATTTTTCGAATAGTAGTCCAGATACTTTTCATCATTCAGCTTAAATTCGCCGAACGGGATCACCTCAGTGATAATACTTTTGTCAAAATCCGCTTGCAATGTCTCAATGGCCTGGCTTGCGAAGGATAGTTGCTGCCCGCTGAATGCATAAACGGCAGATCTGTATTTGGATCGCATGGAGTGGTCGGACGTACAGCTGTGGGTATGGAGATGAATTTCGATGAGTGTTTCCAACGAAATTTGTACCGGATCGAATTCGACCACGACGGCTTCGGAAAATCGGGTTGGGTTATCATCGGACGCAATCCACCCCTGGCTAACATGGAGCACGCCTTTTAATGATTGAAAGATGGCCTCGGTGCACCAATGACAGCTTCCGCCTAATCCGATTTTTTCAAGTGCTGTCATAAAATCATATTACGCGTAACATATAAGCTTCGGACTTAATTGGCAGAATTTACGCAAGAACCGGGTTTTTATGGCGGCTAAGAATGAAGTGTTTTGTAAAAAAACACAAACATATGCATCAGGTAAGCAATCCTTCCATATTGTATTTTGGTACGCCCGTTGTTTTGGTTGGAACCACCAATAGCGACAACACATTTAATCTAGCGCCCATTTCATCGGCATTTTGGCTCGGTTACCGATGCATGATCGGTATTGCGGCACATTCCAAAACAACAGAAAATATCCTCAGAACTCGCGAGTGTGTATTGAATTTGCCGTCTGTCAATCAGGCAGAAGCGGTTGACAAACTCGCACTTTTGACGGGAAGCAATCCAGTACCCGCCGGAAAGGTTGCGAAAGGGTATGTACATGAGCCAGACAAATTTTCCAGGGCTAAGCTCACACCAGGTGAGTCTGAAATAGTAAAAGCACCACGCGTTTTGGAATGTCCGGTCCATCTCGAAGCACAATTTGTGGGAATCCATCCTTTTGCAGCTGAAACGGGAATTGAAAACATCCGAAGCGTAACAATGGAGTTGAAAATTGTCCGCGTGCATTTAGACGACTCCATACTTTCTGACCAGAATCGTGACCATGTTGATCCTGAAAAGTGGAAGCCACTGATTATGAGTTTTCAGCAATTTTATGGACTTGGCTCTCGGGTACACTCTTCAAAACTCGCATCTGTCCCTCAGAAATTGTACAGGACGCCGGATACTGAGCGGGCGTAAGCGGCTATGGATCTGCGCCGCCTGGCAAGCCCATCTTAAATACCCGGTAACTTACATAGCTATGTGTGTAAGTTATCCGATCACTTTCCGGCAGATTTATATAAATTGCCTTTTTTAACCAAACACCCTTTCCATATGGCACATACTACATCTAATCCGAAGATCCACGAAGGCCGTAACTTAAAGAGATTCAGAGAAATGTTGTCTGTGAAGCAGGACGCGCTGGCGTTTGAGCTCGGCGAAGATTGGAACCAGCAAAAAATCTCCCTGCTCGAACAAAAAGAAAAGATCGATTCCGATATTTTGGAGCAGGTGGCGGCGATTTTGAAAATTCCGGCTGAGGCGATTCGAAATTTTGATGAACAACAGGCAATCACTGTAATTTCGAGCACTTTCAACGACAATTCTCAGCTGGGCACCCTGATCAACAACTACAACAATCCTATTGATGCGGTCTTAAAACTTCATGAAGAAAAGATGGCTCTCTATGAGCGGATGTTGAAGGAGAAGGATGAGATGATGGAGCGTCTGGAACGGTTGATTACCAATCAGTGATACTCGTGAGCACATAAAAACGAATTGAACTTCTCACATAACTCTAGCATGATTGACATTATCGAGCTAAACGAGCGTATTTTCCATCGTCTCGAACAATCCGACTTACTATACACATTCCGTAAAAGCAATTATGGAAGTCGACTGGAACAAGGTTATTGGTTTTACGGAAATGAAAATCAAATGGCTATTTCGTTTTGGTCAGGCATGGATTGGAAAAATCGAACTCCAAATATAGTATTTGTGATAACGCAAAACGGTAATGTCTATTTGGAAATCAATGTTTCGGATTCAGATCGAAAAAGAGAATTTATCACTAACTATCTTGCTGATCCTTTGGAACTTGGATCTGATAGTCGGAAGTTCCGAAAATACTATGCTGACAATCTAGACCTTGATGAAGCTATATTCGAGTTTGAAAAATTTCTAAATAGTGACAAAATTATTATTGATGAAATTATCAATCGCGAGTCGAAAAGTTTCTTTCTTCCAAATGAAGAATCAATCAGCAACATTGATAGAAAAGAATTTCGCCAACGTCTACAAAACGTTCATAAATATAGACGTACAATAGTTGACATAGAACGCACCGAAAGTAAACAGGCACTTGAAAAGCCTACTAAATTACAATCTTTCAGAGTTTGGGATTCTGGCCCTATATCTTATACGGAACTAACGGACATACCAGCTGATAACAAATGGATATTTATTACAGGTGAAAACGGATCAGGAAAAACAAGTTTTCTTCGAGCAATTAGTACTGCCTTAGGATATCGGTCCTTAGATCGAAACGAACAAATGAGAAATCCCAACTTTCGATTTGAGGCAAGACTATTTAATGAAAGTAGCAATATAACTGAAAGCTTTACAAGAGAACATAATGAGGGGACCAAAAATCGCCGTCCAAAAGTTTCCGGGCTTTGTATGTACGGTCCATTTCGGTTGTTGAACAGCAGGAAGTTGTCAGAGGCAAAATTTAAATTACTCTACACAAAGAGTGGATCTTTCGAGTCTCTTTTTAGTGATAACTCTCCCTTGCTGGATATAGACAAGCAATTAGATATATGGAAGAAGGATAGAAAGTCCTTACATCTGCTAGAAAAGCGCCAATACCACATTAAAAATATTTTGACCGCAGTTGTCCCAAATCTCTATAATATTGATTTATCTCTGTCGGAACTCGGAAAGCCAGTAGAATACCAGACCAGAAGAGATGACATCTCAAATCAATATTCAACGCCATGGGAAAATTTATCTTCCGGTACAAGAAGTGTCTTCTCACTAATTTTAGATATTTTGCTAAGACTTTACGATCAGCAACCGAAAGTCGTTGATCCGGCCGAATTGAAAGGTGTTGTTTTGATAGATGAAATAGACCTTCACTTACATCCACTTGCGCAAAAAGAGCTAGTAGTAAATCTATCCAATGTTTTCAGTGATGTTCAATTTATTGTCACAACTCATAGCCCTATTCCATTGTTGGGTGCACCTAGAAACAGTATGATATATGTTATGAGAAATTATGATGGCAATGTCTCGATTGAACGCATGGATGATAAGGTAATGTTCCGAAAAATTTTACCGAATGCCATTTTCACCTCTCCGATATTTGGATTTAGTGATCTTGTGCCGGATGCAAAAGGTAAGGACGAGATACCATATCTCGACGATGACTTCAATCAAGTCAAACGACGAGAAAATTTGAACAGAGACATCAGAGAATATCTAAATAATGACAAACAAAAGGAATTATTGGCATTATTTAATAAAGAAAAGCAATGAGAAATGTGACTCGTAGCTATCTAATAACTGATGCGCCCGACATCTTGCAAGCAGAGGATACTATTGCAGCTTCAACAATAATTGCGAAAGCAGGTGATGCAAGCGGTATAAAAAGGTCGCTGTATAGCGATCCCTATACAGCTGGACCTGACGAAGGAAACCAATCCCGAGTCATAGACAAGCTTAACAATTGGTACTTTGGGAAATGTGCATACTGCGAGAGATTCTACAAGCTAGATGTCGAGCACTTCAGACCCAAGGGAGAAATTCGAGATGAAAACAATGCGTTGACTTCGAATATAGGTTACTATTGGCTAGGATATGAATGGTCAAATCTGTTGCCTTCTTGTATCTCATGTAATAGAGATGGCGGAAAAAACTCTAAGTTTCCCTACATAGCGGGGGGCAAAACAGTGACCGCACCAACTTTTAACGAAAGTGGTAATCTCGACAGAGAACATTGTATCGTAGACCACGAGTTACTCGTAGGAGAGCTCCCAGCTCTCCTTAATCCAGAAGTTGACTTGAATGTAGAAAGGTTTTTTGCCTTTGAAATTGATGACGATACGGAGGGAATTCGAATCAAAGGTGTTGATGCTGATCGTCGTGGTGAAATAACTGCAATTGTTTGTAAACTGAACAGATCTGAAATCAGGAGAGAGCGCCTACAACATGTAGTAATGGAATTTGTAAATAGTGTTCATAACTCAGTAGCCGTACTAAAATCATCAGGAGATAACACTAACTTCAAAGATCAACTAAATTTACATATCCAGAAAATTTATCGAGACTGCGACGAAATAAAGTTAAGCCACACATTGCTCAGAAAATATATTGTTGCTACGCCATTAAATTTTCAAAAAATCGTGATTCCCTTCATCATACCAGAATTTAAGGCAATTTTATCAGAAGCCTTCACAAATTATGTTCATATCTAGTTCACTAAGAATTATATTTGATTCCAGAATGGCAAATATGATATTGTAAACAATCTTTGCATACTTCCTTTTTATCGATCCTACTAAACGTTTGGCTTCTTATTACCGCGGCAGCATTCTGAATTCTGCTGTTTGTTTCTTCAAGATTATCCTCCCTTAGTGATTTGGGCGGCAATTGAGTGTTATACTCCAAATCATATATTTGAATGTAATCTGCTGTCTGGCCTGTAAGTTCTTTGTGCCCAAGAGCATAAAGATTTAATTGATCATAAGTTATTTTTTGGTTTTGAACATCTTGCTTGGATTTGAATTCAATTATAGTTGTCTCATACTTATCTTCGTATAATTTTCTTCGTATTAGATCAATTTTTCCAGTTACTAAAATACCGTTATCCAAGTTCAGCTGTATCTCCTGCTCAACATATTCTATATTCTTGAAGGAATCCTTATTCCTTTTGTAATACTCTGCCACCCTCTCTTTAACCAAATCTTTCATCTGTTCGAGAATGGTAGATTTGCCTAGATAGGGAAAGTGAGACTGCCCATTTGCAATATCCAACACGTCATCCTGAGACAACTCCTCTCCAAGCTTACTACGCTTGTGTATTTCCATCAAAGTGTTATGAAGCGATCTGCCGAAACCCATGCGCTGGTCCAATGGATAGGAAAAATTATACATCGATACCAGTTTAAATCTGTACTGACATTCAAAGAAGTCTTTTAAAACGCTGAAATTTAGTGTAATCGACACTGCTTCCTTCTTAGGACTAGCTTCTATCTTCAAATTCTTCTCAAATGGCGGAAGATTCGTTACAATTGCGTCTGATTCTGCAAGCTCACTCACAAATTGCGATGCTTTTCTATATAGCTGATTGTTTTCATCAGGTGCACGAGAAATAAATAAGAACTTTTGGGCGCGGGTAATGGCAACATAGAATAGCCGTCTTTCATCTTCCTCACTACCGATGTATCTCTGTTGATTCTTTATAAGAGCTGGGTTCAAGAAATGCCATTCGGTAAGCCCACCCACTTTCTTTGCAGGCATATAATTTTTGTTTAGTCCAGGAATAAAGACAACAGGAAACTCTAAGCCTTTTGCCTGATGGATGGTCATTATTTGGACGGCATTTGGTGCTCTGAATGGATTGTTTAGCCAACCCTCAGGATAGTGATCTGCCGCAGCATATCGAATAAATTGCAAAAAAGAGAACAAATGATACGATGGAACTGACGAATTGAAATAAATCTCTTCGAAATCGTTAATTACCTGACTAAATTTACCAAGATTATACATAACAATCTCAGCAATGTGCTGTGACTGAAATGCTTCCTCATTAATCTGAGATTTCTCTAAAAAATCCCAATATATTTGTTGTAAACTAAAAGCCCATATTGCTTTTCCATTTCTATCAACCTGCTTTTCTGGGAATTTACTATTTAAGTATTCGATTCCCAGCAGCAAATTATTTGAAGCAAAGTTACTATTCCGTATTTGAATCCACAATTGCAATAACTCTTCGGCCGAAATACTCTTATTAAGATATTGAAAGATTCCATATGCCGCTTTCACCTCGTTGACAGAAAACAATTGATTCACCCCCGCAGTTATGTATGGAATATCAAGCTTTTCCAACTCATTGACAATCCCCGCTGTTTTACTCCAAGTTCGTAAAAGAATTGCAAAATCCGAATAATCCAATCCACGTTCTGGCTCGTTTGGGTCAGTTACATTCGATTTGAATGGGGTTCCTCTCAAATCGACTATCATTTGTGCTATTGTACCATTCTCTTCAACTGTGGACACAAACTCATTATACAAAACATCGTTATTTTTACTAAATGTTTGCTTCTCTGCTGATATCATTGATTTTGGGATTCTATCGTTGCGCGAAATGATTGTTTCAGCTAATGCAGTGACGCCTTTCGAGCTCCGGAAATTTCTATCTAATATTATCTCATGCGCCGGCTCATAGTCATGTAAAAAATCTTTGATAAAACTGCTGTTACTTCCACGCCATTGGTAAATATTTTGGTCGTCATCCCCCACGACGGTAATGACAGGTTTAGCAACCTGGTATAATTGATTGATTAGAATTCCCTGTATAGGATTGATATCTTGATATTCGTCAACAATCAAATACTTAAGATCCTTTTTGATTTTATTGTATAAATCCCTCTTTTCTTGGAGTTTATCAATTGCCTCCGTCATTATCATAGTAAAATCAAAATAGCAGTTTTCCTTCAATAGACCTTCGTACTTCTGTTTAGCTAATACAATATGTGAAGGCAACTCACCATCAAGTTCTGACTCTCTGATAACATTCATCAGCTGGATAAATCTTTTAGTATCGACAAAGATCTGCATAGTGATATCATCATTGCTCACCTTTGTCACATCGCTCATGCCGATTTTTTTATAGTTTTTATCTACAAAAAGTCTGAGCTTAATATCGTCTAGAACACTAAACTTTTGATACTGGTATTCATTCTCCTGCAGTGCTTTCAAACACCATCCATGTATAGTGCCAATATACATATCAGCAATTGCTTGAACGTTTTTTAATCGATCATCCTCTTTTATCGTTTTCAGGACCTTATTTCTAAGCTCGGCTGCCGCCTTTTCCGTATATGTAAAAGCAATTATATTTCGAGGTTCAACCGCTGCATTATTTTCACCAAGCAGCAAATGAGTTATTTTGGCAGCTACGGTACTTGTTTTTCCTGAACCGGCACAGGCAATAATCCGAAGATTTTTGTCATTCTCGCTGATGGCACGTTGCTGATCTGGAGTAAAATTTAGCATACCTTCTGCATTATTACAATTGATTCAGTATTCATTAGAGGGTTTTTCTCGCCTTTCGTCCCATTTGCGCTATTTTGCCGCGGCATTCTTTTACTACTAATTTGCCGATTATAAGTAGTAACGTGCTTAAAGCCAACATTTTCAAAGAAGTCCTTGGTAATCGTATCAGTTTGAAGAGTAACACCCCTTACATTTCTGTTACTTACAACATAACATGCGAAACCTCCAAGCTTTACTGTTTTCGACACATTTTTTATTGAATTTGAGTAGTCGTTGTAAAATGATACAACATCCAGTACTCGCTTTTGATCAATTTTGTTTATGTCGTTTATGTGCTCATTTAAGATAGGTGACTTAAATTTTGATATTACTTTCGACTTTATGCCGCCCATAAGTTCATTATCTAGCGACCTGCCATGATCTCGGAGACCTAACCACTGGTTTGCCAATGCTGAAAACTGTCCGTATGCTACGGTAGTGGAAGAATCCCCATATGGTGGTGACGTAAGAACAATATCGACTGAACCTTCGGGGATGATTTTTTTCGGGATTTTGAATATGCTGTTATCTCCTGTAATCAGTGGTTCTGCAAAATTAGCACGTGACTCCATGAAATCGCTAAGTCCATTCCTATTCCGTCCTAAAATTTTTTCGCAAATCGACAGTGAATCTGGCTTAAAGATTTTAATTCGCTCAGCACTCATCTTATACAGCTTAAATTCATTTTTTCGAGTCCATGAGCATTCTCTTATTGTTTGACTCAGGGCAACTTTGAAAAAGTTTTTAACTTGAACATTCTCAATATGATTAATATATTCTGAAATAATAGATAAGTCATGCTTCACCGCCCTGGAAAACCAAAAATCAATATTTTGAAATTCTGGGACAATGATAGAGTGCCGATTATTTCTATAACCAAATCTAAATGCAAAGAGATAATCGTAAAAGTCCTTCAAATGAAGATCTAGGGTTTGTATCTCAATTTGCGTAGTCTTAACATTCGCAATCAACCTAGCTAGCGGATTCAGATCAAATCCGTATGACTTTATTCCTCGGGTTGCAGCTTCTACAAGGGTTGTCCCGGTCCCGCAATAAGGGTCGAATAGCGAAAGGGCATTTTTTCCATATTCATCTAACAAAGCTGATGCAATCTGTGGAATCATCTTTGCCGGATATGTATGGAAGCAATGTGTCGAATATGCTGTGTTAGAATTCGTGAAATCGAAGTTCATTAATATAACCTATTACAATACGTTGTTAAAATTTACAAGATACAAATTTAGACCTAACAACGGGATTTTCGCCAACTAAACTTTTTAAGACACAGATATTCAGATAGAGCATCGAGATGCCTGAATTTGGGGACGCTGGCTGGTCTGCACTTTGGCTTTGTATATCAGCTCAATTTTTGCTACTTGATACAAGTTTGAAACATTGGCGAAGCTCCCCATAATTGCCTTGATTTTGAAGTGATTAAATGAATTATGCGCTTCATTCTGGCACTGGGCAAGCAAGTAATGGAAGCAACGGAATAAAGGAAGAGCTGTATGAATGCCGGGCTACGCGCCCCGGTGTTTATGCCGGATTTTCCACTGCGCCCGGCGTGGAACGCCCCGCAGCCCCGTGACTACCTTTGGGACATCATTGATACAAGAAACTCTGTCAGGCATTCGAGCAATCCTCAAAACTTCGATAAGTATCTCCTAAATTGTAAAACATGTAACTAGCTGATTTTCAAATATTCTGATCGGGTACGATTTGGGTACAACAAATAGTTGTACTTGAAGTGCCTTGATTTCTGATGTTGTTTTGTCATGTCCTTTCGAGAAAGGCAAAGGCATTCTTCACTTCAAAACAGCAGGGCTTATGTTACCACATTTCAACTGGACGGATTACTTTCTGGCAGTGGCCGTCATTGCGGCTGTCTATTACGTGATCGTCGGTGCGCTGTTCTACCGACATGAGATCGAAACCTTTTTCAGCTCGCAAAATAAGTTTTGGCAGCGGGTGGAGAAGCCTCCCTCGAGCGGCTAACCAAATGAGTGAGCCGAGTGCTGGTGAAAGCGAAAAAGCTATCGCGAACACACCAGCCTGGCAAAATGAAGAGGTGTTCGGTAAGGTGGAAGAGCTGGCCCACCAAATTAGGATCAGCATATCGGAAGCCTGCCAAAAAGGATACGAACGGAGAGACCTGATCTTTCTGATCCAGCTATTACTCAAAGACTTTTCTGCCATCAAAGGCAGCCCGTTCCGTCCGGCGATCGACAATGTGATCACAACGGAATCGGCAAAATATGGCTTCATCAACCTCAGTGCTGTAGAGCTAGAGGAAGTCTGGAAGGAGGTTTAATGATGAGCCCGCTCTCCTGCGCTCCCGGGCCTTCGGGCTTGGGAGCCGCAAGGAGACAAACCAAGCAAATCAATTCAAAAACAATAATCAACGAGGCGTATGAAATGTGGGAAAGCGGCCCTTTCGATCAGGGCAAAACAAGTATGGGCATCAGCATTGCTTGCAGTAGTGGCAAGCGTAGTCAAAGCGCAAGACGGTGCGGCAGGTATTTCAGAAGCGGACAGCCAGGTGCGTAGCTATTTTGAGCCGGGTACACAGCTCATGTATGCCATTGGCGCGGTACTTGGTCTGGTAGGCGCAGTGAAGGTCTTCCAGAAATGGAATGCCGGAGACAATGATACCGGCAAGGTCGCGGCGGCGTGGTTTGGCAGCTGTATTTTCTTGGTGGTGGTGGCTACCGTGCTGCAATCTTTCTTCGGCCTATAAGGATAACCGTTATGGCGAACACCAGCGTTTACCAAATCAACAAGGGGATCAATACGTCCATTGAGTTCAAAGGTCTCAAAGCGCAGTACATCTGGTACATGGGTGGGGCGGCAATCGTTTTGTTTGCAATTTATACACTGCTGTATATCTGCGGGATCCGTTCTTACATCTGCGTGGGGATTGTGGTTTGCCTAGGCATTCCGATGATCATGGGGATTTACCATTTGAGCTCGGCATATGGAGAGCATGGCGTTACCAAGATGCTCGCGCGGCGAAATATTCCCAGATATGTAAAGTCTAATTCGAGGCGCATTTTTAAAACCAGCACTATTAATGGAAAAGTTACTGGATGATCTGATCCCGATCATGGATGTGGAACACGATTGCATCCTATCCAAGCAGGGAGACATCACGGTGGTATTTCAGGCAGATTTGCCTGAAATATTCACCCTCTCTGATCACGACTATGAGGCTTTTCACCAAACGTGGGTGAAAGCGCTCCGCGTGCTGCCACCACATTCTGTATTCCATAAGCAGGACTGGTTTGTCGACAGCCGCTACGAGCCGGACTTTTCGCGGGAGGATAAAAGCTTCCTGTCAATGCAGAGCGAACGTCATTTCAATGAGCGACCATTTTTGGATCACACCTGCTGCATCTACATCACCAAAAAGCCAGGGGACCGGAAGGTATCAAGCTCGCTGGCCTCAAACCTGATCCGCCCGGCTTTGATGCCGGAGGAAACGATGGATGAGAAGGTATTGCAGGAGCTGCATAGCTGCGTAGGTCAGTTCAGGCATATTATGGAAGACAGTGGATTTGTAAAGCTGCGAAGATTAAAGGATGAAGAGCTTTGGAGCAGCGGCGTGAAGGCCGGGATCGTTGAACAGTATTGTTACCTTTCCGGCAAAGGTGAGCCATTGATCAAGGATATGCAGTTTGATGAGAACATCCGGATCGGCAGCCAGCACTGTCAGCTCTACACGCTGGCAGACACGGAAGACTTGCCCGCCACCTGCGGTTCACAGAATAGCTTCGACAGGTATTCCACAGACAAGACAAAATTTAGCATTGGGTATGCTTCGTCGCTCGGTCAACTTTTGAGTTGCAACCACATTTACAACCAGTACATTTTCATCGACGACGGGCCGAAAACACTCAGGAAGATGGAAACGAAAAGGTTGCGGCTGCAATCGCTGGCGGCTTATTCCCGCAAGAATGCGATTGCACTCGACGCAACGAACGCTTTTCTGAATGAAGCAATATCAGGTCAACGAATGCCGGTGAGGGCGCATTTCAATTTGCTGGTCTGGACTGAAAAGAAGGAAGAGCTCAACGAGCTAAACAACAAAGTTTCGGCAGCACTAGCCCAAATGGAAGCTGTTGCAAAAAAGGAGACAACCGGTGCACCACAGATTTATTGGGCAGGCATTCCCGGCAACGCGGCGGATTTCCCGATGAACGAAACTTTTGATTGTTTTGCCGAACAAGCTTCGTGCTTTCTAAACCTGGAAACGGGTTATCGTTCTTCGATTAGCCCGGTCGGATTACGCTTGGGCGATAGGCTGACTGGTAAGCCGGTACACGTTGATATCAGCGACGAACCGATTAGAAAGGGAATTTGCACGAACCGAAACAAATTCATTCTCGGTCCCTCTGGAAGTGGTAAGTCGTTTTTCACTAACCACATGGTTAGGAGCTATTATGAGCAGGGTTCCCATATTGTGCTGGTGGATGTGGGGCATTCCTATAAAGGTTTATGCGACCTGGTCAAAGGCTACTATTTCACATATCAGGAAACGAATCCAATCAAGTTCAACCCCTTCCACATTGCCGAGGGCGACTCGCTGGATACTGAGAAAAAGGAAAGCATCAAGACGCTGATCCTGGCACTTTGGAAAGGACAATGAGGTCTTTAAGCGGAGTGAATATGTGGCTTTGTCCAACGCGCTGACATTGTACTACGCCTACATTGATGAATACGAGGAATTCGCCTGTTTCAATACCTTCTACGAATTCCTGCGGGATGAGTTCGTGCCGATTCTGGACGAGGACAAAGTCAAAGACCGGGATTTTGATGTGGCTAACCTGCTGTATGTCTTGCGGCCTTATTACAAGGGAGGAGAGTTTGATTACCTGCTCAACGCGACCGAAAATATTGACTTGCTGAACGAGCGGTTCATTGTCTTCGAGCTGGATAATATCAAAGACCACCCAATCCTGTTTCCGGTCGTAACGATCATTATCATGGAGGTTTTCATCAGCAAAATGAGAAAGCTGAAAGGGATCAGGAAGATGATATTGATTGAAGAAGCCTGGAAGGCGATCGCGAAAGAAGGCATGGCGGATTACATCAAATACCTTTTCAAAACGGTCCGGAAATATTTGGGCGAGGCGATTGTAGTTACTCAGGAAGTAGAGGACATTATCAGTTCTCCGGTAGTCAAGCAGGCCATTATTAATAACAGCGACTGCAAAATCCTACTCGACCAAAGCAAGTATCAAAACAAATTTGGACAGATACAAGAACTGCTCGGCCTGACCGAAAAAGAGAAAACGCTAATCCTTTCGGTCAACAAAGCCAACGATCCGCTCCGAAAGTACAAAGAGGTTTTTATCAGTTTGGGTGGAACCCTTTCGAGAGTGTATCGAACCGAGGTGAGCTTAGAAGAGTATCTGTGCTACACAACCGAAGAAAGCGAAAAAATCAAAGTGATTGAGTACGCGGCTCGTTTCGGCAGCATGCAAAAAGGGATTGCGGCATTGGCAGAGGAGATCAGATCAACATCATGAGAAAGAACATTCTATTTTTCACATTGGCCTTCGCACTTGTCGCGACACCGGTCAAGGAAGCAGAAGCAGCGAATCCTTGGGCGGCGATTATCAAAGCAGCGATTAAAAAGGTAGTGAAGGCGGTCGATTTGATGATCCAAAGGCGGCAAAACAAGGTAATCCGGCTCCAAAATGCGCAGAAAGCTATTGAAAACACAATGGCGAAACTGCAACTGGATGAAATCACCGACTGGGTAAAAAAGCAGCGGGATCTTTACAAAAAGTACTACGACGAGCTCAAAAAGGTCAAGGCAGTCATCGCTTATTACTTCAAGATCAAGCAGATTGCTGATAAAAATTCAAAGTTGGTCGACGAATACCGAAGGTTTTGGGGATTGGTTTCCAATGACAAGCATTTCACCACACAGGAGCTAGACTACATCTTCAAGGTGTATGTAGGCATCCTGGAAAATTCCTCCAAGAACGTTGACCTGCTGAAAATGATCGTCGAGTCCTTCACGATGCAGATGACCGATGCCCAGCGGCTCGAACTGATCAAAAATGCGGCTGACAAAACCGACCAGCTTTATAGTGACCTGACTAGGTTCAACCAGGAAAATGCGATGCTGAGTATCAGCCGGGCCAAAAGCCAGCATGAAGTGGATGTGGTGAAAAAGTTGTACGGGATCAACTAGTCTGATTATGAGAACAATCTTGATTATTCTGGCCATGATTTTCATCAATACGAGCTTACAGGCGCAAACATTCAAGGAATGGTTCCGGCAAAAAAAGACGCAGAAGAAGTACCTGATCGAGCAGATCGCCCAGTTGAAGATCTATTTGGAGCTCATAGAAAAAGGGTACAAGATCGCCAAGGAAGGCTTAACGATGATCGGCGACTTGAAACGAGGTGAATTCAAACTGCATAAAAACTACTTCGATTCATTGAAGGTGGTTAATCCGAAGATTGCTGGTCTGCCGAAAGTTAAATGGATCGGGACATTTTACGGAGAGGTCAAAAGCGTGTGTAGCTCCTGCATTTCGAAACTCGGTCAAAGTGGCTATTTGACAAACGATGAGCTAGCTTATTTACGATCAGTTTTCGACCGTGTAACTGCTGACTCGGACCAAATCCAGGCGGCTGTAAAAGAGATTACCAGCGACGGAAACCTGGCCATGACCGACAACGAGCGATTGAAAAGGATCGACGGACTTTACGATCAAATTCTGTTCAACTATACGTTCTCAAAAGCGTTTTGCAATGAATCCGCCGTGCTGGCAGCAGCCAGGATGAAAGAGAAAGAGGATGTGGTAACCGGCCGACAACTAAACGGCGCAAATTGAAACGCAATGAGAATCGCCCTGATAGTACTTATAGTAATCGCGTTGGCCGTTCCGAACCAGACAAAAGCGCAAACTCCCGAGGTAACTCAATTGATCTTAAACATCCAAAAGCTGAACCAGCTGCGGAAGATCCTCAAAGAATTGAAAGCCGGGTATGACATTCTTTTTAAAGGTTATACGACGATTAAGGATATTTCCAAAGGAAACTTCAAGCTTCACGAGGCATTTCTGGACGGGTTGCTAGAAGTGAGCCCAGCTGTGAAACGCTACAAACGCATTGCAGAAATCGTGGATTTTCAATTGAAACTGGTTTCCGAATATCGAGCAGCGTTCGCACAATTCCAGTCAGGGAAGTACTTTAATAAGGACGAGCTGGAATATATGTCAAGGGTTTATGCCCGGTTAATTAACCAAAGCATTAAGAATCTGGACGCACTTACAATAGTGGTGACTGCCAAGAAAATGCGGATGTCGGATGATGAACGCCTGGCAGCAATCGACAAAATTCACGAAGAGATGCAGGATAAATTGATATTCCTGCGCCATTTCAATTCAACCGCCGCCACACTCGGCTTGCAGCGTGCCAAGGTTTTTGTGGAGGTAGAAACGAGTGCACACCTAAACGGCGTCAATCCATAATCCAAATTTTATGAATGCATTGATTAGAACCGCCTTAGTAGGGGTGATTGGCATCGCTTTGCCTCAAATAGCTTCTGCACAAGGGTTTCCAGATCAGATCAGCGGACTGCATAGCGTGCTCGACAAGCTTTATGATGAAATGATGCCGATGTGCGCAAAGTTGATCGGCGTAGCTAGGGGAATAGCTGGGTTTGCGGCGATCTGGTACATAGCGGCTCGTATCTGGCGGCATCTAGCCAATGCGGAAGCGATCGACTTTTATCCACTCTTCCGGCCATTTGCGATCGGGTTTTCAATTCTGATTTTCCCTTCGGTGTTGGCGATGATCAATGGGATCATGTCGCCCGTAGTCAATGCAACTGCTGCAATGGTGGATGGTTCGAACGAGGCAATCACTATCCTGTTGAAGAAAAAGGAGGAGGCAATTATGAAAACCAACACGTGGCAAATGTATGTGGGCGCAGCGGGCAATGGCGACCGGGACAAATGGTACAAATACACGCACGGAAATGAGGAGCCTTCGGGTGAAGGGATTTTCGCAAGTGTAGGCAATGATATCAAATTCTCGATGGCCAAGGCTTCCTACAATTTTCGCAACTCTATCAAGGAGTGGATGAGCGAGATTTTAAGATTACTGTTTGAAGCAGCTGCACTCTGCATCAATACGCTGAGAACATTTCAGCTGATAGTGCTCGCCATAGTTGGGCCGATTGCGTTCGGAATTTCAGTTTTCGATGGGTTCCAGTTTACGTTAACAGGCTGGATTGCCAGGTACATTAACATTTTCCTTTGGCTGCCAGTCGCAAACATCTTCGGGGCAATCATCGGAAAGATCCAGGAAATGATGCTGACGCTGGATATTAGTCAGGTTGAAGGTGCGGGTGATACCTTTTTCAGCTCGACGGACTTAGCCTATCTAGTATTCCTCATTATCGGCATTGTCGGGTATTTCTCTGTTCCTGCGGTTGCAGGGTTCATTATTCAGGCAGGAGGCGGAAACCCATATCTGTACAAGGTAACGACACTTTTCTCTCAAACGGCGACCGGTTTCGGCAACAGAGTATTTCCCGCTAGCGGCGGCTTCGGTACACTGCCAAGAAACACGGCGATGCCTAAATCTCAGAATTCTTAACCAATCAATGTCATGTTTACAAAAGCCAAAAATCTGGAAACAGCATTCCGGCATGTGCGCGGATTCACAATGCTGGTAGTGTTGGGCTGCATAGGTTTCTGCTGCTTTGCGATCTACAAAAGTTATCAACTGGTGGATCAAACGCAGGACAAAGTCTACATCCTGGCAAGCGGAAAAGTGCTCGATGCCTATGCGTCTGAACGAAATGAGAATATTCCTGTGGAGGCTCGGGATCATGTAGCCACCTTCCACCGGTACTTCTTTACCCTCGATCCTGACGACAAGGTGATACAATCCAATTTGGTCAGGGCACTTTATCTGGCAGATGTCTCAGCCAAAGCGCAATATGAAAATTTGAAAGAGTCTGGCTACTACGCCAGCATCATCTCAGCGAACATCAGCCAGCAGATCAGCATCGATACGGTGGAAGTGAAGACCGAAGATTATCCTTACCAATTCCGATGTGTTGCTTCCCAGCGTATTATTCGCTCCACCAGTATCGTCACCCGGCGGCTGGTAACGGAAGGATTTCTTAGAAGCGTATCCAGAAGTGATAACAATCCACATGGATTCCTGATCGAACGCTGGACGACGCTTGAAAACAAAGACATCAATGTTCAAAACCGATAGCTTATGTTTTACAATTTCAACAGACACAAACAGCTTGCCGCCCAAATGTCTGACAGCCCGGTCCGGCGTGCCCCAGCAACACCCAAGTTTCGAGGAAACAGGAAATGGGGACTTTGGAAAAGAATCACTGTGAGGCTGGCACGACTGCCGCTGAAATGGCAGCATGCGCTATCAATCGCGCTGCTCTCCGCCGGAATTGGATATAGCTTTTCGCTGATCCTGCCTGACTATCAAATTGCCGCATTGTCAAAGGTCTTCACAAGCGATAGCAGAAACCAAAAGACAATCAAAGCGGCGACGTCAAGTCCACGCCAGCAGGCTTTTGAAGTTTACGTCGACAGCTTAGAGCAAGCACACGTCCGGGACAGCATTTATCAATCACAACAAACCGCAAAAGATTATGCAGACCAAACCATACACCCGTAAATTCTTACAAAAGCGTAAGTTTTATACAGTCCTGCCACTGCTGGTTTTTCCATTTCTCACACTAATAGCCTGGGCATTATTCGGAAAGGGCGACGGAGGATTAGTTTTATCAAAAGAGAGAAAGGGGCTAATTATGAGCCTTCCAGATGCCTTTTTGAAAGATGAGAAAGACCTGAATAAAATGGGCTACTACCAAAAAGCGGCCGAAGATTCTGCAAGGCTCCGTAATCTGATCGAGAAAGACCCGTACTATCAGGACACGCTACTCGCCTCGAAATCCGGCCCTTTGGGTGTGCCGCTCAAAAGTCTGGAAGGGCCGGGAAAAACAAAGAAAGGAACCGCTGACCAAACTTCTGTAAATGCCGATCAGGCTGACAAAGAAGTGTTCCAAAAACTCCAAGAACTAGACAACGTCTTATCAAAAACCAGCAATCCAAATTTTGACGATCCCAGTAAGCCCAAAGCTGCGGCCCAAAAGGAGGATGTAAATCACGAGCGACTTGCGCAGTTAGAACAAATGATGGCTGGCCTTGGGGAGGGAGACGAGTCAATCACTGAGGCCGATCCTGAGATGGCCGAGCTAAATGGAATGCTCGACAAGATTATGCAAATTCAAAACCCTGAGCTACAACTTGAACAGACTCGAAAGCAATCGCTACAAAATAGAAAGCAGGTCTTTCCGGTAGCAGCGGTTACTGATCAGGTACAATTTACTCTCCTTGGTGGTCAGGGCGAACTTTCGGACAGTTTAAAACATGGCACGTCAACTCAGCAAAAAGGTTTCCATTCCTTAGAAAATCAGAGGAGTGCCACGCAAACGCAAAACGCGATCGAAGCGATTATTGATCAAAATCAAACACTCGTGACGGGCGCTACAATTAAATTTCGGTTGACCACGGACATCTTTATAGCGGGCACTCGTATCCCGGCCGGTAGTTTTCTGTACGGAAAGAGCAGTCTTAATCAGGAAAGGCTTCGCGTGAATATTGAGTCTGTCAAGTCTGGTAATTCTTTGTTTCCCGTCAGCTTGTCCGTTTATGACATGGATGGAATGGAAGGAATTTACGTTCCCGGCGCACTTTCTCGCGATGTTGGTAAAGAATCCTCTGACCGCGCGATTCAAGGGATTAACATTCCAATCATCGACCCTTCTCTCGGCGCACAAGCTGCAAGTGCAGGAATCGAAGCTGCGAAGACATTTCTCGGCCGAAAAACAAAACTGATCCAGGTATCTGTGAAGGCTGGCTATAAGGTGCTTCTCAAAGACGCCAACGCCAAATCAATCTAATCTCAATTCATTTTAAGATTCAACTATCATGAGAAATTTTCTTTTGAGTCAGCTACTGCTATGCCTGAGCTTTGTCGGAATAGCCATTTGCCAAGGCGTCGAAACGAGCGCTATACAGGCAATTCCACTTGAAATCACCACCAGCAAAACTACCCACCTAGTATTTCCATACAACATCAAAACGGTGGACCGAGGGAATGGAGGAATTCTCGCGCAAACGGCAGCAGGCTTTGACAACATCCTGCAAGTCAAAGCCGCTATAGCATCTTTCGATACGACCAATCTGACTGTTATCACAGGTGATGGGACGCTTTACTCGTTTCTAGCGAGCTACTGTCCGAATCCTGTCTCAATTAATATAAGAATCGGTAAATCAATTAACGTTGGCGCTACGTCAGTAGCAGAACCAAACGAAGCGGAGATCGAGGAGGCGTTGATCCAAGCAAGTCAAAACGATTCCAGTAATGTCAGTATAAAAGATCAATCTTCTCAGGCAAAATTGGAGCTATCAGGCATTTACATCTGCGGCGATATTTTGCTTTGCAAACTGACGCTTACCAACAATTCGCATATAATATATGATATCGAGACCCTTAGGTTTTCCGTCAGGGACAAAAAACGGCCTAAGCGTACAGCGATTCAGGAAACCTTTATCACGCCATTCCGCGTGCTGAGTGATACGACCTCAGTCGGCCCAAACGCGGAGCACACTTTCATTTACGCAATACCCAAGATGACGATTCCGGACAAAAAGCTTTTGTCAATCGCGCTCCATGAAAAAAATGGCGGCAGGCATCTAAACCTTAAAGTTCGAAACAGGCATATCCTGAAATCCCTTCCCTTGACGACTCATTAATCCAACCTTAAATCATAGAAATCATGAACGAGAAAAATTTCGAATACCTACGCGACCAGGTAAAGTATTCAGGCTTCGGCGACGGCCTGGAGGCTCAGCTGAGGGAGAATATCAAAAAGCAGCCACTTGAATTCAGCGTGCACCATCAAACGGCATTCGGTAAAGACGAGGTAGAGAGCACACTGAATTTCAAAAAATCGTCGGTTACCGATATGTATTTTTTCAATAACTATCAGACCTCAGTAAAGCCTGATCAGGCCGCAGAGAAGGTAAACCAAACCTTCTACATCGGAAAGGATAACAATATCACTTTGAAAGAAGGTTACAATTTGTTGAGTGGCCGGGCTGTAAATAAAGATCTGACCAATAAGGAAGGGAAAATTTACAATGCATGGCTCCAACTGGATTTCAAGCAAACTGACAGCGCAGGAAATTTTAAGCTCAAACAGTTCCACCAGAACTACGGCTTCGACCTTGAAAAGGAGCTTTCCCGGCTGCCGGTCAAAGAACTGCAAAATAATCAAGATCGTGGCAGAGTTCTGGATTCACTGCAAAAAGGGAACAGGCACGCGGTCACATTCCTGGAAAATGGTAGCGAACACCGGAGATACATTGAGGCCAATCCTCAATTTAAAACGATAACCATATTCGATGCCAATATGCACCGGCTTCATACGAAGCAGTCTAAAGAGAATAAGCAGGAGAATACTAGCAGACACGAGCAAAAAGTGTCGAGTGAGTTAGCGACAGACGACGCACCTGGCGGCGCTCCGGAAAAAAAGACGAAGAAATCAAAAGCTATGTCTATCAGTCAATGAATATGGATATAGCTAAGCACTTGGAAGGATTCTTTACAAATATCAGTGCGGACGCCAGGATTACGGTGACACATATCAGCGTCTACACTGCCATCCTTCAAACGACATACAAACTAGGGACGAACTGTCTGGCAATGTTCAGTTTTGAGCTGATGCAGATTGCCAAGATTTCAAGCGGTAAAACCTACTATAAAGCTGTGCGCGAGTTGAATGAGTTTGGATATATCCGATACGAGCCGTCGTTCAACAAAAACCGGCCAAGTCGGATTGTCCTGCCGGACCCATTTAATTAAGTTAATCTTTTGAATCGGAGAGATATGAATGTTGAGCTAATTACGAGGGAAGATTTACAAAAACTGCGGCGCGACCTGTTGGAAGATTTGAAACAGTTTATTTCAAATTCACCCAGCGAGCCGAAGAAATGGTTGAAAAGCTCTGAGGTCAGGAAACTCCTCAATATTTCTTCCGGGACATTACAGAATCTTAGAATAAATGGGGAGTTAAAGCCGAATAAGATTGGAGGAACCTTCTATTACGCGTTCCAAGACATTCAGTCCCTGCTTCAATCAAACAATCTAAAACCAAAAAAATAATGGAGCGTCCAGTTTCAAAATACCTAAACCGTATCCTGGGGGATGCGCGGGTTAAAGTTTGGCATGTAGGTACTTACCTGGCGTTGGTTCTGCTCTGGGATAAAAACAAGCAATCAAGCCCTTTCCGTGTGACACGGCGACTGATCATGCAAATGTCCAGGGCACGGAGCCAAACCACGTATCACAAATGTCTGCAGGACCTTGAAAGTTTGGGATACATCAAGTATACGCCGTCTTACCACCCTGGAGTGGCAAGTAAAATATGGCTAATCGAATCGTAATATACTGTACAGGCCTGTCTCAGATCTTGTGGTAAAAGATGGCCGATGGTATTTTTGATAAGTTGTTGTCGTAGTCACTAATCGCGAAGATCATGATTTTAGCACTTAGCATTTCGTCAGTTATGATGTATGGGGTAGTACTTATCGTAATTGGTATCGCTCTCCGGCTCTTTGTGAGCCAGCGCAGATTTAACAGAAGAGGGTACGGAGGAGCCCAACATTACGCCACATACTGGTCGGCCCTTTTTATATCAACGCTTGAGGGAATCCTGATGATTGTTTCAGCCTTGGCTATCGTCTCAGGAATATTTCTGCTAGTCGTCGAGCTTTTCAATAATCGATAGCAAAATCAGTTTTAAATATCTTTAAGATGAACCGCCCACGATGGGGAGCTGATTGAAGCTTCACATCGTGGGCGGCTTGCATAGAAAAAGCTAAGGGGAGCCAGGCTCCCCCGTACCTAATTCAGATTCAGGCTTGAAATTCCATTTTTGGCAAAGTCGGCACAAAGATTAAATGTCGTTTGTGCCCTCAGCTGTGCCGTACCGCCCAGCAGGATAGATTTTACTTTGGCTTCGTCATCCTGAAATTTTCGCACATTCTGAAAATAGCCTGTGACAGCATTATATGCCCCGAAAACCGTTCCCATAGTCGTAGGCAGCTGCTGCGTGGGATTTGAAAGCGCATACTCATAGACGTCGTCCACGATATTTGTGAATTGTGTTGATAGCGCGTTAACCCTGCCGTCCCTAATATTTCCAAGAACCTCCCGGTTAGGGGCCATGGCAATCTCAATCAACTTTTTCAATTGAGGGTCGGTAATTGGCTTTTTGGCCCAATGATTAAAAATCTCTTCGACCTCGTGAGAAAATTTGTTGGCAATTCCCATAACCTTGTGAGCTGTTCTCAAACGTTCGACCGCATTACTGGTGTGCCTGATCTTAACGACATTGGTGATGTTTTTCATAGCGGCATTTAATGTATTTGCACAGACGATCCTTACCGGTGTGAACGCTGCCGTAATACTGCCGCTGCCGTCGTGTGACGTAGTCAGGAACAGATACTTTTCGATTAGATCGTTGCTACCGACCTGGATGTATCCGGGTAGTTTCGCTGTGATAAAGATCCGCTCACCTTTGCCAAGTGCCCCGGCAGTTTCATAAAGGATTCCGTCATTCCCGACGATACTATCAAAAAACGTAAATGCGTCCCTGTTCTGAACAATCTGATAATCTTTGCCAACTACACCCAAGACTGCATTGTTGTCTGTTCTCACGGTCGCGAAATATCCCGGAACAGGTGCGGAGCCGCTTACTTGTTGGTTTGATGAATTTTTGACCCGTGCGGTTAGATCTGCCTTTTCAACCTGATAGTCAAGTCCCGCGTGAGAAATAGCGTCTTTGCTGTTAGGGTACTGGTCGACAATTTGGCCGAGCCCGTGCCAAGCTTTTTCTTTCACCGAGAAGAAACTGTGTTTGCCTGTGTTTTCGTCAAAATTGATGTTGTGAGCCATGATTGTAGCTGTTAGAAGTTAGAAATTGTTTTCTTTCTTCTTCCTCTCGCTCCCTTAAATGAATGTTTGACAAAGAAAAAACGAGAAAAAAGAAAGCCCTCCTAACCGTGGCCCCGCAAATAGCCAAAAGGAAACGGAATAAGTGCCGCAGGCTGGCGGTCGGCTTTCGGGTATCTACCAGCAATAAGAGAGGCCGCCATTATGCCGTAAGCTTTTGGCGACCTTATAGACCGTCTCGCAAAGTGGGGCCACTTATTTAGCTGCCCTTTTGCCGAGTTTTGTTTGTCCAAACATTGCTTTCCAGATCTCTCAGCTTTGTAAAGTCATCGACGAGGAGAAGCAGGTGCGCGATTGATAAAAGTCAGTGAAGAACAATATATTTTTGTGGTGGCGGTGACATGGAAACGGTACACCAGCAAATACGCTAGACCGAGCCGCTTACTAAGTAACTCCAAGCTAAAATATGATACAAAGAACTCGTAGCCACATTTTAGAACAGGAATCAAGATTTGAATTCCGTAAGGTCTTACCAGCAACATGGGTCTGCAGGGATAAACACGATGATTATGGTATAGATTGTGAAGTGGAAATCTTCACCGAGTCAGGGCAGGCCACAGGTCTAGTCTTTTGGGTACAACTGAAAGCAACGGATTCGATTGATCCGTCTGTAACCAAAAAATTATATTTTGAGCGTGACAAGATTGGGCAATTTGTAAGCTATGATATTCCTGTCGTTATCGTCCGATACATCAGCGACAGCAAAGCGCTTTACTTTAGATGGGCCAAAGGGCTGGCAATCCCTCGTACAGAGAGCAAATCAATACCTGTATTTTTTTCCGATTCTTGCCAGTGGTCAGATGAAAGTCCTGCTGACATAAGTTGCTATTTGCAGGCGCAAAACTGGGTAAAGCAAGGGAAAGTCAGTCTGCCAATACCTACTTTCATTGATAGAGCGCTGGATTTTGAGCCGATGGCGATCCCATACTCCAACGTCAACATTGTTAAAACGTGCCTTCGGAATTTAGGACGCCATATTAACATCCGCCGAGAACCACGGGAGGCTCTCTTGTTTATTCGGATATCTGGAAATAAAATCTTCATGAGCCTCGCCGACATCCAATGTGCGGAGATGAAGGTCACCTTCGACAAAGTAGTTGGTGAGCATATCCCGGAGCTTAAAAAACATATCCTTGTTCTCTTCTGCTCCCTAATGTTTGACCTCGGGCGAAAAGAAATCGCCAATGATCTCATCATGAAAGAAAACCTACTGTCGGTCGTGTTCAAGAGCAAAAAATACCTCATTTCGATACTACCTGAGTTGCTGGAAAGCCAGCATTTCGGAGAAGTTTTGCAATCATTGGAAGAATATATAAGGAAAGATCCCGGCGGCAGTACGGATCTTCAGTTCGCTCTTGCATTATTGCTGACTGAAAGAAGAAATGAAATTGGCCAAGATAAAATCGCAGCAATCGGGAAATTCTACGAAAACGAACTGACCTTCCATGTGGGTCGTGGTGACAATATGGCCATTGCTCTTTCACATTACAACTTGGCGCAGCACTTTAAAGCGCAAGGCGAAACAGAATCAGCAATTATCCATTACTTGAAGGCAAGGAAACATGGCAAATTTTACAATAGTGCACACTATTTCTTTTCTGACTTTGCAGGACTGATGTTCTCAATTGGCAAATTCCGATTTGCCGCGACCTTCTATAGTAAAGCTATTAATCTTGGCTCCCAAGATCCGGTCATGGTTGCGCTTCATGCAGACGCGTTGATGTATGCCGGATGTTACCAAGAAGCCAGAGATTGTTTTGATAAATATCTTCTTGCGAATCCAGACGCTGTGGACAACGAAGAGTGGCAACTGAAATACACTCTATTAGCCACACACCTTGAGCACGGCTATCCGTCAGTGCAGAGTCGAAAACCTGCGGAAGCGGAGAGCATTGCTGGACAGGGAGCTGATGATAATGCACTGGCATTAGATTTCTTGTGTCGGTTGGCCTGGTACGGTCGTGGTATTGAGTCGTCCAAAGCCGGAAATTTCGAGAAGGCATTCGCAGAGCTTGTTTTTGCTGCAGTTCTATACCGGGACGATCCATACGTATGGGCAGTATCCTTCGTGACTGGCCTGGATGCAAAAGCCGATAACAGCATTCTGACATTTTTGATCCGAGTTGCCTATGAATATACGGAGCAAGATTTTATTCTGGAAGTCGGAAAGATTTTGGAAAAAGTTCAGCCGGAGAGCATCGACGCAGTGTTAGAACTCATCGATTTGACGATTAAAGATGTTAAGCGAAAACAAATTAAAGTCCGGGTGTTTTCTGAGGATGGTGCGTTCGAGGAAATCCAGTTCTGACAGGGATTAAAGCGTCCTGGCACTCCCAAAGAATGTGCCTTTGCAGGGACAAGGTAGTTGAATACCATCACGTGAATGAAAGTGTGGTCGAAAGCAATCCCAAAGAGCAGACCTCTAATCCGATCACTATTTGACGCTGAAGTATTTGCTTCGAGAAGATTTACCTCTGCTTTTCTGACAATCTTCCTCGATGTAGCTCATTAAAAAAGAGCCGCCAAATGTTATTTGACGGCTCCAAAGTTTCTTGCACTTCTGCTACCGGCCTGCGCCGGTCTTGCTAGCCAATCTACCTTTCAAAGCTTGCATATCTTCACTCACTTTCAAATCCAAGATTTTCGCATATATCTGTGTGGTTCGAATGTTCGTATGTCCAAGCATCTTGGAGACACTTTCTATCGGAACACCATTTTGCAAAGTTATTGTAGTTGCGAATGTATGCCTGGCAACATGCGACGTCAGGATCTTATCGATACCACAAACGACTGCGATCTCTTTAAGATAGTCGTTCATTTTTTGATTGCTGGGTACCGGCAGTACAAGTCCGCGAGACTCGCAAGCAGGATCATCATTATATCGTGCTATTATCGCCAGCGCTTCGGGAAGAAGCGGGATGTGCGACTTAACGTTAGTCTTGGTGCGATGCGTGAAAATCCATTGATCGCCATCAATTCCTCGCGCGATATCGCTTCTCTCGAGGCTCTGAATATCTGAGTAAGCGAGTCCGGTGTAGCAACAGAACAGGAAAGTATCCCGAACCTGGGTGAGCCGATCACTCGCGAACTCCTTCTCGGAAAGGAGGCAAAGTTCCTCTTTTGTGAGGATTGCCTTATCAACTTTTTTGAACTTGCCCTTAAAATTTAAGTAGGGGTCAAGACTCATCCAGCCATTTCCAAGGCAGATATTCACAATCTTGCGAAACATCTTCATGTGTTTGACCACGGCATTGTTTCCCATTTTGCGGACAGAACGGAGATGAAACTCGTAGTCGGCGATGAAGGCAAAATCAATGCGACTAATATCGAAGTCGGTTGTATTGAAATTTGCTTTCAAAAAGCTTTCGGTGTGCCGTCTCAAAACCTCGTACCGTTTGAATGTTCCGATAGCGTATTCCTGGCCAACTAGCGAGTGCATCCGCCGATTGTGCTCTACAATCACCGCCATCAACATCCGCTGTTTTGGACCGATTCCCAAGAATTTGTTTTTAATGCTTTCGGCTGTTGCAAGCTCGCCCTGGCGAATTAAGGAAGCATGTGCGTCCAGGAATTGTTGTTCAAGGTTGCCCAAATAAGCGTTGAGTGATTTCACGGCCTCCTTGTTACCTAGAACCCGACCTGCCCCCGTATTCCAGGTCTTAGGGTCGCACTCACGTCCGGTCGCAAGTTCTGACCTCTTACTCTCAACGGTAATCCTTAGGTAGATGGGCATAGGCCCGGTTTGATAATTTCTCGGCTTCTTCAAATAGAAAAGCAGACTCAGCTTTGTTTTCATAACCATTCACAGGTTTTATAGTTGAACAAAAGTAGTCTTGCAAGCCTAGTCAGCGCAAGATGTCCACCGCATGGACATCTTGTAAATCAATTGGTTACGCGAATTCTGGTGAGTAAACTTTTGAGGCTGATTGACTCACCGAATTACTCACCAAAACTTTGAGAATATTTGAACGTTTTGGTATAGTAGGGGCAAACAAAAAAGCCTGCAATCGTTTGATTTGCAGGCTTTTGATGCTTTTTGTTACCTCTTCAAGTGATCCCGCTGGAATCGCAAAATATTGACGAAAGTGGTTGATTGTCAGATAAATTATTCGAGCGAATCGAATAGGTGACTGAATTGGGGACCGAATGAAATCACTTGATTTGGCGTCAATTCAAATATTTTCCGTATCAAATTTAGTGATTTATATGAATCTACAACAGAGAAGCACGGACGGCAGTTTGATATTGAATTGTGGCATCTTGTGCCACATATGCTATTCAAGCTAATTCGCTGACAATAGATTATGTTAGCAGAAAACGTCCCGCACCAGTATGGTGCCTAAAAAAATTGCGAGTGCGAGCTTTGGGAACATCCGTTATCTCAGTAACGGAACTCCACCAAGGCATGTCATTTAACCACTTTTGACAATTCTTCAATGTCTATTAATGGGATTCTCGTTTTATAAAATTTGTTAATTGTCTTAATAGTCTCATTCGCTAGAACAGCATTGCCTATCGGTGTCAGGTGGATACCATCGTCGGAGAAAAAATTGCCACTAGGAAATGACGGGTTGATAAAGAATCCCTCCTCAGTACGATAGTCTCCCCGTAAAACTTGCTTGAAAAGTGCATGTAGATCTACCATAGGAAGATTGTACTGCTCTGCGAATGCCTCAGTTGCATTTTTGTTCAGAATATTTTGAACTGTGTATCTGAAACCCACCACCTCGCTTTCAGATAATATATCCTCTTCTTGGAGTAGGACATTTTGCTTGGCGGCAAACAAAGTTTTTACCCGATCATTTGGGATCAATAGTGAACTATCAGTCAACGTCTGACGCTTTATGTCGCCGTCAGATAATTTTTTTACATCGAAAAGGTGAAAAAATGGGAAATCTAAAAAATCCGGTATGTTATAGAGCACAAGTTTTCTACCCTTCTCTAAATTGTTCTCGATGAAAATCCTCTTGGCTGTAAAATAGCCAGAATGCAAAATCTCTTCGATTCTTAGCTGTTTGGAGTACAAAGCCATTCCGACCCACAAATCCATATCATCAAACCGAAGCACGACATGCGTTTTTGCACCGAGGGAATCAGCGAAAAAGTCAAACGGATTGTCCTCAGTCCCGGATTTGCCAAAGAATCGGTGGAGATAGGCGAAGTATTGTTTCTGTTTGGGATATCTGAAAAAGAACAAGGATGAATCAGCCGTGGCAACGGGACCTTCCGGACAAGCGATGTTATCGATGCGTTTTCCGTTGAATGGAAGCAGTTGCAATGGACTCGCCGATATAACAGCAGTTTGGTTAGTAACCTTTTTCCACGAAGGTAAACTCGCTTGTTTGTCAAAGAAATAGTAGCCGCTGCCGTTCCCATGTTCGGTTTGAAAGAGTGGAGACTCGAAGGTTTGAAGCTGCATTTGATGTGCAATGAGTTCAGGAATGGAAGTCAACTGTCCCTCACGAAATAAGCCGCCGTTTCGGAAACCGGCAAAATAAGAGCCGCCATAAGCGACTATTCGGATTGGCGATGTATCGCCGGCGGGCTTTAAAGCACTAACGTCGGGCGTGAATGCTATTTTGGGTAGCCTCACATCTTCTCTTACTGGAACAGAAATTTCCTCGGTGATGATCGATTCATAGCTTAGACTTGGAACGTCCGTTGAACGACAAGCGGACGCTCCGAACAGCAATAAGCAAAAGTACATCAGCCTGGCATTCATTGGACATCAAGTTAGGATAATTCCGGCCCGGTTGTTCAAATACCGGGCCCGGAAGCTATCATTTTTTTACTAAAAGTTTCTTTACGAGCGAGATGTCATTTGCTTTTAATTGGCAAATAAATACCGTCTGGTAACCTTAGGTTTTATTAAATTGGAAATGTTTCCCAAAAAATTGCGCAGTAATTAAATATTCTTATTATTCGTATATATTTGGTCGCATTTGACCTCTCCCATCAAACGAGATGGCTAACAATCAGGGATTTTCGGTGATAAAAACACCTCAAAATTGGGATTTGTCAATGTGAAAAATCGAAATTTAGGGAAGCTCAGATCGTTTTTGCGCTCAGGCAGTCTGAGACAGGAGCCCGGGTTGATGAGATATGTCGTCAGTTGGGTGTCTCCCAGGTATAACTATGGAAGCGCTCATTGAAGGATTTACAAGGAAAGAAGCCCTTGCAGCCGCCGACCCTCAGATCAGGTAGATTTTTAGGGTTGTTACAAATCATTTTCAGAAACGCGCGCATTTTACACGGGTTTCTTTTCTTTGTTCACGGTCGCAAGGGAAAGAAACGAAGGAAAGAACAGGTACTCGCATTCCGGATCCCGTAGGTCTGCACTCACGATAGAGGGAGTAGACCTACGGGATCGCCGGTAATTCCGTGCTCGGGATATCAGTTTCGTAGTGTCTGAGGATCGAAACGGTCTAGGTTCCTGTAAATATCGTCTTTTTGATAGTGCCAAATTGCAATTTTGGCCTGTTCTTGCTACCAAAAATCCGGATTTATCAAATTTCTCTTTTGCCGATGGAAAATCAATATAAATATTCCCACTTCGCTTCACACTGTTGCCTTGCCCGTATTGTAAGCTTCCCTGAATCGATCCGAAAATTTAAGAGTCAAATTGTAATATGGGAAACCTTCCGATCTTGTAACAGGACTCTACCAACTTTTGGACAACAACTGCTAGACAAATGAGAGCTAAAACTACCGCAATCCTCCAAAGTCTAAATAAGCTAACCGAAGTGTTAGATAGTTATCGAAATGACTCCGTGATTGCCTTTGACGACGTAACCGTTGGTGAGTTCAGGGAGATCTTCATGCAGTCGAGGGATTCCCTAAAGGAATCGATCCATACAGGGGCATTCGATCGTCTTTCCTTCTCAACTCGTAGAAGGGTGTATACAGCAGTAGAAGATACAGCTCAAGAGGCACGCCCTAACTTACCGTTGATTAAGCTTGATAAAGTGGTTAGCGAGATAGAGTCTCTCCAACTTTCATACCTGTTAAATTCGTTGAAGAGAAACGATGCAACAAAGCAAATAAATAGAGTCATTGCCCAATACGATGATCTCGAAAATAAGTACAATGGAAAGTTGGTATTTATCCAACAACTGGAGCAAATTGAAATAGATGCAACGGCTCTCCTTAAAAAGGTCGATGACAGTGTAAAGGACGTCCAGGTCATAGTGGAAAAACTTGAGCGTCAACAAGTGGAGTTAATTAATATCGAAAGTTCAGCGAAGCTGCGTGAGGACCAAATTAGGGACGCTCAAACGGCAATTGAGTCCAGGCAGCTGTCAATCAATACGTTCGCAGAGAATATTGAAGAGTATAAAGCTAATATTACTGAATTGCAACAACAGGCAAAAACTCTGCTTTCAAGGGAGTCCGAAATTGACCATTTAATCGCGCAAGCAGAAAAAGCACTTTCACTCAGAAGTGCTGAAGGCGTCAGCGCGGCTTTTTCAGCTCAATTTTCGGTGGCGAAGAAAAATATCAACATTTGGCTATTCGGTGTTCTTGGATTTCTAATTCTTGCCGGAACCAGTACGGTGTGGATACTTTACGGATGGAACCTTCCCAATGCCGACAGCTGGGCCTCGATAATTGGCCGTATCGCCGCTGTTGCTATTATGTTGACCGGTGCGGGATTTTGTTCAAAGCAATATGTGCGACAGCGCAGTATTGCGGAAGATTATGCCTATAAGACCGTGTTATCTAAGTCGATATTGGCTTTTACTGATGAAATAAAGAAAAGGAACGACACTCAAGTGACTGAATATTTGACAAAGGTACTTGATGAAATGTTCAAAGATCCGCAGAGAATTAGAGTTTCAAAGAACACCGATCCTTTGCCAATCGACGTAAATGAAGTAGTGAAGCAGGTCCTCCAGAAGCTACCAGTGAGCAAATAAATGTGTTAAATTGTTCTTCAGTTATTACTCGGCTGCTTTGGACATTTACTCCCATTTTGGCTTCAAGTTCCTCAGTAAGGCTGTGACTATCATAGCCCAAACGGCACAGTTTAAATTGCGGGAAGAAAGTGGGCTTATTTTAGAAGGGGAAAGCTTTCTACTGGCGGCAAGTGTTGTCGGCGAAGCCGCAGAGTGGTACAGGCAGGCGGATGTTGTTGAGCGAGCGGCGAAGGAATAAAAGAATTTCTTCACGTACTTCCTGGCGATCATTTTCGAGGCGAAGGGCGGTTATTTGTTTGCAGTAAATGTAGACCTTTTTGCTAGGGCCGAACTTGGCGAAGCTGAGGCTAGGATGGCGGACCAGAAACCGATATTGGAAGAGCTGCTCGAAAAGGCCGGGAGGGCCGGCAGCGTATTTTATGGACATTGGTGATAATGAGAATAGGGTCGCATGCCTGTCGGTCCGGTATGAAATCCAGCACTACTTGCAAATACAGATGGAGGCGGCAGGAACGCTGCGGCAGATGGAAGAGCTCATTGAAGCCAATGAGCTGGAGGAAAAACGGGAAAGGCTTGCGCAGCTGAGCATTGAGGGGACAAAGTATGAGCAGTTGAAGACTTTAAAAATGAAGGCATTGCGGCATGAGTCCCCTAAAGACAAGATCGAGGAACTATACCGGAGGGAACGCTCGCTACGGAAAGCGGAGCCTTCGAAGGGCCTGGCAGGCATCGATCTGTTTCCGATAGTCTTTTCCGATTCCCTGCTCATAAGCTAGAGACTGTGCACCGGGTACTGCGCGTTACCGATCCTGCCAAGAAGCAGTTCGCCGGGGTATTTGAGACAGCAATCCCGGTAGCGAACGTGCTTTATGATGCCATGACGAATGAAGGTTACCTGGATGGTATGGCTTCCTAATAGAGGCCTCGAGAGTATGCGGCGCCTGTACCAGGTGCGCAAGGACTTTTTTGACAACGGATTTTATGGCGATCCGGTGACGGAAAATTAGTGGTCATGACGGCTTATTGTCATTCAACACTTGATTCTCTCTCCGGCAAAAGCGGTAAATATGTTTTCGGCAATGTAGGCTTCCCTGAAACCGTGGTGTTCAGGAGATATCCGGCGATATGGTACGCTTTAAACTGCACTATACAGTAATGGGTGGCAATAAGAAAATCGGAATGCTCTACCAGCAACATCAGGTTACTCACCGGCAGGAGAATGGCCTTCCGATCAGCTATCGGGATTTTGTACCAAGCTACCACAACAGAAGTAATGGACACGGATTTACCAGCAAATCGGATTGCTCAATCCAAAAACAGGAACTTGGGAGGTTTCAAGCTATCGACAATCCTATCCGGGAATCGATGATGATCAACTGCTAAACAAGCGTGAAATTGATATTCTTAGACATATTGCGGACGGTTTAGGCAGCATTTTGATAGCAGATAAATTATCCATTAGCCACCATACAGTAAACACACATCGGGACACTTACAGTTTCGGGACACTTACAGAAAGAATATGCTGCTGAAAACGAATTCCCTTAACACAGTGGAGTTGCTTAAATTCGCACGGTCAGCCAATATTCTCTGAGCTTTTGTTCTTTATGTTCTCGACAGTTCAAATCGCAATTTTTACTTTTGTTCTTGCTAAAAGGTGAATCCCAAACCCATTCAGATGGAGTATTTCAAGGTGCCTCAGCTTCACGCAGGTTGCATAGATGCGGGAAAGCTTACAGAACCATTTAATAATATTTACTTAAAATTCTTCTGAATAACTAATTATTTGAGCTTCTTGGTGTTCTTTAAATTCGCACTGAGGTTCCCTTATTATGAGCAGAACGGCTGACTATACTATTCAAGGCTTCATCTATCAGTTTACTGTAACATTACATGTGCTACTGCAAGCAAACATCAACGACAGCATAGTAATCGAAGGACCAATCGAAGACATCGATGTTGCTACCCCGGCAGGTATTGAATCAACGCAATGCAAATACCACGAGGAAAAAGAAAAGTTTACACTGTCATCAATCTACAAACCCGTATTGTTGATGATGGATCACTATTTCAATAAATCTTCACAAAAGACAAAATACAAGCTTTTTGCTCATTTCCCTAGTGAACCAGTCAACTCCAAAAGATCGCTCACAAAGGAAGAGCTTGCCAAGATTCTTTCGAGCCAGGATACTAGCTACAAAACAATCATAGAGAGTCTGGTGCACGTAAGTGATAAGAATACTTTTCTTTCACATTTCGAAATTGAATTTGGGCCATCTCTTGGGGATCTCCAGAAAAGCACAATTGTGTTGCTATCGAAAGAAGGATTTAGCACTCAGGATGTTGAAGATTTATTTTACCCAAATGCATTACAATCGATCGCCAATCTTAGCATAAAGCATCTTGAAAGTGAAAGGACGGTCACGAAAGACTCCTTTATAGATGCATTAAAAGCGAAGAAGAAAACGGCGATAAGCAGATGGACTAGGGAGTTGTCGAGCTATCAAAATCTCTTAAAAAGACGGCGAGACCAAATGCGCGACCTATTATCACGGAATCAGCGCATCAGATGTCTAGTGCTAGATTCTGACTTCGTTCTGGACTTTGAGTCAAAAATTGTGAATTTTATTGAGGATTTCGTAAAAAAGTACAACAACAAAATAAGACTCCATGAGTGTCCAATCTTCTGCATAGTTGGCGACAATGCACTGATAAATACTATTTGGAGGCGATTAAATGAAAAGAATGTCATTGTCGAGCGAGGGCATGTAGCGGGAGAATTCAATGTAAAACATTTTCTTAGGAAGCCTTTGAAGGAGATCAAAGATGGGAGATCGGAGTTTAAAGTGAGAATTTGTTCCTACGCTAATGAGTTTGAACTTGTCGAGAAGCAGGAGCAAATGGATGATGTTTATGTGATTTCCAAGCGGAATATATTTACATGGGAAGCACGACCTGATTTGAATATTGAATTAATTGAAACAAACGAAATAGCGGAAATCAAATATCTATTTCAACTAGCCACGACCATATGAAAGAGATTGGAAAAGTCCTTGACAGTTCGCCAAATAATATCACAATATCAGTCAAGGATTACAAAACCTTTGAAGAAAACAAGAAGGAACTTCAAATTGGACGATATATACAGATATCAGATGGTAATTTGAACTTTGTGGTTGCACAGATTCAGAATATCAAATCTACCGTAACCACGGATCCAGAATCAAACCTAAAATTTGTTCTGACCACGCAGCCAATTGGTTATATCGAGAGCGATATTTTCAAACGTGGATCATCTTTGATTCCAAGTCCAACTGAACCAGCCTTTATTGTTGACGATACCTCATTAGATATAATATTTAAGAGCCAAGCTCAATATAATTTTCCATTTGGAAAAATAATTCATAGCAATATAGATTTTTTAATCGATGCAAATAAATTTTTCAGTAAACATATCGCATTGGTTGGGTCTACTGGATCTGGCAAGTCGTGTACAGTAGCCAAGATCTTGCAGGACGCAGTGGGTATATCTGGAAAGAAAAACCTATATTTTGAAAGAAAGCGAAATTCGCACGTAATAATTTTTGATATTCACTCAGAATATCAATCTGCCTTTTCACTCGATTCAGCTGAGCAATTCAGCTTGAACGTACTGGATGTTGATACGCTTAAATTGCCCTATTGGCTAATGAATTCGTCAGAACTGGAAGCGCTTTTCATTGAAGGAAATGAAATGAATCATCACAACCAAATATCTCAGTTTAAGAAGGCAGTCATTTTAAATAAGGAAAAACACAATCCTGGGTTGAAGGAAAATATAACTTACGACACGCCAGTATTCTTTGATATTAATGAAGTGTTCAACTATATATCCAATATTAACTCATTAACCGTCTACAAAGAGGACGATAAATTGCTATTAGCATCATTGACAGCAAAAAACTTAGAGTATTCAGAAAAAAATCTCTGGAATCTTATCGAGTTTGAAGATTCTACCGCTACCTCAAAACATGAACTATTGAAAGCTAAAGTGTCGCGGCATGGGGGATTTTATGGTGAATTTGATCGATTTATATCTAGGTTAGAAACTAAGCTAAAAGACAAAAGACTTAAATTTATCCTCGATCCTCAAAAATTGGATAATTCGAGGTACATTACTTCTGACTTTGAAGGAATACTTCGACAATTTCTTGGATATCTCGACAAATGTAATGTTACAATTGTCGACCTGAGCGGAATTCCATTTGAGGTACTGAGCGTTTGCGTTAGTTTAATCTCTCGTCTGGTCTTTGATTTTGCTTTTCACTATTCAAAATTACAGCATAAGGATTCTAAGCACAATGACATCCCATTTCTCATTGTGTGTGAAGAAGCACATAATTATGTTCCAAAAAGCGGAGGTGCCGAATATAATGCGTCGAAAAAATCGCTTGAAAGAATCGCAAAAGAAGGAAGGAAATACGGACTGAGCTTAATGGTCGTAAGCCAGAGGCCATCTGAGGTTTCAGAAACTATCTTTTCCCAATGCAACAACTTTATTTCCCTCAGACTTACCAATGTGAATGATCAGAACTATGTCAAAGCTCTGATGCCAGAGAACTCAAATTCAGTGTCAGATATTCTCCCAAATTTAGGGCAAGGGGAGTGCTTAATTGTCGGGGATGCTACTTTGATTCCATCCGTTGTTAAACTCGAAAAGCCGAATCCTGAGCCAAAATCTCAATCTATTAATTTTCAAGATGAGTGGAAAGAAGACTGGAGAGACATTGATTTCACCGATATAATCAAAAGATGGAAAAGAGAGGTTGCCCAAAAGTGACGTTTGGTAATACTTGACCTCGTCACTTCGACATCAAACAATATTATCCATTTAGCTGTCTTCCTCCATGTATGTTCGTAAGAGTCTAAAACCTGAGGCAAGTTAGTGCCTATCTGATTAGCTTCTGGAACTTGTTGAAGGTTAGAGACACAAAAGGTTTCGGGCAAAAGCGAACAATTTCAAACGCTTTCGAACGAATTCAAACACTTTCAAACAAATCCGAATTTTTTAGAGCGGAAGCGAACTCTTTCGAACAGATTCGGACATGGGCAGGGGTTTTCTCCTTAGCCAGCTATCGCCGGTACGTCGCAAAAAGCGACTCCCCGGCGGTGCTGGCCATGGGAAAACCCCTGGACCCCTGCTATTCGCCTTCCGGCTCATAGTCGATAGGGGTGTCAACTAAACTCCTGGGGACGTTTCTACTTGTACACGTACCTTGATTTACCTCTGTGGAACCAAGGTCACCCGATTGTAAGGCTTGAAGACGTATTGCCGTTTTTCATCCCAAGTATTAACTAGTTATTCGGAGGCCGGTCAAATCAGAAACGCCCCCTGTCGGGAAATTACGAAAAGTGGGAGGCTAGCTGTCGGCAGCCGAAAGCCGAATGGGATATTCACGCTCATTCGCATCCACAACATCTGTCCTGCTCTCACTGGCCAACGTGAATCCAGATGGTGTTGAAATAGTGACTGGTCCGGGCTAATCCCTTCGGTTCTAGCTTTACGATTTTAACTTGCCGGCGAGGTAATATGGTGTGGCGACAATCCCAGAATGACGCGGTCGCCGAGCTTTGCATCGTTAGCACGAATAGTCAAAATGTGGTTAGGTGGTTATTATGCCTATCGTCGCGATTTTCGCCACTATTCGTTTTTGTCTTTTTTGTAGCCATTCTTCTCCAACGATAGAGAACTCGCGGCGGCCGTTTCTTGGCAATTCCGAAACCCTCCGAAATTTCCCCGACACGTCTGCCCGAAACGAGTATTCTGATCATTTCTTGTTTGAACTCAGCATCATAGCTCCTCCGAGTTTTCACAGATTTTGGTCTTTCATTTTGCATCAAGTTGTACAAAAAAGTGTGCGGTTTTTCGAAACCATCTCAGTAAGCGACCTTCATTCGATTTGTAACTTACTGCTAGAGCAGATATATTGTTTGTATCAACAAGATTGTTTTGTTTATTGTCTAATTTTCGAATTCTGAGCATGGGAACGTTTGTAATATCTAAGCGGGCTAACGGAGAATTTCAATTTAACTTGAAAGCCGGCAATGGTCAAGTGATATTGGCAAGTGAGGGCTACACGACTATGGCGGCGTGTGAGAATGGTATAGAGTCAGTTCGTGTCAATTCGTTAGAAGATTCTCAATTCGATCGCCTGACTTCGAAAAATAATAAATATTACTTTCTATTGAGAGCCCGTAACGGGCAGGCCATAGGAAGTTCTGAGATGTACGAATCGGCTGCAAGCAGAGATAACGGCATAGAGTCGGTGAAGAAAAATGCTTTTGGTGCGACTTTACAAATTGTACCGAACACAATTGCAACGGAATCGCAGGCAGACTCAGGAAAGCCCAATTCGGAGGAATCCAGGCATGTACAGGTGGGAATAGGGCTCCAGAATGAACTTGCCTATGAAAGTTTTCAGAGGTTTCTCAACGAATATAAAATCTCAGAACGTCTGCTTGAGATTGCACTGAAAGAAAAGGAGTTTAGGGCTAGCGCTGCTCAGCCGGAAACTAGTGAAAACCTTCCAGATCTATCAGCTGATCTTCAGGAGATTAAGAATCTTGTAGGATTGGTTAGCGTAGAACAACGACTACCGTCTAAGGCCCTGAGCGAGTTGAAAACCAATAAATTGTTTCAAGAAGCGTTTGCAAATAATTCAGAAATGAAGGCTGTGGTTGTTTCGATAGACATTCGAAAGTCAACGGAATTAATGCTCAAATCGAGAAGTCCCAGGCAATACGCTGAGTTTATTACCAAATTGTCGAGTGAGCTATCGAATGTGATAACTTCAAACTTTGGCATTTACGACAAATTTACGGGAGATGGTATTTTGGCTTTTTTTCCAGATTTTTATTCTGGAAAGGACTCGATTCTGCATGCACTTAGAGCATGTGATGAGTGCCACGCAGTGTTTCGAGAGCACTATGAGAAGTACAAAAGCATTTTTACTGTTTTTCTAAAAAGCATTGGTTTGGGGATAGGGATTGATTATGGCGAGGTGACATTGGTTAATAGAGGGGCGGAGTTGACGGTAGTGGGAATCCCTGTTGTATATGCTTGCCGAATGTCGTCGGCACCGCCAAATGCGACCTGGTTAAATCTGCCGGCTTTTGATTTTCTGATAGAAAATTGCGGGAATATGGTCCATTACGAGGAGGTGGAAGTCAATTTAAAGCATGAGGGGCCAGCACTTGCATATGCAATACAGTTCAGCAAAAACATGGACAAGGTGTTGACATTGCCGGAATGGGCTTTATCCAAAGAGTGAAAGCAGTAGAACAGGCAGCTTTGGAGGCGCCAATGCTAATCGATTGACTATCCATCGGCAATGATTTCATTAGGCACTTTCCTCCACCTCCAACAACTCAAACTCCCGCCCCGTATCATCGACCAGTCCCGACCGGCGGACGGATGTTTTTTGAGAAATGACGGCTTTTCCGCCGTTGGAGGCCAGAGATGTGTCTATTAATGGCTTAGGCCTTATTGGTGGGTAAGTGGAAGGGTCGAAAGTCTTTTAACTCTTGTAAAATAAGGGATTTAACTTCACAGGAAACACTGTATCTACTTGATATGAAAAATGCAAAGTTACTGAGTGTGTTCACGGTTCTCACTGCGATCTTTCTAAGTAGCTGCAATCCGCAAGAAAATACCTCCCAAAATAAGCATCCGCAAGAGCCACAAAAGCCGTACCCCTATTACAGTGAGGATGTTGAATTCACAAATTCAAAAACTGGCGACGTGCTTGCTGGTACGTTGACGTTACCAGAAAAAACAGGTGCATATCCCGCAGTTGTGCTAATCACAGGCAGCGGCCCACACAACCGAGATGAAGAGGTGAGTGGTGGGCATAAGCCTTTTCTTGTATTGGCCGATCATCTTACAAAGAAAGGAATTGCAGTACTGAGGTTTGACGATAGAGGTGTAGGAAAGTCTACCGGTGATTTTGCAAAGGCAACTTCAATGGATTTCGCTGATGACGTGGAAAGTGCGGTTGGATACCTGAAAAGCAGAAAGAAAATCGAGGTGAGCAAAATAGGCCTTATTGGCCATAGCGAGGGCGGGACAATCGCGACAATAGTAGCGGGCCGTTCGCAGGACATTGATTTTATTACGCTGCTAGCAGCTCCCGGTATTAGGGGTGATTCGCTAATGTCTATTCAAATTGGACTGGTAGGGAATAGTATAGGCCTTTCGCAATCGGAGATTTCGCAAGCAAGAGAGATGAGTTCCGCAGCCTATAAAGTCGTTCAGAGTACGGGGAATCCGAAAGAGCGAAATGCGAAGCTGACCGTTTTGGCAGAGAATGCCTTTCAGA
This sequence comes from Dyadobacter fermentans DSM 18053, assembly GCF_000023125.1. Lineage (NCBI taxonomy): Bacteria > Pseudomonadati > Bacteroidota > Cytophagia > Cytophagales > Spirosomataceae > Dyadobacter > Dyadobacter fermentans. The sequence goes on from NC_013037.1 coordinate 1,119,358, forward strand.
ACTTTCCGAAGAAGTTAATGCCGGCGAACATTACAAAGGCCCAGTTCGTAAGCGAGCAGGTGGCAGCAGTGACGACGCCTTGGTGGATATTCTTTTTGAAGTATGACCCCGTCTCGTCACTCACCAAAGTAACTTGCCCAGTTCTGGCTTTGAATGGGGGTAGAGACGTGCAAGTCACTCCCAAGGAGAACCTGACAGCGATTGCCAATTCCCTAAGGAATTTAAATGGGAAAGTAACTACAAGGGAAATGCCGGGGCTGAATCATTTCTTTCAGGAATGCGACGAATGCACAATGCAGGAGTACGCCAAGCTGGAACAAACGTTTTCTCCGAAGGCCCTGGACGAAATATCAACTTGGGTATTGGAGATTACGAGATAAGGTTTACCTGGCATCACAGGTTGGCTTATTGAACTGTCTGACATAAACGTTATCGCTGCCGTGCAACGCCTAGCAGACATCCAAATTTTAATCTGACGTCAAAAAAGGCCGGAATTTCTCCTGCCTTTTTTGAGCTTTGAGCCGCTTTTTTTCTAATTCTTACCATGAAATTGGTCTATCCCAAATGTTTACTTGATCATCTCCATCAATATAGTGCTTGACCGTACCCGAGCCTGTCAAATACCATTTGCTAGATCCTTGTTGGTTGAATCGGTCCACATAAGTATAGTTGGCCATAGAATATTCCCAATCAGTTGTGCCATATATTGGTCCCACAGGCGGTTGACCATTACAGCAATTTGGTCCCACTGTACGAGCCGCAACTGTAACGGCAGTTGCAGGGTCAACTCCAAACTTTAAGGTATACGAAAAATTAGGTGTTATTACACGATAATTTGAGGCGGGCTGCCATGATCCACTACCTTTCCATTCCAGCTTTGCTTTATATTTTACCTCCATGGTAATCTGTGGATAATAATTTTGTGGGTCCAGTTGCCCGGGAACAAAAACTATTGCCGCAATTCGTGCATCTATTTCATCAACCCATTTTCTCCAACCTGCCACAGGTGTAAATTGCCAAAATTGCGCTTGATCTCCACCTACTGCGTATGCATCTGCGTTAAAATCTAGTCTCGCGTTGGAAAAAGATTCCAAAAGTATGTTAGGCGATCTGCCGTATTTGTAGGTCCTCACCTCGTTCCTGTTGATAGTATCCTCGTTTGCCCAGTCAATCTGATCTTTTTTACTCTTGTCGACAAAAAACTGCTCTTTTTTCCCAAATCGCACATACTGACCGTTGATAATATATGCGGCGTCCTTATTGAGCAAGTAGACATATGCGGTTGGAACATTTTCAATTATTTGTCGTTGAAGGTCAGATATTTCGCCTTTCCTTACATCTCCAATTAGTAGAACGTCTCCGTATTTTTGTTCCATGTTCTTCTTGAAACCATTGTCGCTCTTTAACTTTTCGCAGAATTCATTGAATACACCAACCGTTGTAAATTCTAAGATTCCTTTGTGCAAAAGCACAGAACCGCCAGTGGATTGCAGAATCGATGAGTCAATTTTTCTTATTTCTATTTCTGGGAATTTTTCTTCGTTGCACGAGAACAGTATTGTTCCAAAAAAGGCCAATGTGGCAAATGATTTTAACTTCATTTGATAAAATATTTAAGATTTATACTATTTGAACAGAATTGTAAATGCACAATATAAAATTGTACAACAGAAAGTACCGTTAACATTTACACAAAATATATTTCGTTTGTAGCGCTGATTCAAAGTGGAACAAAGTGAATAAAATGGTTGCATGTTAGGCAAAGTTTTTTTTATGCTTCTATTATGCCTCTCCAAATGCCTGCCATTTACTTCTTTAATAATTTGAAGGTTTGTTTCGAATTTATCCAAGGTGAGTCTTTGGGAGTGGATATAGTTTTCGACTGGTAAGTGATTAATTCAAAATACTTAATTCGAACTTAGCCGTTTGCAGAAATCACAACATCCGTCTCAAAAGCGTGCGGACGCAATCTATAAGACCGAGAACTCTGCTTCAAGTCGTGTAAATACCTAGTAGCAGCTCGAATAAAGACGCAATGAGTATCACGCACGTCGTAAAAACCAGGATTGGTCTGCGATTTAACTTTTGCATCCAACTTTCAGTTGCCCAACCGAGTATCGGAGTTGTGGCCGATTTTCAAACATTTCCACATGTTTCCAAGGTGTCAACCTTTATTTCGAAAATTTGTTCGTTCCATACAACCGTTTCAGTGTATTTATGCCTCTTTAAATAGAAACTGACATAAGAACTAATAATAATTGAGCCTTCCTTGGATGCATGCTAAACGTCCTTACCTCACTTTTGCTAATTATATCGCTGGCGATGCCATTGTGCGCCCAGGATACTACATCAATTATATTTTCCGAGGAAGCAGTAACGCTTGAAGACCAGCACTTTGTCGACCGGTATGAAAATGTCTTCATGACCAAAATTCCTACAAAAAGGATTTTTAAGCTGGGTTACACAGCATCCACTTACAAGGGGATGGGACTTACTGCCGCAGTTGAATACAAGCTTTTCCCCTTTTTATCCTTGGAGGCTGCCATTTATTCAAGGGCAGCCCGCGAGGGCGATGGAATTTATCTAGATAGTTTTTTCAGGCAGTTGAGCGGCCGAAATTTATTTGCTAGCGTCGGTAGCCGCTGGTATCCCAACATGATGCGTAGGATCGCCCGTCAGCAAAGCGCCAATAATTTTACAGGGAGTTATTTGTCTGTTTTATATGAAAGATCAGTGGGTGCTATTCAATATGGGTATGTAAGGGACCATTTTAGTCTGTCTTACGGTTTCCAAAGCCGTTTTTTAACAAGCGGCTTTCTTGATTTTTCCCTGGGTCTGTACTACCTGAGACCATATCCTGAGTGGTATATCTCGGGTTGGCCGGTGACGTCAAAATTTCGTATTAACAATCTGGTTTTTGCGTCTCGTTCCTTGATCGGCCTTGCTTTGGGAGATTGGAAAAGAACTGGTAGTGGCCCCTTATGTGATGTGCTTCATTGCGACTATTTGGTCAGACAACACTTCAAAATTAGGTTGCCTGAGGTGAACGTTGGTCTCCAAAATCAATCGATCCGGGCTGAAATCGGATACGAGAGAAAAATCGGACGAAGCCCTTTCTCGATGAATTTTACTGTCCGGAATGAAACTGATCGGTCAACATTATACGGCTACAAAACTTTTCACGGAAGGACAGAAGGCGAAGGACAACTCCGATTCTACTACCTTCAAAAAAATCAGGTTAGAAAAGGGAAAGCATCAGACAACCTTTCGGGGTTGTATGTGGGTGCTCGTTTTGGATATCGATGGGAATATGAGCACTATAGTCACCGAGAAAGGTATTCAGGCCGCACCCAATTGGTTGGAATATCGGCAGGATATCAACAACGCCTGTTTCACAAATTGTACTTCGATTCGGCAGTCAGCCTCTCCGGTGTGGGCTATGTCAAAAGTATAGTGAAGGTTAAATCCGGCGAGGTTAATGCCCGAGCAGGAGTTGGCTTTGCTTTTTGATAGACGAAATCCTGCACGGCCGACACCGCGTCAACGCAGCCGACTCAGTACAATTGGTCTTCCGTTAATTGCACGAAATTTCGTTTAAGTAAAATAAGCGAGCCCCTATTCTGCTGCTGAAGCACGTCAAGACGGGGGCGGTCTTTATTATAGATAAGACCTTAACTGGATGATTACCATTTCTAGTAATCCTAGGGGGCCGCAAAACATAGAAAATGGGAAGTGTACAAAAAATCGAGTAAACGATGGTTGAGAAACAATCGTGTCGGAATCCTTTCCCCGGCATACCTCGGGTGTCTTGTTGCCCGCCTACAATCAACAAGCCGAACGAGTTCCGAGTAAGGCCGGCCTCGCAGAGCAAGATCCAAATGAAGCGCGCGGCGGCAGCCGCGTGATACATTTGTACATCTTGCCTACCACGGATAGACAGGTGGTAGCATCTAATTTTCGCGTGTCTGAAGTGGCTACAATTCCTTGCCCGAGAGCCGGTGCAAGTCTCCGAAACGTCACTAATGATCCAAATTAAGCGGGAAGAAGAAAATTTGGTCCCAAATGCGCCTTTGAGACCATTTTGGAATAAAAATGATCCTTTTTACGCTTTCCGGACTGTTTTTGGCCAATCGGGGTGTTTTGGCATCAAAAATGATCTTAACAAAGAATCAGTTTGTGCAGCGAGCAAATTGTCCGTAACAATTCTCACATCGTAGCCTATCAATCATCGCCCATAAGAGATAATTAAATTTTTTCTTACAAGCCCCTCTCACAATTACGGAGGGGTTGTAAGAAAAAATTTAAAGTCTGCTGAAATAATCTCCGGCAAGGCATTCAACGTTGCACGAAACGTATTTCAGCTACCTAATCATGAACTAGTAGTTTGTGGCTAGTAGCGACATTTCAGCCACCACATTTCTGTGGGTTAGCCAGCATCAGATCGCTGAGTTGTTTAAACAGAGCAAAAAAAATCAGTTTTAACGTAGAAAATATCTTCAAAGAGCACGAAACGGAGGAAGTAGCAACTGTCAAGGATTACTTGACGGTTCAAGCTGCGGGAATAGCAAGGCAAAACGGAAAATCCAGCTATTACAGTCTGGTTGTGATCAATTAAACGCGAGGCCAGATTCATTTTGCATTTTCAAGCAGTCGCTTGAGTAACTCTACTTTTTCCTGTTCGGACGTAAGTAAACGTTCGTAAAGCTTTCGATTCTCATCGTAGCTTTCAATTAGTTTATCTAATGGATTGAATGTTGGATTGACATTAACAGCATTCATGGTAGATGAATCATGGCTATTGAAGGTATTTGAAATTACATTCAGAGCCTTGTCTTCATCGAAATTCTTGATTGCTTCTGCGGGAACCTTCAGTATCTGAGCAACCTGATCCAGGATTTCCTGTTCAACGACTTCCTTCTGCTCTAGTAGCGAAACCCTCTTTTGAGACCATTCCCCGCCAAGTTCGAAGGCTAAGCCTTCCTGCTTGATTCCCAACATTTCCCGAAAGCGCTTGATGTTCCGGCCGTGGTGGATGTGTTTTGTCATTTCTTGCGAAGTGCTCATTTTTCAAAAGATAAGGTTTCTCTGTTTCTGATCAAAAGCCTAAAATAGCTGTTTTAGGGCTATGAAACCATAGTTTTGGTATTTTTTAGAATCACATCAGTGCCGATTTTTACCATTTATTCCACTCAAACAGGGATGATGATGAGATATATTTCAGAAGATGTCAAGGATCTGAAACCGGTCTGGATATCAAGTCAGGAGACCGAGCACCCGGAGAAAATATTCCCGGAGTTTTGGAGAAATTATACGATTGCTGATTGCAGGTTCTTTTTGTGGCAGATGCTCTCAGCATCGATATCGACGGAAGGCCAGCACGTAGATGCCAGCCCTGGAGAGCAACTCTATTTTTTTGAGAATCTAGTGGTATACCTTGAAGCATCGTTTGTGTTGGATCATCATCGGTCTTTGTCAAAAGCAAAAGGAGATGAACGCGAGCGTACTGAGCCTAGAACACCTTCCGGGAAGTCGGACTCAGAAACAAATCGAGGAGGCCTACCGAAGAAGCTCAATAAGCGGCTTAAAAGGCTATCTATCTGGCACCGTGATGGATTCGATGACCCGTACGCGATTCTTGATTCCTTTTTTGACGCGTACGACCTAACAACCTTTAAGGCGAGATTGTACGATATTTTGCAGGTGTGCTGTCAAGAAAAATATTACGACAAGGGCTGCCCAGCGGATGTGCTCTATCTACTAGAAAAGGTTGAATCGATCATCAATGCTGCCTACCTGATCCTGGGCGGGGAGAACGAAAAACGGCTAACCAAGTCGAAACCATCCGCCGAAGTCACGTGCAAAGCTGGCGTCAGACCGCAAGGAGAAATTGAACTACCTGCCGGTACTATTCAATTCTTGACAGAATTTTTTGAGTATAAGGGCTTAAAGAAGTGGAAACAGGAACTTAACCGGATTTGCCTTTACTCCCTAAGTAGCCAGTCTGCTCAGGAGTGGGGTGTTTACATTGACTTGCTTACCTTATACCAGCTAGTTGGTAGACTAGCCGAAACGGCTTTTGATCTTCGAAAAAATAGATCGGCGTTGGTGTAACGACTGAAAGAAAGTATCTTGGGGCTTTGGTAGGGCGGTGATTCTGTTTCATCTTGGTGGATTGTTGCGAAGCCCGTCCTGCCTCGTTTTTGATGCTAAAAATTAGCTGTTGTCGGATTGCAAGATTTTGATCGCCATGGATAAGTGGCATGGTGAATCCAACCAAGTAATGAAGGCGTTCTGGCTACATGTCCCGCACTTTTCCGATGAAAACCCAAGAGCAGATACTGAGAGAACTGTCAGAAATCAGGGAAGCTATTGTTAGAATCGCGGGTACACCAGCACTTCCGCCAGAAGAGCAATTCTCTGAAGCCTCACTGGATAAAGTTGCCCTGGAATTAAAGAAGCTTTCCATCAAAAGAGGTGAATGGATCGATGACAGGGATCTGAGCAGATATTTCAAAGGGGTCTACAATGGGGGAAGGTTCATCCGGGAAACGTTCGGATTTAATGATTTTTTCAAGAAGGGAAAATCATATTATTACCGGAAATCCAGCATTATCCGTTTATCCCAGGAATTGAAATCCCGAAATGTTGACTTGGCCCGATACATGGAGCTTAAAGAGAGTGAGGCAAAATTCCAGGAAAAAGTCTCCGCGGTCGCTGCCGCAAACAAAAAGCAAAAAAAGAAACCCCCATTTCAGTTACCTGATTCCCTAAAAGACATTACTACCGAAGACTTTCATCCAGCAGTTGAAATTGTTGAAGCCGAACTGAGCAAGCTGCGTGAGCAGTTTACCAAAGAAAATCTTTCAAAATATATAGATGTTTACGGTGGTCATGCCATGATGAAATTCCGCTATCCATTTTCAGGGTTTGCCGAAAAGGAGATAAAATCCAAATGCAGGCGCTGGTGCGACCAATACAACATGGCCTGCGATGCACTTTCGAAGTTGAGTGGAAAAGAGAAGAAATTTACCCCACCGGAAGACCCTAATGCCTATGAATTATGACGGCTTCCTCTTCCTACTGACTACAATTTTGAGCACTTCCGATTCGAGGTACATCGCCTTTGTTCTGCCTTTGACCAGTTGTGGTTTTACGATGCCCGCGTTTACAGCTTTCAGGAAAGCTGCGTTGCTGGCTCCGGTTAACTTTAAAGCACCTTCTTTGGTAAGCAATTGATCTTGTTGCAACACGCTTTTCAATTCTTCTTTGACAATTGCGCGGACGCGGTCCATGAACTCTTCGACTGTTAAAGAGTGCAGCAGGATGGTTTCCATAAATTTGAAGTTAGGGTGAAACATAGTGAGTTAGCACAAAACGCTTCTTTGGCTGCAAACATAGGTAAACAGCCGATATCTGCTCCACATCAGTTTCACCTATTTGAAAATCGAAAGGGTCTAGGATTTCCACATTGCGGATTTTAGCTTTGTTTTCTTGGCAATACTAAAACAGAAAACGTGATGGAAAGGATGAGGGGAACGGATGAGGCCAAAGGCGGCCTGTCGCTAGATCAGTTGGTTACGCTTGCAGACTTGAAAAGTGTTCGGGACGAGCTTTTGGCAGCAATTGCCAGGACGAAGGGATCTTCACCAGACACCGCGAAGAAATGGCTAAAATCTTCCGAGGTTAGAAAGCTCCTAAACATTTCGCCGGGCAAGTTGTTAGCCCTCAGAGCTAATCGCCAGCTCGCATTTGTGAGACTGGGTGGAGTAATCTACTACGACAGGGACGATATTGAGGCGATGATCCAAAAGGCTAAAGTACCAACGTTGGTTGGCAAGGCGTGAAGACCGCATACCAAAATTTTGGACGTGGATGTGATGTCCCTCCCACGCCGGAATACGTGGAGGTTTATTTCCTTCAATGTAAGAAGACTAAAGAAGCGGCGCGTGAATTCTACAGGCATTATTCAATGCGGTATTGGCGCTCTTCGAGCGGAAAAGTCATTCGGGATTGGAAACGCCTGGCGTGGCAGTGGATTTGGAATGTCAACGTCCGTAAGAATGCATCATAACGAATGTTTGTTGGTAGCTTTGCTTGTGAGGGAGCTCGTTTGGTGTTTTTGAGAAGGAGTCGTTTATCACCCATTGCAGAGAAACGATTTTTAAATATAGTCACTCGGTGAAGAAATATATTAGACGGAATGATACGGAGAAAGAAGTATGGGTTCGTTCAATCCACTTTAAAGGTTATTTTTACTCAAAAAGCGGAAGTTTCTTCAATAAAAGATAGCTTATGGGTAAAGGAAGGGGAGCAAACGCTCCCCTTCAACAATGGCTAAAGTGTGTTTAATAGAGTGCTAAATGCATCCCACGTTTTCCCGAGTTCGGGCCATGGCTTTTGTACAAGAGCCTCAAGGCGATGTTTAACAAAAAAACCAATGACTGCTAGGGATGCGAACACAATCCACTTTATCCAGCCCGTCAGCAAATTTCTTAGAGAGAAACCACGCACAGGAGAGCTGACTGCGTTTCTATTTTGCACTTCCATAATAGTGAGATCCAGAATGGAGCTAATGGAATTCACTTTGCATATCAGGGATTGTTCAAGCAGTTGGAAGTTGCCTGCGTCGAATAAATTGGCCTCGCTTTTGCCTGAAACTCCATTAATGACTGACAAACCGTTGTTTTCCGCAATTGCTAATAGCTTTCCTTTTGGCCTAACAGTTGGCTCGAATTTTGGCAAATAGAGCTGTTTTACTAGTACGCTCAGGTCTATTCGTCGTTCGTTTAGTACCACACTGGGCTTCACACCGCCAAGAACCCTGTAGCGGTGATCGATCGCTGCAAAACCAAAGGTTGAATCTTTCATGCTCCAGTGAACCCACATGGCGTTTTGATTTAATCTGACAAATCGGTAAAAGCGTTTTAGCATCGCCTTCTCAAATAGATTCTTTTGATTTTCAGTTAATCTGCCGCCTGCACCAGCCATTTCCGCTTCCTTCTTGATAGAGAAAATTCTCGTTTCACCATCAGACCTTAAGAGCAAGCCGATCGATGTAACCCTCGTGGGACTCTTCGACAGGTCGGAGCAAGTATAGTGGACAATTATAGTATTATTTGCGTTCGCTTCTAACGACGCTATTGATCGATTTATGGCTGACGGATGTTGCCCGATTGCAGGAGTATTGGTCATTTGTAAGGTAAAATTGTAATCCTGCGAGAGGATGTGCGGTAAAATTTTTCATTTATCTTTATTTAATAAGTTTGGGATAATGTGATCGAGTTGTTTTACGAGGAGGAGACCTTGGCATAGACTTCTACTATTTACGTGACGGTAGCTTGGCGTACCAGCGAACTATGTCCCCAATGATTGGATAAATATCATTGTGCTTTGCCCCGAAATGGAACATCCCATTACTGAATTGTCCGAGGTCTCGGTTGCCATCTTCAATTGACGGAAGGTAACTCTCTAGACTTGTTAGTCCCATTTCCTCTATCTCGTCAGATTCGAGCTGATAGTACCTCCATGCGGGGTTTTCATGGCTGAAATCAAAAGACGCAATCGCTTCCCACAGTTGTTTTTGATACTCTGGAATATTCCAGGTTCGCTTCTTTTCACTGTGAAAATCATAAGTTAGTTTGGCAAGTGCCTTCAGGACCACTGGCTGTGCAGCTACCGTGTCTCTTCTTGCGTCTACACTAGAAATTCCCGGTATTTCAGCAACAGTCTTCCAAAATCTGTTGGCCAGTTCAATCTTCGCGTCAACTTGGGAAGGTGTCGCACTTTGAATACTCGTTTTGTTCAGAAATAACAGGGCATTGATTGAAACCACCTCCTGATGGGTGAATCCCGACTCAATTCCATCCTTCCGTTGCCTTTCAGTTATCTCCTGAATTCCTGATTCTGGAAAGATTGTAGCAAACAAGTGATCCTTAATATAGGTATTCACCGGATTCGAGCCATCATATTGTAACGCCATACCTCGATCAACGCGCTTTCCTAAATTGTTAAGGTCATGAAACAATTGTCGTTCTTTCTCAACATCGAGTCCCAAATGTACTTCGATAGCCACCGTACATTCTTTCATTTTTTCAAGACAAACTTGCCAAACAAATAGCTCGTCACCACCAATTTGCTCTTTGCCGCCGTCGTAAAGCAGGATCGGACCGCGCGCGGGATACTTGTGATAAGTCAATACATGTCGTATAAAGTCACTTACAAGCTCGATGGCCTTCCTTCTGTGCTGACCATCAACTATCCAGAGAGTGTCAGATTGTGACAAGAATATCTTAAAACAAGCGACCTCTTCAGAACCAATGGTCTTTAGCGGAAGCACTTGTAGGTTAGAACCGCCAAATCCGGTGTTGCGCAGAGATGCCACAAGGGGGGGGATTGCAATGTAAGGTTGTTCTCCCATTGCCTTTGAAATCCTCGCAAACGAAGAGCTGCCATTGAGACGTGGCGAATTACTTATTGCGGCGAGCAACCCTTTCAATATATATTTTGCTATTGAAGACGCATGCGAAATATCGAGCTTACGCTGCGCTACCTCAATCGTGTTCAATGACTGCTCGTTGGCAACCTCGGTCATTTCGTTTACCTCATACAAGGACATATTCAAAGTCAACGTTCGAAAGCCTGTGTTGTAACCAACAAAGGTTTTGATAGGTTTTCCCACATTTCCGGACGAATCCAGTGCTGAATCCAGGGTAGTTATTTCTGACATTGTTATCAATTTTAGTTACCTTGCAAAGGTATACAAAATAATATTAATTGCAAGCCTGGATAATAGATATTTTCTCCCAGGAGAAAAATACAGAATCGTGAAATTTTCCTGGACGAAGATACTTTGCGTGTTTGATACACTGATTTTGTCGACTGAATTACTCAGAAAGAGGCTCGCACTATGATGAGGTAGTGCACATGACTATCTTCGGTGTAACAATATTGTAATTAGAAGGAAGCAAATTGAAGTGCCGCTGACTGCGATGCAACGGCACTCAGAATTCAATTCATGGGTCGCAATTCGCCCGACGTTGTGAAGAGTTTCTGTTTTGCGATTGCTACATTAGCGCTAATCCTTTGTTTTCTGACGCGAGCGTAGCGTTGGGTTGTTCTAATATTCCGATGTCCAAGCATTTTACCGACATCTTCCAAGGGCACGCCATTGTTGAGCATCATGTCGGCGAACGTATGACGGGCAAGGTGCGTATTTAGCGGCCTTTTGATCCCGCAGATCACGGCAAGCTCTTTGAGATAAACATTGTACCGGAAATTGCTGTTGACCGGGATCAGCCGGTTGTTAACCCTGCAATAAGGATGGCTTTGGTATTTATCGATCAAATCCTGCACGATCGGGAGAATGGGCACCATTTCAGTGACCTCTGTCTTACCTCTGTCTTTGATCAGCCATTTTTCACCAGCTCGGCCGACTTTCACAATATTCTCCGGAGAGAGGTTATACATATCCTGATAGGCAAAGCCGGTAAAGCACTGGAAAATGAAGGCGTCGCGCACTTCGCTGATCCGGTCGATGTCGATCTGCTTTTTATGAATGGCCTCGACTTCAAATAGCTCCAACGGCAGGACTTCCTTGTTTCCGCCCGAGCAAACAAACCCTTCCAGTGGATTGGAAGGGATAACCTTCTTCTTAACGCCTGTTTTGACGATCTGCCTTGTCCATTTCACCAGCTTCTTGGCAGTGACCTCAGAAAGTGGCTCGTCCAGGTGGAGTGTCAAATAGTCGTAGAACTCTTCGGCAAAGCACTGGTCGATCTCGGTCATTTCAATGTCCTTCCGCTGATAACGGAAGCGGATAAATGCTTCGACCTTCCGTTTGGTCGACCGCCAGTGTCTTAATGTCCCCTCTGATCGAATTCCTTTCTTAGCTTTCTTTTCGAAGATCGCGATGAATTCATCGAAGGCTGCTAGCAGCGATTGGCTGGGTCCGGCAGCCTTTTCCGGCTTTGCTTTGGAATGAGTTAATGGCAAGCCCAGATAGGCATTTTTCAGCATCACCGGCGTCACATGGTTAAACTGGGATTGCAGCACGAGAAAGTGTTTTTCGATCTCAGCCTGTGCCTGGACGATTTTCAAGTTAATGATCTTCGCTTCCGCTGTCGTAGCGGTCACCAGCTTGGCATCGCTGTTCCAGAAGTCGGGATGGATCTTTTTGCCAAGGGAAATGTCAGTGTCGGTTCCGTCGATGGTAATCCTGACATAGATGGGTGCTTTTCCGTCTTTGGAGGCCTTGCCCCGGTACAGCCAGAAAAGCAATGACAGATTTTGTTTGAACTTCATGCTCGCACATTTTAAGGTTGGTAATTGTTCCGTGGAGAACCTTAAATCAAAACCGCCTCAATCAAACATCTGATTCGGTCACCTAATTTACCGAATCCAACAGGTGATCGAATAGGTGACCGAATGGATTGGTTCATTATGATTCAGACTGACCTGCCTTTTTGTAAAATGCGCTGATTATCAATGTATTTTAAACAAAAAAGGCACACTTTCGTGTGCCTTCTGTGATCCCGCTGGGATTCGAACCCAGGACCCATACATTAAAAGTGTATTGCTCTACCAGCTGAGCTACGGAATCATTTAAGACTTTCAACTACTCCGAAAAACCTTCCACTCAATTCCATCGCTGCGCTTCATAAAAAGTTAACAATCGATGTCGTTTCTGGCGTTTTTTGTTTTTCGTTTCGCCGTATCGTGGTGCAAAAGTACAATTGGGATTTTATCAAACAAATTTTGAGAGCACTATTTTTTGAGCCAAAATGCAGGAAATTTCGCAATAGGCTCACATTTAGAAATTTAAACGCCTAAAAAAATTTAAATTTTTTTCATTTCATAACAAGGTAATATGCAGTCGGCCGATCCGACGGGCGTGTGGCTGGTATTTGCGGGATGTTGAGGTTTGTTATGTTGTTTAGATTTAGTTTAAATAATATTTTTGCGCCGAAACTAAATCTATGCTATGACAAAAAAATTATTTCTACTCGCAATGCTGTTCGGTTGTGTCGCTGGGAGGGCGTTTGCGCAAAATGGTTCTGTCAGCGGCGCCGTGCGTACTTCCGATGGTGAACCGGTGGAGCTCGTCACCGTGAATGTGAAAGGCACTTCCAAAGGCGCTTTGACCGACCGGAACGGAAAGTTTTTTATCCGAAATTTGCAGCCCGGCTTGCAGCGCCTCGTGGCTTCGTTCGTCGGGCTGGATAAGCAGGAGCAAACCGTCGAGGTGACTGCCGGGGGCACTGTCACGCTGGATTTTGTGCTCAAAGCAAGCTCGGCGCAGTTGCAGGAAGTGATCGTCTCGGGGCGGAACCTGAACCGCGAGAATGCCATTGTGGCCAAAATTCCTTTGAAAAAGCTCGAAAATCCACAGGTTTACAACACGGTGTCCGCCGAAATTATGAAGCAGCAGGGCATTACGAGCTACGACGATGCGCTCCGCAATGTGCCGGGCATTGCCCGTACGTGGGAGTCGACCGGCCGGGCAGGGGATGGGGCTTCGTATTTCGCATTGCGCGGGTTTGATGCGCAGCCGACACTCTACAACGGCCTTCCGGGCCTCACAAGCGGTAATCTCGACCCGGCGAATGTGGAGGAGATCCAGGTGATCAAGGGGCCGTCGAGCACGCTCTTCGGCGGGGCGTTTTACAGCTACGGCGGGATGATCAATACGATCACCAAAAAGCCTTATCACCAGTTCGGGGGCGAGATCGCGTATAACGCCGGGAGTTTCGGGCTGAACCGCGTCACGGCCGACATTAACACGCCGCTTAGCAAGGCGGATAAGATCGCGCTGCGCGTTAATACCGCCTACCATTCCGAAAACAGTTTTCAGGACGCAGGGTTTAAAAAGTCGTTTTTTATCGCGCCTGCATTGGTGTATGAGGTGAACGACCGCCTTTCGCTGCATTTGCTGGCCGAATTCCTAGAAGAAGAACGGGCAGTGGCACCAGTATTCTTCCATTCCGACCGGCTCAGCCCGCTTCCTTTCAAAAATCTCCGGGATCTGAACCTGAACCCGCGCCTTTCGTTCACTTCAAACGACCTTACGATCCGTAATCCGCGTTTTAATCTGCAAGCGCAGGCCGTTTACAAGCTGTCGGACCAATGGACGTCGCAAACTGTTTTTTCAAGAGGCGCGGTGAAGTCCGATGGCATTTATACCTACATCTGGGACGATGTGTCGGGGGATAACTGGTTTAGCCAATACTTTCACAAAGAGCAGCAATCGACCACTACAACCGATATCCAGCAGAATTTCAACGGCGATTTCAAAATCGGCAACATGCGTAACCGGCTACTGGTAGGCGTGGATTATTTCAGACGAAACGTGGTCGATAATGGCTCCGGCTGGGCTTCGGCGAGGAATGTTTCGCCGCAGGGCGAGGTAAATTATGTGAACCCTTACTCGGGCGATACGCTTGCGCCCGTGTACCTCACGCAGGCGTCGATCGACAATCTGCTGGCCGGGCTCGAAGGAAGTGCGAGCAATATTACCAACACGTCGTTCGGAGCGTATGCGTCCAACGTGCTGAATATCATGCCGAACCTGAATGTAATGCTGAGCCTCCGTGCCGATTATTTCGATTCAAAAGGCGAGAGAAGTACTTCCGAAGACGATTTTGACCAATGGGCATTGTCGCCTAAAATCGGGATCGTGTACCAGCCGCTGCCCGACAAGGTTTCGCTTTTTGCGAACTACATGAATGCGTTCATCAACGTGGCGCCGCAGCAGGTGACCGATCGCGACGGGAGCAACCCACGCATCAAGTCGTTCCGCCCCGAGCATGCGGATCAATGGGAGTATGGGATTAAAACCAACCTTTTTTCCGACAAGCTGGGTGCCACGCTTTCGGTGTACGATATCAAGGTGTCGGACCGTGTTATGCCCAATCCGGCCAATATCCGCGATTTTACACAAGGCGGAAAGGTCGGCAGCAAAGGCTTTGAAATTGATGTCGTGGCTAATCCTGTCAATGGTCTCAGCCTGATCGCCGGTTTCAGTCACAACAAAACGAAAGTTATTTCGGGCGATGCGGAAGATTTTTACAGTGAACCCGGACGTTCGATAGGAGGGCAGGGGCCTCAAAACCTGGCTAATTTCTGGGCGACCTATCGCATAAGCAGCGGCACGTTGAAAAATGCCGGTTTCGGTTTCGGAGGAAATTACGCCGGCGAATACAAGGTGATCGACAACAGCAAAACAGGCGTTTTTACGCTCCCAGCCTACACACTGCTGAATGCGAGCGTGTTTTATAATGCCAGCCATTTCCGGATTTCATTGAATGTAAACAACCTTACCAGCAAGGAATATTACATCGGCTACTGGTCGGTAAACCCGCAGAAGCCGAGAAATTCTACATTGAGCATTGCCTATAAATTTTAGCTAAATGCTTGAAGACCAGAAGCCGGATACGAAACGCTGCATCCGGCTTTATTTATTTTTAATTATTTTTGATAGGTGCTGATAAGGTTGAAGGGAACGGCGTATAAACAAGCAGCAATCGGAACGCGATTTTCAGTCAGTTAATACCCAACCTTTCCAGCTCATGAAGGCATCTATCAAAAAGAATTACCGCACACTGACCGACCTGGTCAAAGCCTGCCAGAACAACGACCCCCGCGCGCAGACATTATTTTACAACAGGTTCCGGAGCGAGCTTATCCGCATTTGTTCACGTTTCGCGCGGACGCACATGGAGGCGGAAGATATTTATCAGGAATCGTTCGTTAAGATTTTCAGACATATTCACGAAGTACAAAACCTGGAATCCATCGAATCGTGGATGCGGTCGGTGGTGACGCGTACCGCCATCAACTATTATCACCGTACCACCAAAAAAGAAACGCTGAACCATTCCATGGACATGTCACCCATGGATTTCGAATCCAATGAGCACGTTTGCCTGATCGACAGCCTGAGCGCCGGCATCGTGAGCGATATGATCGCGCAGCTTCCCGATGGTTACAAGCGGATTGTCAACCTGCATTTGATCGACGGCTATTCACATATCGAAATCGCCCAGACGCTTTCCATTACCGACAGCACATCGCGCTCCCAGCTGCTGCGCGGCCGCAACCTGCTCATGAAAAAGCTGCGTAAATGCGGCATTTACGGTTACGAGGCGCCCTGATAGACAGCGGGTGCCGGCCCGTCAAGACTTTTTTGGCGTAATTGTTGTTATGATCCGGAATACAACGGTCAACAAACGATATGAAACAATTAAGTCTTTTTGGGTCTGAAGAAACCCTGCTTTTTCCCGAAAACCTGCTCGAATATTATCCCGGCTTCGTGCCACCGGACGAAAGTGCCGCGCTCATCGGGAAATGGATCACGGAGGTTCCCTGGCGGCAGCAGGTCATGCAAATGTACGGCAAACAGGTAACTGCCCCCCGGCTCATGGCCTGGTATGGCGATACCGAAAAGTCGTACACGTTTTCGGGCACCCGTTTTGAACCCTATGGCTGGACAAAGGAACTGGCCGCATTGAAAAAGCGCATTGAAGAGAAAACCGGTTTTACATTCAACAGCGTGCTGCTGAACTACTACCGCGACGGCAACGATTCCGTGGCCTGGCACGGCGACAATGAGCAGGAGCTGGGCCGGAACCCTGTGATCGCTTCCGTAAGCCTGGGCCAGGAGCGTCGGTTCGAGTTCCGATACCGGGCCGATCATTCGCGGAAATATGGCCTGCCGCTGGAAAACGGCTCGCTGCTGATCATGAAGGGCGACTTGCAGCATACCTGGGAGCACCGCATTCCAAAATCGAAAACGCAGAATGCCCCGAGGATCAACCTCACTTTCAGGACCATTCAAAGGTAAGTGTGTGCATAGTGAATGTTAGGGAATTAAAACTTAGGGCTGGTAGAATCTCACCGTGCCGTCTTCTTCATTGCTCGTCACGAGCAGGCTTCTGCCATTCGGGCTTTTATCGGCTGTGATAAACAGCACGCCTTCCGGTGCGTCGCCGGTTTTGATGATTTGCAGAAACTGCGGTGCGCCGGGGTTACTCAGATCGTACACGGCGATCGCATCCACACGCTCCAATGCGACAAATGCAACAGGCTTGCCATTCGTCCATCCCACGGTAACACCTTCGGGTTCAACACCTTTATCGTCCGAACGCGAATCGTCGTAAATGCCGGCTTTGATCACCTCTTGTTCCAGGGAGTTGCCCGATTCATACACGCGCTTCATATCCGCGGCGTGGAAAATGCTGAAACCGCGTCCGCCGAATGCGTACAATTCTTCGTACACGCCGTCTTTTTCGTTGTCTCCGCGGGTGCTCGTCACGCGCAGGCGGCCGAGGTTAGCGGTCTTTTTCAGTTCGTCGCCGTTGGGGAAATAAACGGGGTTCAGTTTCAGGGAGCTTACACGCTTCTGCTCATCGAAGGTGCTGTACTCGCGGGCATCGCCTTCATCGGCGGTGATCACATACGGCGTACCGTTCACGGTGAAGTAGGAAATGGCGTCGGGCAGGTAAAACGACTTGATCGGCCAGTTTTTCAGTTCCACTTTCTTATCGTCATCGCTCGCGTCGATTGAATTGAGGATGTAATTCATATCCTTCGTGCCGAGCGCGTGCAGGCTCACGATTTTGCCGTTAACGAGGTCGATTTCGGCCACGCCGTTGTTTTCCTGCAAGGTCACGAATGCTTTTTGTGAATTATCTGAAATCGCCACGTATTCGGGCTCGATGTCCTGGGCGAACGTCGCCTTAGGGCCGAACATCCGGAAGCCTTTTGGCGCGAGTGCCGCATATTGGCTTTCAAAACCTGCGAAGTCGAGGGTTTTAACACTGTAATTATTCGAAACGTCGATGATCGAAACCGTTCCTTCGGGGTCGATGCTGTAATCCGCGTTGGGCTCGCCTTCGTTGGCGGTCACGATGAATCGGCCGTCTGGGCTGAACGTCACCATGTCGGGCAATGCACCCACGGTAATTTGTTGTAGCACATCCAATGTGCTGGTATTGAGCACGATCACGCTGCCGTTGGCTTGCTTGTTGGTCGCTTCGAGCGCGATGGCGAGCTTGCCGTCGGATATGGCTACGCTATTGGCCACGCCGCCCAGTGACGACACGTCGATCGGCTGCAATTTGGTCACAGCCGGGAATGCCGACAGGTCGAGCACGTCCACAATCGCCGCCTTCTCATTGTTAACCGTAAACAACCGTTTCGAAATGGGGTCGTAGGCCGAGATTTCGGCTGCTGCGGTGCCGCCCAGGTCGATATCCGCTACTTCCCTGAATGCCGCAGTATTTTCCTGAACAGGGTTTTGGGGAAAATGGTCTGTACAGCCATTCAGCAATGCTGCCGCGAGCAATAGCGCTAGTAAAGGTTTCTTTTGCATTTTGGATTGTGAGTAGTTTTGAAAACTAAATGTACTCACGCGGGAAAACGGCCGGGCGCCACTTGGGGAAACTTAACAGAAAGTTAACGACAACGTAGGTTTTGGGCTAGAAATGCTTCTTAATCAATGTATTGGTTAATATTCGGGTAACAATCTGTTGACATTCCGGAAACACGGGCGAAGTAGTTTTGCACTTTCGAAAACTACTCAAATACTCCTGGTTTCACCTATGAAAAAATTCTCCATGTTGTGCTGCGGGCTGATGATGGCATCGGCCGTGCAGGCACAATCCGTCGTGAAAGGGTTCGTGTTCAACGACCTGAACGGCAATGGCCGCAAGGACAAAAACGAAAAAGGGCTGGCGCAGGTGTCGGTGTCCAATGGCACGAAGGTCGTGCAGACGGATGCGAACGGTCAGTATGAATTACCCGTAGCGAAGGACAATGTCCTGTTTGTGATCAAACCGTCGGGCTACGCGGTGCCGCTCACGGACGATAACCTGCCGCGTTTCTACCGTTTGCACAAGCCCGAAGGCTCGCCCGCCCTGAAATACAAAGGCGTTGCCCCTACGGGCGCATTACCCGCATCGCTCGATTTCGCGCTCACCGCCCGGCCGGAAGCCGACGATTACACCGCCCTCATCTTCGGCGATCCGCAGCCCTACACGCTCGAAGACATCGAATACTTTACCCGCGGCATTGTGAGCGAGGTGGAAGGCATTAAAGATGTAGCGTTCGGGCTGAGCCTGGGCGACCTCGTGGGCGACAATCTGGATCTGCACCATCCCTACGTAAAAGCGGTGAAAAGGGTAGGGTTGCCCTGGTACAACCTCATGGGTAACCACGATATGGATTACGACGCAAAGGCGGATTCGCTGTCCGACGATACCTACGAAGCGCATTTCGGCCCTGCAAATTATGCATTCAATGTGGGTAAAGTGCATTACATCATCCTGGACGATATCCTTTATCCCGACCCGCGCGACGGCAAGGGTTACTGGGGAGGCTTCCGCAAAGACCAGCTGGATTTTGTAGAAAACGACCTGAAATTCGTTCCCAAAGACCAGCTCATCGTATTGGCATACCACATTCCATTGCACGAGGAAGGCGAAGGCGATGCATTCCGCGACGACGACCGCAACCGCCTGTTCAGCATCCTCAAAGACTATCCGCACACATTTTCGCTCTCCGCGCACACCCATTTGCAACGCCAGAACTTCCACGGAAAAGAGCAGGGCTGGAACGGCGCGAAGCCATTCCACGAATACAATGCCGGCACGACGTCGGGCGACTGGTACTCGGGAGAGTTCAATATCCAGGGCGTTCCGTCATCGACCATGCGCGACGGCACGCCGAAAGGCTACGCATTCCTGCGCATCAAAGGCAACCAGTATACGATTGATTACAAGGTGGCCGGTGAGCCGAAAGAATACCAGATCCGCATTCACACGCCCCGCGTAGTGCCGGCGGGAGGCAATACTTCGTCGGGCATTTACGCCAACTTTTTCATGGGCCACGAGGGGAATTCCGTGCAGTACCGCATCGATAACGGCGCGTGGAAGGACATGGCGTTCCAGGCCGAGCCCGACCCGCATTTCCAGCGGCTGGTGCACAACTGGGATTATACCGAATACCTACCGGCAGGTCGGCGCCCTAGCAATCCCGTGAAAAGCACCCACCTCTGGCGTGGCGCATTTCCGAACAACCTCACCGAAGGCAAGCACACGGTGGAAGTGAAAGCGAAAGACATGTTTGGACGCGAATTCACGCAAACGCAGGCTTTCTGGGCGGAGCAAAAGGCCCAATAGCGTGATCTGTAAAAAAAGATACCCCCGAATGCCGGGGGTATCTTTACAAAAAACCACATCCTAAATTAATATCTCAATTCCAGCCGCCCCCGAGTGCCCGGTAAATATTCACCATGGCATTCATCTGGCGCATTTTGGTTTCGATCAGTTCAAATCTCGATTCCAGTGCGTCGCGCTGCGTGAGGAGCACTTCCATATAATCGGCGCGCGCCGAGGCGAACAGCCGGTTCGAAATGGTGGTCGACTGGTTCAATGCATCCACTTCCTTCGTTTTCAGGTCGTAGCTCTTTTCGAGGTTATTGATGTTCGAAAGCTGATTTACGACCTCGATGTAAGCATTCAGCACGGTACGCTCGTAGTTGTAAATGGCCTGGATCTGGCGTGCATTGGCATTAGCATAACCGGCGCGGATGGCGTAGCGGTTAATCACAGGCGCGGCGAGGTCGCCGATCAGCGATCCCACGATCGACTCCGGCACACGCGCCAGATAAATCGGGCTGAACGCCTGCAAACCAAGACTTGCCGATAATCCCAGTGAGGGGTAGAAATTAGCTCGCGCCACATTCACGTCGATCTTCGCCGCTTCCAGGTCGAGTTCCGCCTGACGGATGTCCGGGCGGTTGGAGAGCAATTGCGACGGGATACCGGCCTGCACCACATTCGGAACGAGGTTTTCAAATCCCGACTGGCTGCGCTGCACCGGCTGCGGATAACGGCCTACGAGAAAATTAATGCGGTTTTCAGTTTCCACAATACGCTGCTGAATGCCGTATTGAAGGTTTTGTGTTTTCAAAACCTGCGCCTCGAACCGCTTCACAGCCAGCTCGGTAACGCGGGTAGCCTCTTTCTCCATTTTAACGATCTTCAATGCATTGGTCTGAATATCCACATTCTGGCGGATAATGGCCAGCTGGGTGTCCAGCGCGAGCAGCTCATAGTAGGAGTTCGCGATTTCCGCCGCCAGGTTCGTCATCATGAAATTTTTCCCTTCAATCGACGATAAATACCGCGTTGCCGCTGCTTTTTTTGCATTGCGCAGCTTGTGCCATATATCCACCTCCCAGCGCGCCACGGCCTGGATGTTCACGTCGGGCAGCGGTTCCGGCGTTTCTCTGCCGGGTTTAATGTCCGTGGTGGCTTCGCTCGCGCCAATATTCGTGTAGCGCGCCGCTTTTTCCACTCCCGCACCGCCGCGCAGGCCTATAAACGGCAGGTATTCCCCTTTGCGGGCGCCGATCTCGTTCTGCGAAATCGCGATTTCCTGCATCGTAATGTTCAATTCCTGGTTGTTCCTGAATGCGGTGTCGATCAGCGCATTCAGGTTAGGATCTGTAAAAAAGGATTTCCAGGATACTTTGGCGGCGTTGGTGGAATCCTGTGAGCCGTTGAAGCTCACAGGTACCACTTTATTTTCCGTTTTCTGGGGTAATGTCGGGATGTTGCAGGCCGAGTAAGTCAGCCCGATGAACGCGATCCCGGCCCAGTTCAATATTTTCTTATTTCGCATGTTCGTCGTTTTCTTCTGTGTGAGGGAAAGCATCAAGGGCGTGCACGAAACCTTCGGATAACGGGCTATCGTCCTCGTTCCGGATAAGCTGCCGGCCGTCGGCCAGGTTGCCGAATATGAAGTACAACCCCGGGATGATAATGACCCCGAAAATGGTACCGAACAGCATACCGCCCAATGCGGACGCGCCGATGGTACGGTTACCGATCGCGCCCGCGCCGGTAGCGACGATCAGCGGGATCAGCCCGGCCACGAATGCGAAGGACGTCATCAGGATCGGACGGAAACGCACTTTCGCTCCCTCAATCGCCGCTTCGAGGATTGTAGCGCCTTCCTGCCGTTTCTGTACGGCAAACTCGACGATCAACACCGCATTCTTACCCAGCAAACCCACGAGCATGATCAGCCCGATTTGCGCGTAAATGTTGTTTTCCAATCCCATCAGGTTCAGCATCAGGAACGAGCCGAATACCCCCACCGGAAGCGAAAACACCACCGCGAGCGGAATGATAAAGCTCTCGTACTGCGCCGCAAGCACCAGGTATACGAATGCAAGTACGATCATGAACACCACCAGCGATTCATTGCCGCGGATCGATTCGTCGTAGGATAGCCCTTCAAATGCAATATCGTACCCTTTCGGCAGCGTTTTGGCCGCTACCTCACGGATTGCCTGGATGGCCTCGGCCGTGGTGTAACCCTTGGCCGGCAGCCCCTGGATCGCCGCGGAATTGTAGAGGTTGAAACGCGTGATTTCGTTCGGGCCCTGGCCTTTTTTCAGCTTCATGAACGATGAATAGGGCACCATTTCACCGGCTTCGTTTTTGACAAACAGTTTAAGCAAGTCGGACGGCAGCCTTCTGTACTGAGGGTCGGACTGTACGTACACTTTGAAAAACTGGTTGAACTTGATGAAACCCTGCTCATATGTACTACCGATCATAATGTTGAGGTTATCCATCGCTTTGCCGATCGAAACGCCCTTCTGCATGGCCAGCTTGTTGTCGATTTCCAGCTCGTATTGCGGATAATTGGCCGCGAAGAAGGTGAAAAGGCCCGTCAGCTCCTTGCGTTTCGCCAGATTGTCGAGGAACTCCTTGTTGATTTTATCAAACTCGTGGTAGTCGGTGTCGGTGTTTTTGTCGAGCAAACGCATCGAGAAACCGCCGGAAGTACCGAAACCGGGGATTGCAGGCGGTTCGAAAAACTCAACCGTCGCGCCGAGGCCTTTCGAGGCATGTTCCAGCTCTTCCATGATCTCCTTCACATTATGGTCACGCTCGTGCCATGGTTTCAGGTTGATCAGACAGGTACCCGCATTGGAACCGCGGCCCTCGGTCATGATCTCGTAACCCGCCAGCGACGACACGGATTCAATGCCTTCCACCTCTTCGCAAATCTTCTGCAAGCGCCGCGATACCTCGTTGGTTTTTTCCAAAGTAGAACCGGGAGGCGTCTGGATGATCGCGTAAATCGTGCTCTGGTCTTCGTTGGGGATAAAACCGGCCGGTACTACGGAGTTTTCATACCAAATCCCTGCGCAAAACAGGCCCAGCACGCCGAATGTCACTACACGACGGCTCACGATCAGTTTCAATAACCACACATATTTGCCGGTCATTTTGTCGAAACCGCGATTGAAACTGTCGAGCGCGCGGGTGAGCACATTCTTTTTGCGCTCGTGTCCGTGGTGGTTTTTGAGCATGATCGCACAAAGCACCGGCGTGAGAGTAAGGGCAATGATCGCCGAGATCACAATGGAGCTCGCCATTGTAATGGAAAACTGGCGGTAGAATGTACCCACGGGCCCCGACATGAACGAAATAGGCAGGAACACCGATACCATCACGGCGGTGATCGCGATGATCGCGCCGGAAATCTCTCCAAGAACTTTTCTAACAGCGTTAAATGGTGACAAATGCGGCTCTTCTTCCATCTTGGCATGGACCGCCTCTACCACCACAATCGCATCATCTACCACAATACCGATCGCCAGTACCAGCGCAAAAAGGGTGATCAGGTTAATGGAAAGCCCGAATGCCTGGATCACGAAGAATGCACCCACCAACGATACCGGCACAGCGAGGATCGGGATCAGCGTCGAACGCCAGTCGCCGAGGAAGATGAACACCACGATTGCCACGAGGATGAATGCGTCGCGCAGGGTGTGGATTACCTGTTCAATAGACGCGTCGAGGAATTGCGAAACGTCGTAGCTAATCTTGTAATCCATGCCGGGAGGGAAAGATGCCTTCATCACATCCAGCTTCTCCTTCACTTCTTTGATCACATCACTGGCATTACTGCCATAGTTTTGGCGCAAAACGATCGCCGCCGAGGCCCGGCCGTCGAGGTTGGAATAAATATCGAAGAATTCGCTTCCCAGTTCCACCTTGGCAATATCCTTCAAATGGATGCTTTCGCCTTCCGAGTTGGCACGGATGATAATGTCCTCATATTCTTTGGGTTCGCTGTACCGGCCTTTGTAAGTAAGGACATATTCGAGCGATTGCGCCGCAATACCCGAGCTTTGCCCGATCCGGCCGGGGCGTCCGATGATACTCTGTTCGCCCAGCGCCTTCATCACTTCTTCCACCGAAATGCTGTACGCACGCATGCGGTCGGGATTGAGCCATACGCGCATTGCGTAGCGGCGGCTACCGAGGATCTGTGCACGCGCCACACCCTTTGTCCGCTGGATTTCCGGGATCATTTTCACGGTGGCGTAGTTGAAGAGGAATTTCTCGTCGATGGTCTTCGATTTGGAATACAAATTGACGTACATCAGCATACTTGGCTGAATGGGCGTGATAATCACACCTTCGCGCTGCACGAGCTCGGGCAGGAGCGGCATTACCTGGTCCACCCGCGTTTTCACCCGGATCACGGCGTCGTTCGGGTCGGTGCCCGGTTCGAAGATGATCCGCAGGGTGGCTTCACCGGCACTGGTGGCGTCGGTGGCAATGTAGCGCATGTCCTGAACACCGTTAATCGCCTGTTCCAGCGTAATGAGCGTGGATTTTACCAACACGTCGGCACTCGATCCGGGGTAGGCTATGAAGATGTTAACAGTGGTAGGTGCAATGTCCGGGAACTGCGAGATGGGCAGTTTTTTGATAGCCAGTATACCTACAAAGACTATCATGACCGATATCACAATCGCGAATACTGGTCGTCGTATGAATTGATTAAACATATCTTTGGCTTTTGGAACGGATTATTCCGCGTAGAGGCTGAGGTTGGAAATGACCGAATCGGGCTTCTGGAACTTGTAGCTGATCTTCTCGTTTTCACGGACCTGGCGCAGGCCTTCCAACAATATCTTGTCGTCTTTTTGCAGCCCATGCGAAATCGCGAAAATGTGGGGCAGCTCTGCCGCGACCGTGATCTCGCGTGACTGGATTTTGTTGTCCTTGTCGAGCACGTAGCAATATTTCTTTTCCAATACTTCAAAAGTCGCTTTCTGCGGGATCAGGAGGGCATTTTTAAGCGGCACGGTCACGAGCACATTACCCGTTTCGCCGTGGCGCAGCAGGCCTTTGGGGTTCGGGAACGTGGCCCGGAATGCGATGTTACCGGTTTCGTTGTTAAAATCGGCCTCGATGGTTTTCACGGCGCCGGTGTAGTCGAAGAGTTTCTCGTTAGCCATTTTTAGCTTCACTTTCAGCAGGTCGCCATTGTCCTGGTTCGTCTTGTAATCGAGGTATTCGGCTTCTGGTACGTTGAAGTACACCCACATTTCGCTGTTGTCGGACAGGGTCGTGAGCAGGTCGCCTTCGTCCACCAGGCTACCGAGCCGCACCTGGAAATGGTCCATAATCCCGCTGAACGGCGCGCGTATTTCGGTGAACCCGAGGTGCGTCTGCGCGAGCCCGAGTTCCGCTTTCGCTTTATCGAATTTGGCTTTGGCCAGTGCGAGCTCGTTTTTGGAAACCACATTGCTGTCCGCCAGGGCCTTGGTATTCTTAAACTCGATTTCGGCAAAATTGGCCTCGGCCTGTGCTTTTTGCTGCTCGGCCTGGTACACCAGCGGCATGATCTGGAACATCAGCTGGCCTTTTTTCACCATCTGGCCTTCGTCTACATATATTTTTTGCAGGTAACCTCTTTCCAGTGCACGCAGCTCGATATGGCTGATCGCCCTGATCTGGCTCACGTACTCTTTGATAATTGTGGTGTCTTTTTGTAAGGGGCTTGTTACGAGATAGTTAACAGGTTCTTCTTTTTCTTCTTCGTGTTTGGAAGTGCAGCTTGTCTGATACAGCAATGCACCCAGGCTCACGAGCATGAGAATTCTTTTCATGATCATTTTTTGGAGTTAGCAATGGGAATTTTTGATAGTTTCTGTTCGTGTGGTCGTGCTGTGGGGCACGCAGCAGGCAGCCGTGCGCATCCGGGGAGTGGTGCTGCGGAAACCGGCATTACAGGCCATAGAAAAGCCTGCCGCTGAGCGGATCATATTCTGAGTACGCGGAGCCTCAGATAGCGGTGAGAAGGGAAAAATGCGCCGTACCGCGGCAACGGACGGCTTTCAGGGATTTTGCAAAGGGAAAGGTTGCGGCCCGCATGGCAGGTCGCCGGTAATGTGCCGCCGGTACGCGGCTGTTTTTTGAGCGACTCGGTGGAATCTTCTTCTTTTTCCTCGGATACCGCTTTAACCAGCTCCGCGAACTTCCGGGCCGCATCGGGCAGGCGAAACGCCGGGTTGTCGTCGTTGAATGCCTGCACAAAATTGGGATGTGCAGATTCGTTTTGTATCTGAATGGGGGAAATGCAAGGCTGGCGTTCCTGCGAGCCTGCATACATATTGCTGACTCCATCCACCAGGAGAATGCACAGGGGCAGGAGATATTTCAGCAATTCTTTAATCATCTTAACGGTGCCGCTATTGAGTTTTTTCGCGCTTCTACGCATACAAAAACCGCACTTCATCCTTAACGCCATGTTAAAAGGATGTTAAAAAGAGATTAAAATCGCTGCCCGGTGCTTGCGCGTGATTGTTCGGTGCGGAAGTGGGGGTGTTTTGGATAAATAATTCTTCTAATTGTGATATTGTTGGCTCAAAAAGAAAAAACGCAGACACTTCCGTGTCCGCGTTATATCCTAAAATCATCGATTGGTGCCGGGCGTTTGTCGGGCGCCAATGCTCAGTGACGTGCCTCTTCGAGGAAATGCTGACCGCGGCTCCGGTAGGCGTGAATGCCGCTGCTGATGAAAATGATCGCTGAAACGATGAGCGCCGCATTCACCACTTCGGGCGTAGTGCCCCAGTTGGCTGCCGCGACGGCGATCAACGCCCATACGCCTACCATCGACGATTCGCGAAGGTTGCGCTTCCAGGTGAGCATCAGGTACACGACGCCCGCCACGCAGATCATGATCACAGTCCACGTCACAGGCGACAGACCGAAGCCATTCCAGCCAATTTTGGTGAAGTACGCCGCTACATTTGCAATGAGCGCCACGGAAATCCAGCCTAGGTAAATGGCGAACGGCCACCAGGTCAATGCGATCTTCTTGATCGGGATCAGGTCCATTTCCATTCTCGTGCGGACGATAATCAGCCAAAGCGAGGTAAGCAGGCCAATCATAATCAGCACCGAAAGTCCCGTGAAATCGTACAGCCAGGCCAGTACCCAGGCCGAATTGGCCGCACAGGAAATGACAAACAGCCAGCCGACTCGTTCGACAATAGCAGGCACTTCGCGCTTGCCCGAAATGCCGCGCGCCTGGTAAATCACAAATGCGGCGAGCAGCAGGTAAATGAGGCCCCAGATGGAAAACGCATAGCCCGAAGGCGTGAAATAGTTTTCGTACCGCGCCGAGACGCTGGCCATGGTGTTGCCGTTGAAAATGCCGGTGTTAGAGAGGTAATTGATCACCACCGTGACGATCAATGCGATGATATTGGCGACTTGCAATGTCTTTTTCATAACTGTTGCTAGTTTCTGAATTGGTGTAACCGCTAATCATCAAAAATTATGCCGCCCGGCAACAAAAAAGGACGCCACCTCAGCGCGGCGCCCTTTCCGGGATTCTTATCTATCTTATTAAACCTAAATGTGCTTCTTTCGTCAGTATTTTCCGGCTTCCCATGCACTGGTGTGTGGGAAGCCGGTTTTTGTATTAATTTAAAAAAGGATCAGAACGAATAGCGCAGGCCGAGCTGGATCTGGTAGGGGCTTCCGTTCAGGCTTGATACGCCTGCACCTTTGTTGACATTGTAGACAAACTCGTTTTTGGCTTTGTCGAAGCTCTTGATGGTATACAGGTTCTGCTTGCCGAGGTTGTTACCCACGCCCCATTCCTTGTTGAGCAGGTTGGCAAAGTTGAACACGTCCACCGAAGCCTCAATGCCGTGCGATTTGTGGATCTTGAACTTCTTGCCCAAACGCACATCGAACACACCATAAAACCCGTTGACACCTCCGTTACGCTCGGCCATTTTGCCGGTGTTTTCGCGTATGAATGTTTTGATGCTCTCCTCTGCCTCAGGATTGTCCAGGATGGCTTTGATGCCCGTGCGGATGTACTCGGGTGTGGCAGAGCTGTTGTGGTCGTAAATGTAGGGCAGGTCGTTGGAAGACACGAAGTCGCCGTTCATATTACCGCTCACGGCCAGCGAGTAGCGCGTTCCGCCGATGCCTGAGTAGCGAACGCCGAGGGTAATGCCCCAGAAGCTTGGCGCCGTACCATATACCACGATCTTGTTGCGGAACTGGTTGTTGGCATAGCTCATGCGGCTCAGGTCGCGCGGGTCGTCGATCACCATCTGGTCGAGGGTGGCCGTGTTGGCTACGTTACCATTGTAGGAAGTGTTGTCCTTCGAGTCGTTCCAGGTGTAGGAAGCGGTGATCTGGCCGTCGCGGAAGTACTTGTACGTACCGTCGATCACGAGCGCATACTGGTTTTTCTTACCATCGCTCACGAGTTCGAGCACGCGGCCCACGTTGGTCGTTTTACGGCCGCGCAGCCAGTTGGTGGCTCCGTTGGCGGCATTGATGCTTTCTGCGGGCACATACACGCCGCGGTTCGCTTCTGCGGCAATGCGGAAGAACGGCTCATCCACCATGTTGCGGTCCGCGTAAAAGTAGTTGTTGCGTGCCCAGGAAGCATATCCGGTCACACCGATCCGCAGACGGTCGCTGAAAAAGTGATTGTAGGACAAATTGGCTTTATACAAAACCGGAACTTTCGCGTCAGGGCTGTTGGTGTTGATCGTCACGAGGCGCTCGATGCCCGGAATATTGAACAACTCCGCACCCGGGGCCTTGCTTGGGTCCTGGCGGTACAATGGGAAATTGGGAGAAGGGACAAGGTCACCCTGGATCTCCACCGAAGCCACTTTGGAACCATCGAACAGCATGTTGTTGATCATCGAGTAAGGGTTCAGGGCTGATCCGAAAATCCCTGCACCGAAGCGGATCACATCCTTGCTCTGCTCGTTTACGTCCCAGGTAAACTGTACGCGCGGCTGCAATTGGAGCGTGTTGATCCGGTTGTTCGTTTTAATGCCCAGTTCATCAAATACCACCTGGCTGAAATTCGCGCGGTTCAGGTACACGGTGTTATCCAGGCGCAACCCGGCCGTCATATCAAGGCCCACACCCAGTTTGGTGTCCATTTGCGCATACAGCCCGGTGCTGAGCGACTTCACTTTATTGCCCTGGTCCTCGGTGAGGTAAATTTCACGGGCATAACGGTATGGTTTCAGGTTATTGAAATTCTCCATTCCCGTGAAGTAGAAACGGCCATTCATTTCGCTGCCATAGCGCGAGTGCATCGAGTTGTACATCATATCGATCCCGAACGTGAAATTGATCTTCCCGGTGTTGTAATACAGATTATCTACGGCCTGTATTACTGTTCCCTTAAACCATTCGGGAGAAAAGCGCTGGCCGCCGATCTGGATCGAGTTCAGGTAAGTGGCTGATCCGGCAACGGATTCCACGTTTTCGACGATCGCGCGCGGAATACCTGCCGAAGGCAGTTCGGAGCTGGGCAATACCTGCACATCTTCGTAGAAATGCTGCACTTTCAGTTCATTGGTCAATCGCGGGTTCAACGTCGTTCTAAGTGACGCCATCAGACTGTTGTCGAACTTCTTGCGGTCGATATACGACTCGTAGAAGTTGATCCCCGAGTTGTCACCTTCCGAAAGGTTGTCGTTCTCGATCACCATGTTATTGCGGATCGTGAGGAGGTTTTTAGCATTCAACTGCCAGTCTATCCGGGCAAATATCGCGTTGGTCCCTTTCGCCTTATCGAACGCGCCGAACTGCGGGTTGTTGGACACCCCGTATTTGTCACGGGCAATGCCCGCGAAACGGTCGAGTGTTGCCTGTGTAACGCGGTTGGCAGCTTCGTCGGCAGGGCTGAGAATATTGGCAATGAAGAGCGGGCGTGAGTCGGTCTGCCGGTCCCAGGCAACAAAAAAGTGCGCCTTGTCCTTGATAATCGGCCCGCCGAGCGAGAATCCGTACTGGTAGGTGGAGTATTCCTGTGTCCGCTTGTTGCCACGGAGGTCGTATTTGCTCGCGAGCGCGTCGTTGCGCAGGAATGCGAATGCGCTACCGGAAAGCTTGTTGGTTCCCGACTTGGTTACGGTGCTGATCGTACCGCCACCGGCGCGGCCCATGGTCACGTCGTATTCGTTGGTTACGACCTTAAACTCACGGATCGCTTCCATCGAAACCGAATAGGCACCCGAAGTTCCGCCACCAGCAATGGTCCCGCGCGACGTCATCCCGTCCACCGTGAAGTTGGTCGATGACGCCAGCTGTCCGCCGAGGCTAGTCCCGTTACTCAGCGGCGAAAGGTCGATGAGCGACGTGAAATTCCGGCCGTTCACCGGCAGTCGTGCTATGTCCCGGGCTGTCACCGGCGTGGATGCGCCCAGGGTTACCACCGTGTTTTTGAGTGAATTGGCAACGATCTCGACGGCTTGCAGCTCGTTGGCGGATGCTTCCAGCGAGAAATTTAGGCGCAGCTGATCACCCTGGTTGAGCGAATAGCCCGTTTTTTTCTGCTCACCGTAACCGATAAACGACACGCTGATCGAGTAGGGCGAACCAAGCGGTAACTGCTTGATAATGTAGTCGCCATTGGCGTCCGTGACCGTACCCGTACTGAAACCGGTCGATTCGTTTTTGACAAACACCGTTGCACCGACCACCGGCCCGGCCTGTCCTTCGCTGACTTTCCCGACAATGGATGCTTCGTTCCCCTGCGCCCACGCCTGGGCCCCGCATAGCAGGAGAAACGCGCATATTCCGAGACATGCAGTAATTAATTTCCTCATTTTTTCTGTTCGTTTGGTTATTGGTACTTTTTTCAAAATGCTTTTTCAGGTGCTCGTTGCGATGGATCGCACCGTTGTTCGGAAATAGGTTGGATTGAGTGGGTCGCGGATTAGCGGCTACACTTTTGGCTTCGGCAAGGGCACGGCGTGCCGCTCCGGCAGACAGGTTCGGAATGGGAATGCAGGAGCATACCGGTGCCGCACGGGCATCAGAAACAATGTCGGCTCAGAACAGTCGTCAAGCGCGATTGCCTGGTCGTATACGTACAGTGAAGGGAAGGTTGACCGCTAAATCCGGCACAAATGTAGGCTGACAATATTATCAATCCGTTAACGACAGATTACGCTTGGATTAAGTCTTTGAAAGGAAGTGAAAGTATTTTAAATAAATAGAAATTTAAATAAATCACATTTTTAAAGTACCAAAAAACAGAGGCCAGGGACGTGGTTTGATTTTTGATGTAACCGAAATTCATTTAACTCATCACAAACATTGGAATCATGGCAAATATCATTTTAGGCGCATCGGGCCGCGTCGGATCGGCGGTTGTTGCGAGGCTCGTCGAAAAGCAGGCGCCGGTGAAAGGGATTGTGAGAAATGCGGAGAAGGCGGAGGCATTACAAGCGACGGGCGCCGACGCCGCCATCGCCGACGCACATAACCTGCCCGCGCTGAAAGTAGCCCTGCGTGACGGCGAGGCACTTTTTGCGCTCACACCGGAAACCGGGCAGGAGGAAAACGTGCTCGGCGATACCAACGACGTACTCACCAACTACCGCGCGGCGCTCGCCGCGGCCAACATCCGCAAGCTCGTGGGACTATCGTCCATGGGCGCGCAGCACCGTGAAGGGACCGGCAACCTGGTCATGTCCTACATGCTCGAACACGCTTTCGACGGGCTGGACCTTACGCGTGTATTCATCCGGCCGGCCTACTATTTCAGCAATTGGCTCGGTTACCTCGAATCGGCCGGGGAAACGGGCGTGCTGCCCACATTCTTCCCGACCGACCTCAAAATCCCAATGATCTGCCCGTCCGACGTGGGCCATTTCGCGGCGGATGTGTTGCTGAACGACGACCGCGACCGGACTATTTACGAAGTCAGCGGCCCGGCATCATACAGTTCGGATGATGTTGCAGAGGCATTCGAAGAGGTTTTAGGTAAAAAGGTGAAAGCGCAGCAAATACCCAGGGACCAATGGGCCGGCACCTTGCAGTCCATCGGCTTTTCCAAAGACGGCATCCGGAATTTTATCGAAATGACCGACGCCGTGATCAGCGGAAAGGCAGGTCCGCAAGGCAACGGCACCATCACCGCCGAAATGGGCACCACGTTGGAAGCCTATCTCGAACAGGCATTGAAAAGCGCATAACCCATCAGCTGGCCGGCAATACATCCGGCAGAATGCGGATGCCGCTGCGTCTCATAAGTTCACTCGCATTGAAATCCGTGCAAATACCGGGTGTGAGCCGGTAGTTGAAGGAAATCTGTCCGTCCTCGATAGTGCTGTTGAAGCTGAAATTGCGGATGTCGGTAGCTAAGCGGGCCAGGTCGAGATCGTGCGTGGAAATGATGCCGAATGCATCGAGTTCGCTCAGCTGGCGGATCAGCGACACGCCGCCGCGGAAACGGTCCTGCGAATTGGTGCCTTTGAACATTTCATCGAGCAGGAAAAAGATCGGTTCGCCCTGGCCCACGAGTTCCAGCAACCGCTCGATGCGCCGCAGCTCGGCATAAAACGAGGAAACGGATTCTTCGAGATTGTCCTGCGTGCGCATGCTCGTAAACACGCGCAGGAGCGAAACGCGGGCATGCGACGCACAGCAGGGCGCTCCCACGAATGCCAGCACGAGGTTAATGCCGATGGTGCGCAGGAACGTACTCTTGCCGGCCATATTGGAGCCGGTGATCATCGTGGTGGCACCACGGCCGCTCATCGTGAAGTCGTTGGTGACGCGCCTGTAATGGTTTAACAAAGGATGGCCAACCGACCGGAAATCAATGAGATAGGGCTCAGTCGTAATTTCGGGGTACTGATACCCGGGATTCGCGTGGGCGAAGCCTGCGAGGCTGGCCAGCGCTTCCAGCTCGCTGATGGCCGCAATCCAGGGACGAATGCGCACACTGTTCCTGGATTTCCAACCTTCGGTCCGCAGTATGAGGTGCACATCGAGCAGCCATAGATTGTTGAGCATTCCGTAAAATGCGTTTTTGCCAATTGTATTGCGCGTGCCCTTTTGCTGGAAAATTTCAAGGTTTTTCTTCAATGCACCTATATCCGACGCAGCCGATTTGCCATTTTCGAACAGCGCCGCGCGTATTTCCCTCAGTTTTTTTCCCGTAAAACTTTCAGCCCAGGCAACGCCGATAAGGGACTGGTATGCACCGAGAATGCCGATGTTTGCCTGCGTGCTTTGGATAATGTGCTCAGCCACAGGCCTGAATTTGCGCAGGTAAACCGAATTGACGGCCACACTGATACCCAGCGGCAGCAAATGCATGAAGGAAAGCTCTTGCAGATGGAACAGGAAGTAAAACAGGAAATAGAGCAGCGCCAGGCTGGCCGCGGCGGCGAGTGCAATGCTGGTCGTTTTCAGCCGTTGCCGCGCGGGTAGGAATTGCGGCGGTTCTTCAATCCATTTCAGGAGCAGGTTGTAACTGCTTTTGGTGGTCTCGAAGGGCATTCCCGCTGCCTGGAACGCCTGTCGCCAATCGGCGAGCGGTGCCAGTTCGCGCACTGCTGCCTGACGTTCGGAGATGGTTTGCCGGTCGGCGGGGGATGTGAGCCAGTGCGCAAGCATCCGCGCGGCCGATTCGGTGGTGGTGCGGTTGAGGAGTTGAAATAGCGAATGATGCCCGAAAATGTCCAGATCGGCCGCGTAGTCCTGGTCGCGGTGCAGGAAAGCATCGCCGGTAGGGAAGCTTGCCAGCTGGTGCTGCGCACGCAGGATTTCGTCCTCATTGATTTGCTTCAAAAGCTCCGCCTTCCGCTTGGCACCAGAAAGCTCGTCATATCTGCGCAGGATCACCATGAACAGCACAGCGCCCGCTACCGCCGTTCCCACCACGGGAATTACCCAGCCATTGGCGGCAAAGAATAGTATCAAAATACCCGTTGCCAGAAAAACGCCCAGACGGGCCAGTGACAGGCTATTGAGCTGGGGTACCAGGCTTTCCGCGATGACTTTGTACTGCCGCGCCTTTTCTTTAAATGTCTCTTCCATGCCGGACTATCGCTTGCCTGTTTCCCGGCGCGTAAAAACAGAGCCCGTCGGAATTTGCTCGGCCTGGGCGAACGCGCTTTGATATTTAGCCATAATACCCTTCAATTCCTTAGTTTTGCGCTGAGCTTGAAGACTTTGCGAGAGGCCCACGAGCGACCAGCCATTGGACGGATTAAATACCAGGTCCTGGCGGTACACCTTTTCGGCGCTGGCTGCCTTGCCGGCTTGGAGCAAATAGGCGCCCAGAAACTGGCGGGCGGGAAGCGGCCAGTCTTTGGGTTCGGTGTAAATGAGCTTGTCCTCGCGGTTCACGGCTTCTTCCAGGGCCGCAATGCCGTCCGCTTGTGCATGGCCGGCAAATGCAATGACGCCTTCCAGCACCTTCTCCGCAATACCCGCTATCTCAACCGGGGAGTTGAATGGGACCCGGCGCCTGGCGAGTACTGGGTCTTTAGCTTTTGCTTTCAGCATTTCAAGCCGCACAGCCGCTGAGTCGACGCGGCCGGTGTTGGCAAATGCCACGCCTTTCGCGAAGTCCGAAAGCAGGCTCGCATAGGTCCATTTCGGATCGGGCGTGGTGGTGTCGGTCAGGATTTCCTGCCATTTGCCCATTCGTACCTGCACCATTACCGGCAGCATGTACAGGTATTGGTCGTAGGTGGTTTCGTGGGTGGGGGCTACGCTGCGGCGGCAGCGTTCGGCGTAACGGAGGGCATCGCGGTACATGCCGCCGGTGAGCGCGCAATAGGTTTGCACCGCAAAATAGTGCGACGAATGCTTGTTCAGCGATAGGTTTTTCGCAAGCATGTCGTAGTTCAGCAATGCTTCATCGGCCAGGTTGTTTACTTCCACGCCTCTGGCATACAGCCCGTTGCGCTCGTATTCGTGGCTTGCCATGTGTACCATGTGCGCTACGCCCGGGAGCAGGTCGCGGAGTACTTCCGCGCTCGCGAGGGCCACTTCGGGATGTCGAGAGGCTTCGGTGAGGTGAATGTGGTAGTGCAATGCCGCCGGGTGTTTCGGGTTGATTTTCAATGCTTTCTCACAAAGCGCGACAAGCTCGGGCGTCCAGGGACGCGGCGTACCGTCTTTTTTCCAGAAATCCCAGGCATGCATGAGCATTTGCGAGTCGATATACAGGATTTTGAATTCGTTTTCGCCGGGGTATTCCGCCACCAGCTCTTCGAGCTTGTCGGAATAGGCCTGGTTCAATTCGGGGCGTTTGGCGTCGGTAGGGTCGTCGGAGTAGCGGGCATTCATGGCGTCGATGAGCCGGGCTTCCTTTTGGGTGGCGTGGGCGGCGAGGCTGTTCATGGTGGCCAATGCCTGCGTTACTTCGGCGGGCTTGGTGTAGCTGTGAGCGGCATTGTAATAGGGCCCCATCGCAAGCGCCTGCCCCCAAAACGCCATCGCGTTATTAGGATCGATCCGCGCCGATTCCCTGAACGACGCCAGGGCTTCTTTGAAATGATAACCATAATACATATTCAAACCCTGATCGAAATAAAATTGCGAACTGTCGGAGCTCGTGGATACCTTGTACGAAAAATCGCCCCAGCCCGGAAGCGCCACCACATATTTGCCGTTGAGCATAGGCGCTTCCAGGTTTTGCGACGATGGGCCGCATACCGTAATGGCACCGGAAGTACCCGGAATAGTCTCCGTGCGCGGTCCCGGACGGTCCGGACTGATAATGCCCGTCAGCAACGACAGGGCAGTAATTGGGATGATAGTCTTCATGCGAATTTTGAGGTACAATCCCAATATAGTGATTAAATTGCCTCGATTCCTCGGAAATATGGTTAAATTGTATGGAGTAATGGTAGTGGCAGACCGGGGTTTATGTCGACGTTTATGATCAATCGTTATGGAAATTGTGCAGCAGGTCATCTGACCGACAAGAGATATGGTTGACAACTTTTTGAGTCAGGTATTCAAATCCTTACCCGCGCCGAGCCTGGTACTTCTGGCGGACGTTCCGAAATTTACGATAGCCGAGGTGAACGACGCTTACCTGGACCTGGTACAGCTCACGCGCGCGGAACTTATAGGAAAGGGTTTTTACGACGCATTCCCTAACAACCCCTATAACCGCGTGCCGCCCTGGAACAACCTGCTCGAAAAGCTGGTTGCCGACGGCCTGCCCAACCAATCGCCGGTTTCGAAATACATACTGCCGCCGCGTGACGGAGAACAGACGGTCGTGAAGTATTTACTCGCGACGAACACACCCGTGCGCAACGAAGCGGGCGAAGTATCCCATATCCTGCGGACCGTAACGGACGTAACCGAAATGACGCTCGCCAGGCACACGCATTCCCCTTTCACCTCCGAGAAATTTTTGGACGAAACCCTGCGGATCGCACGCGTGGGCAGTTGGGAGGTGGATGTGATCAATGAGGTAATCAGCTGGTCGGATGTGGTGAAGGAAATACACGAAGTACCGGCCGACTACCAGCCCGACTTTTTCACGACCATGGACTTCTACCGTCCCGGCGAACACCGCGACGCATTCATGCAGGCCATGCAGGAAACAATTGTCAGCGGCAGGCATTTCGACCTCGAACTGGTCATCAATACCTTCCGGGGTACCGAAAAATGGATTCGTGTGACAGGAAAATCCGAAATCGTAGAAGGCGTTTGCACGCGCATTTACGGGGTAATCCAGGACATTCATGAACAAAAAATGATAAGCCAGGAGCTGCTGCGTTCGCACGGGCAGCTGGAATCGCTCATACAAACCGTGGACGGGATCGTGTGGGAGGCCGATGTGGCCACTTTCGAGTTCAAGTTCGTGAGCGATCAGGTAAGGAATATATTGGGCTACACGCCCGAGCAGTGGCTGAACGACCCGATGTTTTGGGAAAACCACATTTACCCGGAAGACCGCGAACAGGCCGTGCGCTACTGCCACCGCGAAACGCGCGAAATGCGCAACCATGCCTTCGACTACCGGATGCTCAAAGCAGATGGGAGCCTGGTGTGGATCAAAGACGTGGTGTCGGTGATCCGCGAAAATGGCGAGGCGGTGATGCTGAGGGGCATTATGGTCGATATCACGGAGGCCAAGCGGCTCGAAAGCCTCGAACACCTCGAAAAAGTGGTGCTGGAAATGAACTCCGTCAAGCATACGCCGCTGCGGAGTGTACTGGAAAAATATGTCCGAGGGGTGGAAGTATTGTTTCCGCAGTCACTGTGCTCGTTGCAGGCGATTGAGAACAACAGATTGCGCAACCTCGCGTCGCCCTCGCTCCCGGCAGCATACGTGAGCGCACTCGAAGGCCTTGAAATGGGGCCCAATTCGGGTTCCTGCGGCACGGCGGCATTCCTGCGCAGGCCGGTGGTTGTGAGTGATATCGCCACGGACCCGCGGTGGGACAGCTACCGCCACCTGGCCCTGCCGCACCATTTGCTGGCATGCTGGTCGTATCCGGTGGTCCTTGGCGATGAAACAGTGGCCACTTTTGCCGTGTATTACAACCGCATTGCCGAGCCGGGCGAAGACGAGCTGAAAGTGATCGAACGCGTGGCAGCAATATTAAAGGTAATATTCGAAAACAAGCAGAATTCCGAGTTGGTGGAGGACGTGAATGAGCGCTATGAATACGTGAACATGGCTACCAACGATGCGATTTACGACTGGGACCTGCAAACCGACCATATCGAATGGGGCGACGGCTTTTTCCGCGTTTTCGGCGACGAACCGAGCCCGACGCGCTATCCGCTCGCACGTTGGGCCGAACGCGTGCATCCGGCCGACCGCGAGGCGATCTCCGAAAGCCTCGGTATCCAGCTCGCCGACCCGCAGCAGCACAAGTGGAGCGCCGAGTACCGTTTTAGAAAGAACGACGGCGACTATGCGCAGGTGGAAGAAATAGGCTACATCAAGCGCGATTACCTGGGCCGCGCCGTGCGGATGATCGGCGTTTTGCGGGATGTTACCGATCGTTTCAGGTATGTGAGCGAAATTGAAGAGCGCAACCACAAATTACAGGAAATAGCCTGGATGCAATCGCATGTGATACGCGCGCCGCTCGCGAGGCTGATGGGCCTCATTGACCTCATCCGCAACTACCCGCATTCGGATTCGGAACGGAACGAGCTGCTGGATCACGTTCTCACCTCGGCCCATTCGCTCGACGAGATTATCCGCGATATTTCTTCGAAAACCGAGGAAGTTTAGTCGAAACCGAATTTCAAACCGAGCGAAAGACTTACGATGTCGTTCAGTTTGAGGAAGGCTTTGTTTTGCACGTAACTCACGATCATGAGGTCGTAAGTACCGACTTCGTAGTAAAATTCCAGCGACCTTCTGCGGTTGTTAAGCACCACATTTCGCCCGGCTTTACCGCCGATGTAAGCTCCCGGCCGGATGGCGGTAGCCCACCAGTAGTAGCCCGCCGGATAATAGGACGGCCATTTGGTATCAAATTGCGGCCCGAATGTGTAGCTGAGATAAGCACCGATCGAAAACGGCCGGATGTAATAGTTGTTTTTAAGCCCGATCCGCCAGGGCGAATAGGTCGTTTTGAGCGTGGACGTTACCAGCGCATCACCTCCGAATTTTTGCGGTAAAAAACCTAACAGCACATCCGTTTCCAGGGTCTGATTGCGGGAAACAAACCCCGGCCCGCCCGAAAGGAAGCCGATATTGCCGGCAAATTGCAGTTTCAGGTGATCGGGGAGGAACCATTTGCGGCGGGGACGCAGCCCCACGTCCTGCGCCGCGCCATGCAGGCTGAGCAGCAGTAAAAAGGCTAGGAGATAGTTTTTCATGGCTTTCAGAATTCAACCTTCTCAACTTTGTAACCGTCTTTCCAGGTTGACACAACCATGTAACCCCGCGCACCCATGGAAGTGGTGAGGTGGTAACGCACGCCATCGTCGTAAAACTCGCCCTCGTAAAACCGGTGCTGGTGCCCGTACAGGGAGAATTTTACATGAGGATCATCCGCGAGCGCCTGCGTGAAAGGTTTTTCAAGGTTTTTGTCAAAATCCGCATCGAATGGCGGCACGTGGGCTACTACGATGGTGTTTTTCTTCTCGGGATTGTCGGCCAGCTGCGCTTTCAGCCAGGGCACGTCCGGCACCGATCCGTCGAATGCATATTCACGGGAGTTGCTATCGATGAAGATAAACTTGTCGCGCCCGAAAGTGAACGTGTAATTCAGCGGGCCGAACATCCGGCGGTAGGTGGAGGATCCGTTTGCAATGATGTCATGGTTGCCGATTACCGTCAGATAGGGATATTTCAGGCGCGTCATAATTTCGTTCACCCATTTGAATTCCTGTGTGAGGCCGAAATCGGAAATATCCCCCGCGTGGAGCACAAAGGAAATGTCTTTCTGGCGGTTGGCACTTTTGACAAAATCCTCGCATTCGTCGTACCATCGCTGCGAATCGCCCATGAGGATGAAGCGCGTCGTGTCGGAAACGGGCAGCTGGCTTATTCTCGCGATGTTCTTGGCGGTGAGGTTTTTCTCCCGGTCGAGGAGCGTTTCCTCGTTGGGATTGTATTGGAAGAGGCTGTCGCAGGAGGTCAGCGCCAGCGCGGCTGCCAACGCGGCTAATCGTAACGATCTTTTCAATTTTGCTGATGAATTGGTGAATAAGAGCCGTCCTTTTCAGAACCGGCACCTGCTGATAACCCCAAAAAGCGTTGTTTGATTCCTCCCAGGCCATTATATTTCGCCCCGTATCCAGGCATGGTTTTTGCGTGGATACCTATGTTAATTTCATTTAAATCCAATATCATTATGAAAATCAAGAGCATAATGGGGGCACTGGGCCTGGCGGTTATCTCGATGTGCGCATCTGCCCAAGTGGTGTCCAAAGACTCTATCAACATGCTGAAAGACCGGAAGCAAGTGCTGGAAGTGAACAAAAGACTGACAGAACGTAAGCTTGAACTGGCCGAACTGGAAAATCAGGTTCAGGAAAAGACCGACGCGGTAGCCAAAACGGCGGAACAAGCCCGTGAATCGGCGGAGGAAAACCAGAAGGCAGCGGAAAGACTTGGTGAAGACCCGCAGCACAAGAAACATGCACGCAGAGCCAGCAAAAGCGCAGGCTCGGCGCACCGCGATGCCAAACGGGCGCGCAGGGCACAACAAAATCTCGAGAAACTCAATAGAAATATCGAATCGTTAAGAAAGAAAATTGCCGACGATGAATCGAAACTCGCTTCATTGCAAGGTTCCTGATCCGTGTTCATGTTCAGCAATGCATGAATGTGGTATTATCTGATTACGGCGCGTGCCGGCTCTCGACCGGCACGCGCTGTTTCCGGCCGCTTTAAACGTAAAAATATCGTTCAGGGGAGGAGATGGTTGATTTTAAAGATCCCGTAAGTTACTTTTGCCGCCGTGAGACGGCTTTTGCGCAATATCGTTTTGTTTATCGTTATCCTGGACACTACTTCGCTGTCGCAGGTGTACAAGGTGCCATTGCTGCTCAAACATTTCGCGGAACATCAGTCGCTCAACCACGAAATCACCTTCACCGATTTCCTTTCCATGCATTATCTCGGAAAGGACCTCAACGATAATGACGACGATAAGGACATGCAGCTGCCATTCAAGAAGGTAGAAACGCACACGTCGAACTTCATTTTCGTGCCTAATACCCCTGTTTTCAGTTTCAAAAGGGCTTACCTGCCCGTCAAGGCCGAATACGGTCCGGCTGTTCCGCAGATTGCGTACAGCACCGTCCTGGGGTCGCTCTTCCGTCCTCCG
The DNA here is from genome assembly GCF_000023125.1 of Dyadobacter fermentans DSM 18053. Taxonomy (NCBI): domain Bacteria; kingdom Pseudomonadati; phylum Bacteroidota; class Cytophagia; order Cytophagales; family Spirosomataceae; genus Dyadobacter; species Dyadobacter fermentans. Next base: position 1,160,300 of record NC_013037.1, read on the forward strand.
CGGGCTTAAATACAACAGATTTTCCGGGGCCTTCCCCGAACATTCCGTGCATGCCAGGGCCTGGCTATGCGCGCATCTGTGTATTTACTTTTTAGACCAATATGCTGAACAGAATCATCAGGTTCTCCGTGGAGAACAAGCTGGTGATCGGGATCTTCATGGTGCTGTGGGTTGCCTTCGGCATTTATGAACTTACCCGGTTGCCCATTGATGCCGTTCCCGACATCACCAATAATCAGGTTCAAATTATTACAACCGCTCCGTCGCTCGGTACCGAAGACGTGGAGCGGCTCATCACATTTCCGATCGAACAGGCCACCGCCAATATCCCCGGCCTCAAAGAAAGCCGGAGCATGTCGCGGTTCGGGCTATCGCTCGTGTCGATCGTTTTCGATGACGATTCGGACATTTACTGGGCACGGCAGCAGGTTACCGAGCGGCTTTCGCAGGTGGAAATGCCCGAAACGGCCGGCAAACCCGAACTCGCGCCCGTCACCACCGGCCTGGGCGAGATTTACCAGTATGTAGTGAAACCTAAAAAGGGTTTTGAAGATAAATACTCCCTCTCCGACTTGCGCACTACGCAGGACTGGCTCATTCGCAGGCAGTTGCTGGGCACGCCGGGCGTTGCGGACGTGTCTACGTTCGGAGGAGAGCTGAAACAATACGAAGTCGCCGTGGAGCCGTCGGGCCTGAAAGCGATGGGGCTCACCATCACCGATGTACTCACGGCGCTCAGCCGCAATAACCAGAACACCGGCGGCGCTTACATTGAAAAGGGCCCGACGGTGCTGTACATCCGCAGCCTCGGACTGGCGGGGTCGATAGACGACATCAACCATATCGTGGTGGCCAACCGCGGCGGCGTGCCGGTGCTGGTGCAGCATGTGGCGCAGGTACGGTTCGCGCCCGCGATCCGTTACGGCGCGCTCACCATGGCCGGGTATGGCGAGGTGGCCGGAGGCATTGTGATGATGCTCAAAGGCGGTAATTCGTCGGACGTGGTAGGCAATGTAAAAGCCAAAATCGCGGAAATCAGCAAAACGCTTCCCGAAGGACTTGAAATAGAGCCGTTCTTGGATCGTACCAAAATGGTGAACAACGCCATCGGTACCGTGGAGCGCAACCTGCTCGAAGGGGCGGTGATCGTCGTGATCGTGCTGGTGCTTTTTTTGGGAAATCTGCGGGCTGGTTTGATCGTCGCTTCGGTCATACCGCTTTCCATGCTTTTCGCCGTGGCGATGATGAACCTTTTCGGCGTGAGCGGCAACCTCATGAGCCTCGGCGCGCTCGATTTCGGGCTGATCGTCGACGGCGCGGTCATCATCGTGGAGGCCATACTGCACCATTTACACGCTCCTGGCGGATATAGGGGCGCCACACGTCTCACTCAGCAGGAAATGGACCGTGAAGTGTCGGGCTCCGCCAGCCGGATGATGAATGCCGCCGTATTTGGTCAGATCATCATCCTCATCGTATACCTACCCATTCTTTCGCTGTCGGGTATCGAAGGGAAAATGTTCAAGCCGATGGCACAAACGGTCGCTTTCGCGATTTTGGGTGCATTTGTATTGTCCCTGACCTACGTGCCGACGGTAAGCGCGCTATTGATCAGCAAGAAGATCAGCCACGCACCCAACTGGTCGGATCGACTGATGGCGCGGATCGAGCGGGCCTATGGCCGCGCACTGGCTTGGACGCTGCGCTTCAAAGTTGCGCTTGTCGCGGGCGCATTTGCATTGTTCGGCGTGGCGGTGCTGCTGTTCTCGAGAATGGGAGGAGAGTTTATCCCGCAGCTGGAAGAAGGCGATTTCGCCACGGAGACGCGCCTGCTCGTGGGCACGAACCTCACCACCACCATCAACGCCATTAACCGCATTTCCGACCGCCTGCAAAAGGACTATTCCGAAGTGGAGAAGATCGTGTCGCGCATCGGCTCCGCCGAAATCCCCACCGATCCGATGCCGATCGAAGGCGGGGATATGATCATTGTTTTGAAAGATAAGTCCGAATGGACGCATGCTAAAAGCTTTCCCGAACTCGCTACCAAAATGGCCGCAACTGCCCAGGAAGTGGTGCCTGGCGTAACCACAGGCTTTCAGTATCCGGTTCAAATGCGTTTCAACGAGCTCATGACCGGCGCCAAGCAGGATGTGGTTTGCAAGATATTCGGGGAAGACCTGGACAAGCTCGCCGCCTATGCCAACCAGCTCGGGCACATTGCCCGCGGCGTAAGCGGCACCGCCGACTGGTATGTGGAAGAGCTAGCGGGAATGCCGCAGATCGTGATCGATTTCAACCGCGCCGAAATAGCCAAGTACGGGCTCAATGTCGATGATCTCAACAAAACCATCAACGCCGCATTTGCAGGCGCGGCCGCGGGGCAGGTCTACGAAGGCGAAAAGCGCTTCGACCTCGTGGTGCGCGTAGGTGCGGAAGGGCGCAAGCGCATAGCCGACGTGCAGAACCTGCTCGTATCCACGCCGGGCGGCGTACAAATCCCGCTCAGCCAGGTGGCGGCCGTGCGTGAGATCGAAGGGCCGAACCAGATCCAGCGTGAAAACACGCGCCGGCGCATTATCGTCGGGTTCAATGTCCGGGGGCGTGATGTCCAATCCATCGTCGAGGAATTACAACGTAAAGTCGATGCCGGTATTAAATTCGAAAGCGGATACGCCATTACCTACGGCGGCGCGTTCGAAAACCTTCAACAGGCCAAGGCACGCCTCGGAATTGCAGTGCCGGTGGCTTTGCTGCTGATTTTCATGATGTTGTACTTTACATTCTCCTCGGTGAAGGACGGGGCGCTGATTTACACGGCCATTCCGCTATCGGCCATCGGCGGCGTATTTGCGCTGGCTTTGCGTGATATGCCGTTCAGCATTTCGGCGGGGGTGGGCTTCATCGCATTGTTTGGCGTGGCGGTGCTGAACGGCATCGTGCTCGTATCCGAATTCAACCGCATCCGCAAGGAAGGGACCATTACCGACATGTTGCAACTTGTGATGACCGGCACGCGCAACCGCCTGCGCCCCGTGCTGATGACCGCCGCCGTGGCGTCGCTCGGCTTCCTCCCGATGGCGATCAGCAACGGCGCCGGTGCCGAGGTGCAGCGCCCCCTCGCGACGGTGGTAATAGGCGGGCTGGTGACGGCTACTTTGCTCACATTGTTTGTATTACCGGCTTTGTATTTGTTGTTTAATCCTAAAAACACCCTGCATGCAGGGCCGCGTGGTGCAACCACTGTAATCGTTGTACTCTTATTGGTAACGCAGGCTGCGCGCGCCCAGCAGCCACGACAGGTAACGCTCGACGAAGCCATACAAAAGGCATTAGCCCACAACCGAACGCTCCAAAGCGGCCGACTGGGCGAGCAGGCCGCCGACAAGCTCCGGCGCAGCGCATTTGACATACCCAAAACCGCGATCAGTGCCGACTACGGGAACTTCAACAGTCCGAACAACGACACCCGCATCGGCATTTCGCAGTCAATCGCATTCCCGACGGTGTATGCCAACCAGCGGAAAGCCCGGGAAGCCGATTACCTTGCGGCGCGCGCGCAAACCCGACTGGCCGAGCAGGAAGTACGAACGGGCGTGCGGCGGCTGTTCTTTGAATATGCGATATTGAAAGAGCGGGAAAAGCTGCTGACGCACGCCGACAGCATTTTTACCGGTTTTGAAAGCAAATCGAACCTCCGTTTCGAGCGAGGTGCTTCCAATGTGCTGGAAAAAACGGCTGCCAGTTCGCAAAAACAGCAGATCGCCAACCAGCTTAATCTCGTGCGGCATGACCTGGACATTCTGGTGGAACGGTTCAATTTCTGGTTGCAGGATTCGCTGACGTATGTGCCTCAGAGGGTCAGCTCGCGCATGCCCGCGTACGCATTGCCCGATACCACCGCAGTCATCGCCGATTTACCGCAGATCGAGCTGAACAGTCGGCTTACGCAATCGGCGTATTTCCGCTACCGTACCGAAAAAGGCAGAATGCTTCCTGAACTATCGGCAGCTTATAATAATCAGAGCCTTCGCGGAACACAGCTGCTGGATGGCCGGGAGATCAATTTAACAGGCAAAGACAGGTTTGGCTATTTGGGTCTGGGGCTGAATTTTCCGTTGTTTTTCAAAGCCCAAACCGCGCAGATCGCTGCGGCGCGCCTCGATTGGCTTCGCGCCCGCAACGAAGCGGAGCTTGCAGAGTACCGGTTGCGTTCGGATTGGAAAACGGCAAGCGGGGAGGTCCGGAAGTTTACCGAAAATCTCCGCTACTACGAGCAACAGGGCCTTCCAAACGCCGAGACGATCCTCGCAGCGGCCGACCGGCAATTCGCGGCCGGTGAGATCGACTACCTTCAATGGGTAATCCTCGCGAGGCAGGCCATTGCCATTAAAAGTGAATATGTGAATGCATTGGCCAGCTACAATGAGGCCGTGATCCAATTACTCCATTTAACTAACCACTGAGCACAATCATGAAACCATACATTGTTCTATGCGCCGCACTTTGGACCTGCCTCTCGTGCAGCACCGGCGGCCAGCAGGCACCCGACGCCGAAGCGGCCAGTACACCCGATTCGGTCATGCGCCGCGTTTCATTCGATCCGGCACAAATCCGCAACGTCGGCATTGAAGTGGGAACGCCCGTTTTAAAAAATATCCCGGGTGTAGTTACGCTTCAAGGCAAAATCGACGTGCCGCCGCAAAGCACGATCAGCCTGAGCTTTCCGCTGGGCGGGTATCTCAAATCCACGACCATGCTGCCGGGAATGCGCGTCAGAAAAGGACAGGTGCTGGCAGAACTGGAAGATATGCAGTTTATCCAACTCCAACAGGATTACCTCACAGCGCGTGAAAAGTTGGAACTGGCCCAAAGCGAATTTGCCCGGCAAGAGGACCTGAATGTGGGCAAAGCGAGCAGCGACAAGGTTTTGCAGCAGGCTAAGGCCGAAATGGAAACGCAGCGGATTCTCATGAACGCCCTGGCGCGCAAGCTGGAAGTGATCGGCATCGCACCCGCCAAACTGAGCGCGGACCATATTTCGAAAACAGTCCCGATTCTTTCGCCGATCGACGGTTTCGTATCGAGGGTGAACGTGAATGTAGGCAAATACACCGCGCCCACGGACATGCTGTTCGAGCTCGTCGACCCGAAAGATATTCATCTTGCATTGCATGTATTCGAAAAGGATTTGCATACATTATCTGTCGGCCAGCGCGTGACGGCCTACACCAATGGTGACCCCTCCCGGAAATTCACAGCCAAAATCATCCTCATTGGAAAAAGCCTCACCGACGACCGTTTGGCGGAAGTACATTGCCATTTTGATCGGTACAGCCCGTCGCTTGTGCCCGGGATGTTTATGAACGGCGAAGTATCCGTGTCCGGCAGCAAAGCCATGTCGGTGCCCGAAGATGCCGTGGTTCGCTGGGAAAACAAATCGTTCGTTTTCGTGGAGCGGGAATCGGGTGAGTTCGAAATGGTGGAAATCGTGCCGGGCGGGATAATGGATGGTTTTCAGCAGATCAGCGCGGCAGGCATCGACGCAGCGTCGAGAGTGGTCATTCGCAATGCTTATTCCCTTTTAATAAAGGCAAAGAATGCCGGTGATGAAGGTTGAGCGTCCGTTAGATAAGAATTTGTAGGACAATAGCTTACGCCGGCATTATATTTTAACGTGCAAAACATTGTACATGTCTTGTACACGTTGAGTAAAGCGAATACACCTCCTGGGGCTTCCCGGGAGGTGTTTTGTTTACAGGCCTGGCAGTTCGTTCGGTAGTGGAACAGGTTTGCCCGTTTTTTTGGAAACCGGCCATTGTGCGCCCCAGGTTTTCAGCTGTCTGGAAAGCAGATTGGCCAATTCTTTCACCTTCAATGGATTGGACGCAGCCACGTCATGTTCTTCGCCAATGTCCGTACGCAGGTTGTACAATTCCAGTTTCGCCTGCCGGTAATCGTAAATCAGCTTCCAGTCGCCCTGGCGGAATGCGCTGGCGTAATGGATATTCGGTCCTTCGGCGGCTATCCAGCGGTTAGGGTGGTGCCATACCAGTCCGCGGCGTTCGTCTTTGAATGCGGGGTTTTTCAGGATGGGCAGGAATGACTTGCCGTCCACTTGCTGAACGGTGCGGGCATTCTTCACGCCAGCTATGTCGAGAATGGTTGGAAAAAAGTCTTCAATAATCACGTATTGCTCCGTTACCGAGCCGGCTTTGGTTACGCCGGGCCACCGCACGAGCATCGGCTCGCGGATGCCGCCTTCGTACACGGAGCCTTTTCCGGCTTTCAAGGGCAGATTATGCGTCCACGCCTTGCCGCCGCGTGCGGGTGAAGTGCTCAGGCCGCCATTGTCGGACATGAAAAGTACCACTGTATTATCGGCTATCTTCTGCTCATCGAGGTATCGGAGCACATCGCCGAGGCTTTTGTCCATTCCTTCCACCAATGCCGCGTATTTGGCTTCGGTGCTGTCCAGGCCGGCTTCGAGGTAGCGGTTCAGGAAGCGTGGATCGGCCGTGAGCGGAATGTGGACGGCGTAATGCGAGAGGTAGAGAAAAAACGGCTTTTTCTCTGCTACCGGCTTAGCGATCGCCTTCAATGCTTCGGTCGTGATGGCGTCGCTCAGGAATGTGTCCGTGCCGTGGTAGGCTTCCAGGCCGGGCACGGCATTGCGGTTAGGCTTGCCGTTCACGGGGCTGTCGTAGTTGGCCTTTCCCGAATAGCTGGCCGGATGTCCAATGGAACTACCCGCGATGTTTATCTCAAATCCAAGATTCACAGGGTCCGAACCCGGCGTGCCGGCAGACCCAAAATGCGCCTTGCCGCTGTGAACGGTGTAGTAGCCGTTTTGCCGCAGTACCTCGGGCAATGCTGTGCCGTGAAAAGTATGCGGAACACCGGCAACGGGACTGAAACCATTGATGTTCCAGTCGACGGCTTCGAGCGCTTTGTCGGCATAATCGGTGTTTTTGTCCTTATCCGGCGACGTCCAGTGCGTCACGCGGTGGTGGGCCGCATTCACGCCGGTGATCAGGCTCACGCGGGTGGGCGTACACACGGGCATGGCGTAGGCATTGGTAAACTTCATGCCTTCGCGCGCAAGCCGTTCCATGTTCGGCGTACGGTAGCGGCGGTTGAAATCGGTCGGCTTATTCCAGAATGGCACCGAGGTATCCTGCCAGCCCATATCGTCGACGAGGAAAACAATGATATTCGGTTTGGATTGCGCGAGCGCGTGGCGCGTGCCGAAGGACACGATCAGCATGACGGCAAAGCAGAGCCATCGGGCTATGGAGATGTTCATCATTAGCGGGTTTGGGAAAAGTGAGTGCGGCAAGATGGGGAAATTTGTTCTACAAAAGAAGTTTATCAGCCTTGAAACGAACTTTTGTAACCCATTCTTTGTGAAACAATAATTTTTAATTTACTTTGTCTATAAAATAAGTAGACTAATAATTCAAACGTAGCCTAGTACTGCTGGAATGATATTTGCAATGTAACCGCATCAACTCCTATTAACTGAACCTTATGGTATTAGAAAAAATATTTCATCTGAGCGTCGGCCGGGAGGCCAAGATCGTCGTAAAAGGGCAGGTGGCCCGCAGCCGCAGCGAAATCGTGATCGATTACGAATTTCTGATCCGCGAAAAACACGACATTGATTTCCGCGAGCCAATCGGCCCGAACCATCCGCAATACTGGAAACTCAAAAAATCCACGCCCGAGCGTTCGCAGCTGCTCCAACTCGAATACAGCGGCATCTCGCGCAAGCAACTCAAAGAAGTAACGCGCGAATTCAAACGCCTCGCCGGTGCGGGCTACACCTTCCGTTACCAAAACGAAATTGAAGAACGCACGAAATATCTGAAAGGTATTCGGGTGAGTGCTATGAACCGGAGGTTGCTCTCCGTGGCGTAGCGCTTCGGCTCTTCTGATCCGGCTAAAACGCCGCACTGCCGACAGGGCTGTGCGGCGTTTTATTTGGATAATACGTATTGAAAGAAATAAAGTATTAAATGGTTTAAAAGTATTTAAAGTGCCTCCGGAGACGCTGAATTGTTTATTTTTACCTCCGCTCATCGGTAGATTTTCGCCATTCCTCCTTTATTTTGGTAAACATCTTGCATTTACTAAACAGTGTTTACTATATTCACATCGTAATTACAAAAGCATGGCGATTAAGGAAAGAAAAGAGCGGGAGAAGCAGGAAATGAGGAATCTGATTATCGAATCGGCGACCAGGATGTTTTTAAAGCAAGGTTACGACAAGACGTCCATTCGTAACATTGCCGAGGATATCGAGTACAGTCCTGCTACGATCTATCTGTATTTCAAGGATAAGGATGAAATTTTTTATGTAATCCACGAGAATGCGTTCGATATCCTGGATAAGCATTTGCGGCAGCACGATGTGATTGCCGACCCGTTTGAAAGGCTCGCGGCGCTGGGCAAAACGTACATTGAATTTGGGCTTTCCAACCCCGACTATTACGATCTGATGTTCATCATGCGCGCGCCGATGGAGCAGATCAAAAACGAGGAAAAGTGGAAAGCCGGCGAGTGCGCGTTCGGATATCTGATCACAACGCTGGCAGCTTGTCTGGAACAGGGCAAGATCCGCCAGGCCGATTTACACGTGACGGCAATCCAGGTGTGGTCGTATGTGCACGGGCTAGTATCGCTCTATGTTCGCGAGCGCATGTGCATTTTGATGCTGCCCGACGACGCCACGCGGCAGATGTTGTACCATTCGTTCGATCTTTTTTTAGCTAATATCAAAACCTAAAAAATTTTGCCGTCAACTAAACACTGTTTATAAAGTAAACATTACTTATTATGATTCGATTTTTGAAACCGATGCCCCGGCATTGGCAGTACCTTCTTGTGCCTTTGCTGAGCCTCGCCGCGCCCGTTCTGGCGCAGGACACACGCCTGCAAGGCTACGTGGATCAGGGCTTGCGGAACAACCAGGGGCTTAAACAACAGCGCTTTATCCTCGAAAGGAACCTCTTCGCGCTCAAAGAAGCTCGCACGTTCTTTTATCCAGAGGTCAATTTCAGCACGTCATACCTCGACTCGCGCGGCGGCCGGAAAATCAGCATCCCGATCGGCGATCTGCTGAACCCGGTGTACAGCTCTCTGAACGAGCTCACTAATTCTTCGGCGTTCCCTAAGGTCGAGAATGTGAGCCAGACGTTTAACCCGCGCAATTATTACGATGCCCGGTTCCGGACTTCATTACCGCTCTACAATGCGGAAATCAACTACAACACCAAAATCCGGAAAGAGCAGATCCATTTGCAGCAGGCGGAGGTGGACGTTTACAGACGCGAGTTAGTGAAGGAGATCAAAGTGGCGTACTATGCCTGCCAGCAGGCAGATGAGGCGATACACATTCTGGAAAACGCTGTTACGCTGGCCCGCGAGAATTTGCGGTTCAACCAGGCGCTCGTCAAGAACGATAAGGCGATAAGGACGGTGATCAGCCGGTCGGAAAACGAATTGATCGGCTTGGAGGCCCGGCTGGTGGACGCGCGTAACCAGTCGGTGAATGCCCGGGCGTATTTCAATTTTTTACTGAACAGCCCTTTGGAAAACACGCTTGAAATCGAGCAACCGGACGAATCGGGTGTGTTGACCGACACGATCGCGGCGGGTAGGAGGGAGGAACTGGCGAAGCTGGAATCGTTGTCGCGGCTCAATGCATTGTCGGGCCAGCTGGCGCGGGCGGGCGCATTGCCAAAACTGTCGACGTTCATTGACCTCGGTTCGCAGGGTGATTTTGTGAGTTTCAACCGCGATACACGATATTATCTTTTCGGTGTAACGCTCGACTGGCGGGTGTTTGCCCACAACCGCACGCAATACAAAGTGAAACAGGCCGAGCTGGAACAAAAAGCGACCGGCGAGCAGATCAGTCAGGTAGAACAACAACTGCAATTGCAGAGCAAAACGGCTGCTAATAGCTTTCAATCGGCGGTGCTCACTTATCGTGCAGCCAAAAGCCAAACCGCACTTTCACAGCAATATTACCAGGACCAGCAAAAGCTCTACCGCGAAGGCCAGCTGCTGTACATTGAACTGCTCGATGCGCAAAACCGGCTCATCGCCGACCAGCTGCAACAAAGTATTTCCTATCTCAACGTCCAGACCCGCGCCGCTGAGTTGGAGCGCGCGAAGGCGAGTTATTTATTCACAAACTGAAAATGAAATGAAAGCTACCACACATCCGATCATATATGCGTACGTACTCGCGGCCGCGCTCTTCACGTCTGCGTGCAAGGAAGAAAAGAAGCCGGAGAAAACCGACGACACCATTCCCGTAAAGATCATCAGCTCGGCGGCATTAACCCAGGCGCAGGCCGTGGAAACATCCGGCCTGCTCGGTTCGGAAAATGAAGCCCGGCTATCGTTCAAAATCGGGGGGATTATCAAAGATATTTTGGTAAAAGAAGGCGACAAGGTGCGGAGAGGGCAGCTTCTGGCATCGCTCAACACCACGGAAATAGCCGCCCAGATGGGTCAGGCCGAAGAGAACTTCCTGAAAGCACAGCGCGATGCACGTCGGGTCCAAAATCTCTACCGCGATAGCGTGGCTACGAAAGAACAGCTCGAAAACACCCAAAGTGCATTGGTACTCGCTGAAAAACAGCTCGATATCGTCAAATTTAACTTGTCGCAAACGAAGATATTCTCCACTGCCGACGGTGTGGTAATGCAGAAATTGCAGAACGCCGGCGAGCAGGTGCAGGGCGGCACGCCGGTGCTGCATGTGAGCAGCACAAGCAGCACCGACTGGGTGGTGAAATGCGGCCTCACCGACAAGGACTGGGCCCGGCTGAAAGGGGGCGAACAAGCGGAAATTACCTTCGACGCCTACCCGCAGACATTTATAGGCCGGGTGAAAACCCTCGCGCAGGTGAGCGACGCGGTTTCGGGGCTATACCAGGTTGAAATTGCGCTGAATAAACCCGCAGCGAGGCTCGCCAGCGGCCTTTTTGCCAAAGTGCACATTTACCCGAAAGAACAAACGAGCATGGTGTCCATCCCCGTGGACGCATTGATCGAAGGCGAGAACGACAGCGCATTCGTGTTTGTGGCGGATGGAAACCGTGCACAGAAAAAGCGCGTGAAAGTGGCATTCCTGGAAGGCGACAAGGCATTTATCCTGGCCGGTATCGGTGCCGGCGCGCGCGTGATCCGCGAAGGATCGGCTTACCTGGCCGAAGGTTCGGCGATTAGAGTAGTTCAGTAACCCATTTCAACCGCATTAACCATGAAATTACCTGAATTTGCAGTCAAGAATTACCAGTTTACGCTGGTGGTCTTCCTGGGTGTGCTGGCGCTGGGACTATATTCATTGTTTACAATGCCGCGAAGCGAGGACCCGGACATCCATCCGCCGCAATTTACCGTGGTAGTGGTGTACCCCGGCGCCAATCCGAAAGACATGGAGCAGCTCGTGGTGGACCCGATGGAAAAGAAGCTCAACGAACTCGACGATATGAAGCACATTATCACCGACATCCGCGACGGCCTCGCGGTAATGCAGATAATGTACAAATACAGCTCCGACCCGGACGATAAATACCAGGAAGTGGTAAGGGAGATCAACGCACTCCGCTCGCAGCTACCCGCCGATATCGCCGACATCCGCATTAACAAACAGATCCCTTCCGACGTAAGCATTTACCAGTACGCGCTCATCAGCGAAAATGCGACGTACGCGCAGATGAAGAAGTATTCCAAAGATTTCAAAGAGCGGCTGGAAAAGATCAAAACCTTGAAAAAGGTAGACTACTCCGGCATTCCCGAGCCTCAGGTGAAAGTGAACCTTAACCTGCAAAAAATCGCGCAGCAGAAACTGACCCAGGACCAGATCGTGGGCGCATTGCAGAGCGAAGGCGTGAATATTCCCGGCGGGAGCATCAGTATGGCTACCAAAAAACTGAACATCAAAACCTCCGGCAGCTACCGCACGCTCGACGAGGTGGCCAACACCGTAGTATCGCGTTCGAATGGCAAAATTGTGTATCTGAAAGACGTAGCCGACGTAAAAATGGGTTATGAGGACGAAACGCACATTACCCGCCTGAACGGCTTCCGTTGCAGCTTCGTGAATGTGAGCCAGAAAGAAGGCGAAAACATCATTGCCGTGCGCGACCAGGTGGAACCCGTGGCGGCCGCATTTGAAAAGGACCTCCCCGCGAACATCGAACTTGTGAAAGTGTTCGATCAGGCCGGCAGTGTGGACACCCGGCTGTCGCATTTCGCACGGGATTTCGCGATTGCCATTCTGCTGGTTTTGCTCACCTTGCTGCCGCTTGGCACGCGGGCGTCGCTGGTGGTGATGATCTCCATTCCGCTTTCCCTCGCCATCGGGCTCACGATGATGAACCTGCTCGGTTTCAACATTAACCAGCTCAGTATTGTGGGGATGATCGTGGCGCTGGGTATCCTGGTGGACGACAGCATTGTGGTTGTCGAGAACATCGAGCGCTACCTCCGCATGGGTTATGGCAAAGTGCAGGCAGCCATTCAAGCGTCGTCGCAGATCGGCCTGGCGGTGGTAGGCTGTACGATCCTGCTCATTTTCGCATTCCTGCCGCTGGTATTTCTGCCCGAGGGAGCGGGTGATTTTATCCGCAGCTTACCGATGTCGGTGATTACCACCGTGTTTGCTTCCATGCTCGTATCGCTCACGGTTGTTCCCTTTCTTTCGAGCGTGATCCTGAAACCGCATGCTTCCGAAGATGGCAACTGGTTGCTCCGCGGTATGAAAAAAGGCATTCACAAAACCTACGGCAGCGTGCTCGACCGCGCATTGCATTGGCCCAAAACCACGCTGGCAATTGCCGGATTGATATTCGCAGGCTCACTCGCATTGGTACCGCTTATCGGCAACAGTCTTTTTCCCAAATCGGAAAAACCCATGTTCCTGATCGACATTGAAACACCACAAGGCACGAATTTGAAGAAAACCAATGAGATAGCCCGCTATGTGGAGGGTGTGTTGAAGCAGGAACCGCTCATTTCATCGTTCGCGACGAACGTGGGCAAGGGTAATCCGCGGGTTTATTATAATGTAGTTCAAAGAAATGAGAGCGAGAATTTTGCCGAAATTTTCGTGCAGGTAGCGGGCCTCGAAACGGAGGAAAAGGTGGCTGTGATCGAAAAACTCCGTAAGAAACTTGAAGGTTACCCCGGTGCGGAAATCAAGGTAAAAGACTTTGAACAAGGCCCGCTGATCGAGGCGCCGCTGGCCTACCGCATTTATGGCGAGGACCTGGACGACCTGCGCAAAACGGCTTTCCGCGTGGCCGACCTGCTCGCCAAAACCGAAGGCACCATTTACGTCAACAACCCGTTGCTCGTGCAACCGACCGACTTACGCATCAATATCAACAAGCAGAAAGCCGGCACGCTCGGGATTTCCTCGGCCGACATCGATCGCACGGTGCGGCTGGGGGCCGCGGGCCTGAATGTGGCCACCTTCCGTGAGGATGTGGGCAAGGCGGATAGCTACAATATCAATGTATCTGTGCCGCGCAATGCCGCTACGCAGGATTACAGCGTGTTTGACAAACTGTATGTCACGTCGGCATCGGGTGCGAGCATTCCCTTGAAAAGCATTGCGACGATCGAAATGGAAAGCTCGCCGAACCAGATCCGGCATTATGACAAAGACCGCTACGTGACTGTTTCGGCATTCGCGAAGCCGGGCTACAATGTTCAAAAAATGAATGAGGGCATCACCGCGAAGCTCAACCAATTCAAGTTCGAGGAAGGTCAGCATTTCAAAGTGGCCGGTGAAAAAGAAAGCCAGGAGGAAAGTTTCGGCGGCCTCGGGCTGATTATCCTGATCACGGTGTTCGGCTTTCTGGGTGTGCTGATATTGGAATTCAAAACATTCAAAAGCATTCTCATTGTGCTGTCGGTGATTCCGCTGGGCATTGTAGGCGGCCTGGCCATGCTGTTCCTGACGGGCGAAACGCTGTCGTTCACCGCCACGATCGGTTTCATTGCGCTGGTGGGTATTGAAGTGAAAAACTCGCTGCTGGTGGTCGATTTTACCAATCAGCTTCGCGAACAGGGCAAGAGCATCGAAGAAGCCATTATCGAAGCGGGCGAAATCCGTTTCGTGCCGATCCTCCTCACTTCCATGACCGCCATCGGTGGCTTGCTGCCGCTGGTGATCGAGTATAGCGCATTGTATTCGCCGCTGGCCCTCGTGCTGATCGGCGGGTTGATCAGCTCTACGCTGCTGTCGCGGCTCGTGACGCCGGTGATGTACAAATTGCTGCCGCCCAAGGTGGAGCCGCAGCAAGTGACACAGGAAGCCGAGCTGGAAGCGGCCTATTGACAGGCTTAGCCTGATTACAAATTAACTAACACGCGCTTGCCGCTGTTTTGGCGGGCTACCTTGCTGAATGCCCGCCCGATTCCCTTACTGAAACCGGCACCGATCTCGACATAGGCGAGGTCGGTGTTTTCAATAATGAGCTTGTGGGCCAGTTCGTCGTAGCTCCATTTCATGCCCGCCATTTTCTGGTCGGTAGAAGCGGTTTCTGTGGAATGGACGGTTTCGCCGGGGCTGGCGGCGTTTGTGCCTGCGATGATTTTCCAGAGAATAACCATCGCCAGAATGGCCGAAAAGGCCAGGAACTGGCGGTGGCTTTTGTGGTTTCGAAGCAGCGCGTCAATCGCCGAGGTTACAGTAGTAGAGGTTTTGAAGAGCATGGCTAACGGATTTAATTGCAATTGAAATTCAGGTTGTGCCGTCCGCAGGAAGCGGAAGCTATCCAGTGTGACAAATTTGCGCGCCGAATCGTTGAAATGCGTATCAAAAATGTCTGATCCGGATTTTTTATTATCTAAAACGTGCATTTCGAAACGTGAACCGTATCCGGCGGTTACCCCATTTTGGTGATAAACGCCTTGATATTGTCGCGGTAACCACGTGTCCATTTCACTTTTTCGCCCGTGGACAGGTGGATAATGTACTCGCCGTTGAAGTACGTTTCCAGCTCGGATATGAAATTCATATTCACGATGTTGGAGCGGCCGACGCGGATCATGACCGCCGGATCGAGGCGGCTTTCGAGGCTGCCCAGGCTTTCGTAAACCGTATAAACCTTCTTCTGCAAGGTGTAAACGGAAATGTAGTTTCCATCCGCCGAGAAATGCGTGATATCGTCCGTTTTGACCAGGTACATTTTCCCCGCTTCCTTCACGAGCAACCGTTGGAGGTAATTTTCTTCCTTATCCTTCTGTTCGCGAAGCAGGTTGTTCACCAGTTCTTCAATGCGCGGCTGCGACTTCTGGCTGAGCCGCTCTTTCAGCCTCCCCAGCGACTGGTGAAAGCGGATTTCGTCGAAAGGTTTGAGCAGATAATCGATTGCATTCACCTCGAATGCACGCAATGCATACTGGTCGAATGCGGTCGTGAACACGACAAATGGCTGATGGTGCGGCCACACCTCGCGCAGCACGGCGAATCCATCCAGCTCGGGCATCTGAATGTCCAGAAAAACGACGTCGGGCCGGTGCTGCAATATTTTTACCACCGCCTCCGAGCCGTTGGCAGCCTCGTCGGTGATTTCAATGGAATGGTCATGCTGTACAAATGTTCTGATTACGTCCCTCGCCAGCACTTCGTCGTCAATGATCAGGCAGCGGTATTTCATGATTTATCGGGGTTGTTTATGTTCATTGCGCCCCGTAGGGGCATCCTGTTTCTAGCACAAATGTCGAATCGCACCGTTTGTGCCCCGTAGGGGCATCCTGTTTCGCGCCGCAGGAGGCTCCTATGGAGCCGGTAAATTCAAGCAGGAATTCGTTGCTATAAACAGGTAGCCCCTCCGGGGCGGCGTTTGATATACTTATGTTATTTTAAATATTTCCACTCCTGCTTCCTCCATTGTCACCTTGTTCGATTCTACCTTCAAAATGCAACGTCACAGACGTTCCGCCCCCAACCGGCTGCTGAAATTCGAGCCGGGCTTTTGTGCCGTAGGCCTGTTGCAGCCTGAGCAATGTATTCTGCAAGCCGAGGCCCATCCCTTTGGTGGTTTTACGGGAGGCGGCACCCAGGCCGTTGTCGTACACCGTTACCTGCATACCCGCGGCACTTACATGGCTCGTGATACTGATGAGCGCGTTGGTGGTCATGTCCGAAATGCCGTGTGTGATCGAGTTTTCGACGATCGGTTGCAGGATCAGCTGGGGCACGGGGTAGAGTTCCGAGGCCGGGTCGATGTGGTATTCCACTTTCAGGCGGTCCTGAAAGCGGATCTGCTGGATGTCGAGGTATTGCCGGGTCAGTTTCAGTTCTTCCTGCAAGGGGATAAAATCGGCCGACTGGTTCACCAGCACTGCACGCAGCAAATCGCTGAGGGTGGTAATCATGAGCGTGGCTTTGCGGATGTCGTTTTTTACCATGAGGCTCACCACGCTGTGTAAGGTGTTGAAAAGAAAGTGCGGGTTGAGCTGCATTTTGAGCGATTGCAACTGCGCATTGGCCAGCTGGCCGCGAAGCTGCTCGTTGTGCAGCTCGCTTTCGAAATGCTGCTGTTTGAGCTGCTGGTAGCGGTAAATGTAGGATACCTTGTTGAAACCCACCACCAGCAACAGGTACTGCCCGAAACTGGCCGTGTAGGCAATGAAAAATGAAAACAGGTAGTTTTCCAGCGGTACCATACGGCCCACGGCGCGGTACATCAGCGGATTGGTGATGTAGAAATGCAGGACATTGATGAAAATATTCAGAAACGTGACAATGCACAAATGGAACAGGATCGGTTTGATGATCGACGAGCCGTCGCGCACCTTGAACGCCACCGGCACACGGATGGACGCGTACAGGACGAGCGGGGTGGTAGACCACCAGAACAGCCCGTCGAGCAGCCAGACGAACATCTCGTGCGGTTGCATAGCCACACCCATCTTTAATAGCCAAAGCATCATAAGCTGACCAAACGTTATCACGGCAAAAATGCCCCAGTAGCAGAAGGAATACCACCAGAACTGCCCGACCGTGAGCGGCAGCCCGGATTGTTCCAGCATACGTTTAATGCATGTCATTGATAGGATGGATAGATTACGAACCATAGAGGATTGTACAAATTTACGCTTTCTAAGGCGTAGGGTAACCGTTGTTTACACAGAGCGGACGAATGGTTATCCGAACAGCGGTTTTAGGCATTTGACCCGTTTTCGAACCCCGTAGCGTACAAATGTGTTTATTTTTAGAAATAATAGTAAAAATATTTTCTCCTAAATTTTGTTGTTTAATCGATTAAATCTACATTTGGTCACAATATTTCCTTATAAGAAGAATAAGTATAAAATATTAAAGACATCATATTTTATATTTCCTTGCTTTTCCAGGCAAGTCAGCAAGCCACCCATTACTGATACCATCATTTAACAACCTGACTAATACATTCGCGATCATCCAGATTGGTTTTGAAATAGCTTAATCGTTTAAAGAAAAACTGGTGTGCAGGACTCGTCCTGTGTGTGGTGCATGGAAGGAGCCAGCGTGTCCTTTCCGCGTTTAATCGGCGGATACATCGCCCTGTTAGTTTGCGTATATATATGATCGTTCGCCATTTCAGGCGTTCGTCAGGATATTTTTTTGCCTTACTATTCCTAGCCTTCGTGTCCGTGAGCGATTACGGTTTTCGTGTATGTGTTGCATAGCCATTCACCCTGAATTTGACCCATTAGATGTGATGAAGAAATGTTTTACAATGCTCGTGCTGCTGCTCATGCTGGGTTGCAGTGCGGTTTTTGCCCAAAACAGCCGGATCACCGGGACCGTCACCGGCGACAGCAAGGAAGTGCTGCCCGGCGTGAATGTCCTGGTTAGCGGCACGTCGCAGGGCACCGTTACCGACTCCGAGGGCAAGTATGCGCTCGAAGCTCCGGCCAAGGCGTCGCTCGTGTTTTCGTTTATTGGCTACACCAGCCAGACTGTGGCCGTAGGCACACGGTCGGTGATCGACATCCAGCTCGTGCAGGAATCCAAGAGCCTAACAGAAGTGGTAGTTACCGCACTGGGTATCAAGCGGGAAGCCAAAACGCTCGGGTACGCCACAGCCACCGTGAATGCAGACCAGATCTCCACCAACCGCACGCCCAACGTCGTGAGCTCTTTGCAGGGAAAAATGGCGGGTGTGAACATTTCGTCGCTATCCACCGGCCCGGGAGGCACGGCCAAAATCCGCATTCGCGGGCAGTCGTCGTTCAATGGGCAGAACAACCCGCTCATTGTCGTGAACGGTGTGCCGATCGATAATTCCAACTTCGCCGGCGGCGGTGACTATGGGCAGCGCTCGGCCAACAATTCCGACGGCGGCGACGGCTTGTCGAGCATTAACCCCGACGATATCGAGTCCATGACGGTGCTCAAAGGCGCCACCGCGGCAGCGCTTTACGGCTCCCGCGCGAAGGACGGGGTGGTGATGATCACCACCAAAACCCGCGGTACCGGGCAGGGGATCGGCGTGGATTATAACCTCAACTTCACCACCGATACGCCGTTGGATTTCACTGATTTTCAGTACGAATATGGCCAGGGAGAAGGCGGAAAACGCCCTACCACCGAAAATCCGACGTCGGGTGTGTGGAGCTTTGGAGAGAAATTCCAGCCGGGCATGACGCAGGTGCTGTTCGACAACGAAACATGGCCCTATGAGCCGGTGCGCGGCCGTGTGAAGAAATTCTATCGCACAGGCACGAACATGACCAACACCATCACCGTGTCCAATAATGGCCCCAATGGCGGTTTCAGCCTTTCGCTCGCGAATACCGACAACCGCGGCATTGTCGAAAACAATAAATTCAACCGCAAGGTGGTGAACCTGGGCTTCACGCAAAACATTTCCAAACGCCTCACAGCATTCGGAAACGTGAATTATTCCAAGGAAAAGAATGTGAACCCGCCGCAGATCGACGCCCAGGATTTTGCTACTTCCACGGTGATTTTTACATTGGCTAATTCCATGCCCTTCGAGGCATTGAAACAAAACCAGACACTGCCGAACGGCGATGAGTTCGTGTTTTCAAGGTTTCTGGTGCGGAATAACCCGTATTATTCGCTCAGCAAGCATTTCGAGAACATCACCCGCGACCGGCTTTTCGGCAATGTAGCGGTGAAGTACCAGTTTACCGACTGGCTCTACCTGCAACTCCGGGCGGCGCAGGATTTTTACGTCCGCAACCAGGACTACAACATTCCGAACGGCTATGCGCCCATTGCCAAAGCACCTGTGGGCTATGTAAACGGCTCATTTACACAGGATGTACGCCGCAACACCGAGCGTAACCTTGACTTTATTCTCGGCGGCAACCACACATTCGGCAACCTGGGCCTGGATGTGACCCTGGGTGGAAACCAGCGCTATGCCCGCATGGATTACAACAGTGTTACCGTGCAGGACTTCATTCAGCCCGGCTTGTACACGGTGATGAACGGACGCGTCAAAAACCCGCTTTATAACCTGTCCGAAAAGAAGATCAATTCGCTGTACGGAGCGGCTACTATTTCATGGAAAGAGTTCCTCTACCTGAACGTAACGGCCCGAAACGACTGGTTTTCAACCCTTGCGCCACAAAACCGCAGCATTCTGTATCCTTCGGTAACCGGTAGCTTCATCTTCTCCCAGGCATTCCCGAACCTCCCGGCCTGGATCACATTCGGCAAGTTGCGCGCGGCATATGCACAGGTGGGCTCGGATAACGTGAACCCTTACTCGAATGCATTGTATTACGCGGTGGATAACAATTCTTTCCCTAATCCATCGGGCCAGCTCGTGCCGGTGGGCGGCATTAATGCGTCCCTTGTCCCCAATAAGGACCTGCGTCCGCTGCGCATCAAGGAAGCCGAAGTAGGTCTGGAAATGAAGTTGTTCAACAATCTCCTGGGTTTTGATTTAACATACTACCACAAAACTACTGACGATCAGATACTTGCAGCGCAGATTTCCGACGCGTCGTCCTACACCGCGCAGCTCATCAATGTCGGCCGGAGCATGAACCAGGGCATCGAACTGCTGCTCACGGGGTCGCCGGTGAAAACGAAGGATTTCAGCTGGGATGTGAGTTTCAATGTGTCGTACAATAATTCGAAAGTGCTCAAACTCGGTCTGGCGGAGAAGGATACAGTCATTACCGCAGGTGGAGGTGGTGGCCGCACGCTTAATATGGTCGTAGGGAAGCCGCTGGGCCAGCTGTACACGTTCACGTACCTGCGTGACGCGCAGGGCCGGCAGGTGTTCGACAAAAACAGCGGTATGCCCATGCGGAACAACACCCTGATGAATGTCGGCAATGCATTGCCGCGGTATTTTGGAGGGATTACCAATACATTCAACTACAAGGGCATTACGCTCTCCGCGTTGATCGATTTCAAACTGGGGCACAAGATGATTGCCGGACGGAACATCAACTACATGCGTCACGGGCTCTCGAAACGCACGCTGCCCGGCCGCGCCGAAGGTTTTGTGATCGGTAACGGTGTGAATCCCGATGGCGAGGTGAACCAGACCAAAGCCGCCGTGCAGCCATTCTACGAATCGATCAACCCGCTGGGGATCAATGAGGATTTTGTATCGAATGCGGGTTTCTGGAAGCTGCGGCAGCTCACATTGGGCTACGACTTGGGCAAACTGCTGCCTGAAAAATCGTTTGTGAAAGGCCTTCGCCTGAGCGCCGTAGCGAACAATGTGCTGGTGATCAAAAAATGGACGGAAAACATGGACCCCGAGGAAGTGCTCAACTCTTCCGACAATGCCACCGGCCTCGATTTCTGGCCAGGCTTGCCGCCAACCCGCAGCATTGGTTTTAACCTCAATGTCAAATTCTAACCGCCGATCCCATGAAAGCAACTACGAAATATATCCTCGCGCTTTTGCTGTCGCTGACGCTCGTCACGGGCTGCGACGAAGGATTCGACGAGATCAATACCAATAAGGTCGACCCGACCTCGCTCGCGCCGTCGCTGATGCTCAACAAGGCCATCATCGCCACCACTTACCTAGACGGCGTATCGACGCTGGGTATGCTCTGCTACAACTTCGGCATTGTGCAACAGGTGATTACGCCCTATGGAAGCTCGCTTTCCGGCGGGAATTACAACCAGCTCAACAACTCCAACTCGCCGCTCGTGTGGGTTAATTTTTACAGGAACGTGATCAAACAGCTGGTGGCGGTTACCGAGCAAACGAAAGCCGACCCGATGAGCGCCAACATTTACCACGCGGCGCGCATCTGGAAAGCCTACGCGTTCATGATCCTGACCGATACTTATGGCGATATTCCCTATTTCGATGCGGGAAAAGGCTATATCAGCGAAGAGATCCGCCCGAAATACGATCCGCAGGAAGCCATCTACCGCGACATTCTCAAAGAGCTCGAAGAAGCTGCCGGAGCGCTCGACACCGCCCAGCCGCCGGTAACTACCGACATCCTTTACGGCGGCAATGTAGCCCGGTGGAAAAAACTCGGGTACTCGCTCATGCTGCGCGCCGGCATGCGCCTCACCAAGGTTGACTCCGACGGTGCCAAGAATTATGTGGCCAAAGCCGTCGCAGGCGGCGTTTTTGAAAGCAATGCGGATAACTCCATCATCCGCCACACGGCGATTTATAACAACTACATTGCCAATCACCTCGCGGCGCGTGAAAAGACCAATTTCTACCTCGCAGCGCCATTTGTGAATTATCTCAAAGAAAACAACGACCCCCGCCTGCCTGTGTTCGCGGTTCGGTATGTAGGCGCAAAGGGCGGCCCGGAACAGACCGCCGCACGCGCCTCATCCGATCCGAAAGTGCAGATCGGTATGCCTATGGGCTATAACGATGTGACGATCAACAGCGTACTGGCCGAAAACGGCGTGGTAAGCCTCTGGGATTTCACGCAGATCAACCTCACCACGGTGCTGAAACTCGATGCGCCCGAATTCCATATTACCTACGCACAAGTGCAGCTGCTCCTTGCGGAGGCGGCCGTCCGCGGCTGGGTACCGGGCACAGCGGCAGATTATTACGCCAAAGGCATCCGTGCAAACCTCGAACAAATGGCCCTCTACGACCCAAGCGCTGCGATTAAGGAAGATGCCATTCTCGCCTATCTGAAAGCACACCCGCTGGACGCTGCGAAAGCATTGGAGCAGATCAATACCCAATACTGGGTGGCGACTTTCCTCGATGGAAACGAGTCGTGGGCCAATTTCCGCCGAAGCGGCTTTCCGGCATTGAAGAAAAACCCTTATCCCGGCTCGGAGATCAAGGAAGATTTTATCCGCCGCATGCCTTACCCCGACAGCGAGATTGTGGTGAACCTCCAAAACGTGAACGACGCCAATGCCCGCCAGGGCCCCAACGATCTGAACACGAGAATATGGTGGGACAAAAAATAGTGTAAGTAAATCTTAAACCTTTAAACGTAAACAAATGAAAGAGAACGGAATGAGTCGTCGCGATACGATGCGGGCACTGGGGTTGAGCGGCTCCGCGGGCCTGCTGGGCCTGTTCGGAGGCATTCCCAATGCCCTCGCCGCCGACCGCGAAACACCTCAGTACGCCAAAGCGATGAAACCCGTGACGATCAAAAGCGTTCGAGCGATTGCCACGGCGCCGCAGGGTTCCAATCTCATCGTGGTGAAAGTCGAAACGTCGGAACCAGGCCTGTACGGGCTCGGCTGCGCCACATTCACGCAGCGCGCGGAAGTGGTGCTGGTGGCGATCAACACGTATCTCAACGAATTCTGTGCGGGTAAGGACGTCGATAACATCGAGGATATGTGGAATGCGGCCTACGTGAGCTCCTACTGGCGCAATGGCCCTGTGCTCAACAATGCATTGAGCGGTCTCGACCAGGCTTTGTGGGATATCAAGGGAAAACGTGCCGGAATGCCGCTTTACCAGCTGCTGGGCGGAAAATCGCGCTTCGCCGTGCCTTGCTACACGCATGCGAACGGCCGCACGCCCGAGGAGGTGGTTGAAAGCGTGAAAAAGATCCAGGAACAGGGCTACCGCTACATCCGCATTCAGCAGGGCGGTTACGGGGCGGTCGGCAGCACCACCAAAAAGCCCGATTTCAAGGAAGCGGGCTTCGGCGGGCCTACCGATAATTACATGGACGAGAATGCTTACCTCAAAGCTATTCCGATCCTCTTCGAAACCGTGCGGAAACAATGCGGCGATGAGGTGGAATTGCTGCACGACATTCACGAACGCGTGCAGCCGATGAATGCGATCAATATGATCAAAAAGCTGGAAGATTACCGTCCATTCTTCATCGAAGACCCGTTTTCTCCCGAAAATATGAAGTGGTTCAAACTCTTGCGCCAAAGCACTACCGTGCCGCTGGCTATGGGTGAGCTTTTCAACAACATCAACGAGTTCCTGGAACCGATGGTGAACCAATGGTTCGACTACATCCGCATCCACGTGTCACAAATCGGCGGCATTACGCCAGCCATGAAAGTGGCGCGGCTCGGCGAGTGGTTCAATGTGAGAACGGCCTGGCACGGCCCGGGCGACGTGTCGCCGGTAGGCCACTCGGCCCATGCGCATATCGACCTCACGGTGTGGAACTTCGGGATTCAGGAGGCGGTGCAGTTCAATGAGAAAACACTGGAAGTATTTTCGGGCTGTCCTACCATGAAAAACGGCTACATGTCGGTGAACGAAGTGCCGGGCATCGGCGTGGATATCAACGAGAAAGCCGCTGCCAAATTCCCGATTACCACGAAATCCAACTGGCAAGTAAGAAAATTTGACGGTACGCTAATACGTCCATGAAAAAAGCATCGCTCAAAGATATTGCACAACAAGCGGGCGTTTCCACGGCCCTGGTTTCCTACGTCCTCAACGGCAAAGAAAAGGAAACCAGGGTGGGAGAGGCCATCGCCCAAAAAATCAGGCAGATAGCCAAAGAACTGAACTATCAGCCTAATCATCTTGCCAAAAGCCTCAGAAGCGGCAAGACGCACACCATCGGGCTCATCATAGCCGATATTTCCAACCCGTTTTTCGCCAACATCGCCCGCGTTGTGGAGGACGAGGCCAAGCGCAACGGGTACACGGTCATCATCGGCAGCTGCGACGAGCACGCGGAAAAATCGTGGGATTTGCTGAATGTCCTCATCAACCGGCAGGTGGATGGCTTCATCATCGTGTCCTGCGAAGGCTCCGAAAACCAGGTGCATTATCTGAAAGAGCGTAACATTCCTTTTGTATTGCTGGACCGCCATTTCCCCGAAATCCAGACCGATTTCGTGGCTACGAACAATTACAAAGCCTCCTACGACGCGGGCGTGCACCTCATCCAAAGCGGCTACGAACGGATCGGCATCATGGCCTACAAGTCCAATATGTACCACATGGAAGAACGTGTGCGCGGGTACAAACACGCCCTACGCGACAACAACATCGAGTTCCGCGACGCCTGGCTGAAAGAAGTCCATTTCGAAACGATGGACAGCGAGGTAAGGACAGCTATCGACGAAGTACTGGCCTCCGACCAGCGTGTGCAAGCCATGATATTCGCCACTTACGGCCTGGCCATCAATGCATTGAAATATATCAATGAGCTGCGGTTAAAAGTACCGTCCGACCTGGCGATCGTCAGTTTCGGGCAGGCGGAGGTTTTCGACCTCTACTATTGCCCGATCACTTACGTGCGCCAGCCTCTTGAAATGCTGGGCAAAACGTCCGTCGAGTTTCTTCTGAAAAAACTGAAAAACCCGGAGGAGGGCATGAAGCAGATTTTAATGGAAGCCAAGCTTATCGCCCGTGAATCGTCAAAGGCGAAAACCGGCGCATTGGAAGGTTGATTTTTTGGTTTAAATGCTTAAACGTTTAATGCACAAGTGGTTATTATGCAACGAAGAAATTTTATTAAAACTGCCTTCCTGGGCACCACAGCGCTTGCGACCGGCTTTCCGTTTGCGGATTCCGGCGCGGCTTCGAAGATGAAGATTACGAAAATCCGGTACTATGCGGCGCCGGGTTATAACAAACCGCTCTTTAATCAGGCGCGGGGCATTGTGGAGATCGAAACCGATGGCGGCATTATCGGCATTGGCGAGGGAGGCTCGAAGGATATGATCGAACAATGCGCACAAATGATGATCGGCGAAGATCCGTTCCGCATCGAGCACATCTGGCAGAATGTCTACCGCGGTATGTTCTACCCGCCGGGCCGCGAAAAGCTGCATGCATTGGGCGCGCTCGAAATGGCGCTTTGGGACATTAAGGGTAAGGCATTGAATGTGCCGGTATACGAGCTGCTCGGTGGTGCTACGCGCGATTATGTGGAATGCTACGCGACGGGTTTCCGGGCATCGAAGGCCAAGACCGAGGAGGAGCGCGCCAGGGATTGCATCGAAGCCGGACTGCGCTCGTACCGCATTGGCCCCACAGGCGGCAACGGCGACCAGCCATTCGATTTTTATGAAAACGTCAAAAAAACGATCGATTTCTGCAAACGTATCGACGAGGCCGTTGGCGGAGGCGGGAAATGGGCCATTGACCTCCACACCCGGTTCGATATGACCGACGGCCTTAAGATCTGCAACGCGCTCGAATCCCTCGAACCGTATTTCGTGGAGGACATTATCCGCTCGGAAAACCCCTCGGTGTACAAAACGGTGCGCGCGATGACCAAAGTGCCCATTGCCGTGGGTGAGCAATTCGGCGACCGCTGGGACAGCAATGAGTTCATCGAAAACCGCTGGATCGACTACACCCGTTTCACATTGCCGAACACGGGCGGGATCAGCGAATTTAAAAAGCTGGCTTCGATGTGCGAAACGCATTATGTGGGCATGATACCGCATTTCACGGGGCCGTTGTCCACGGCTACATTGGTACACGTGCTCGGATCGAGCAGCCCGGCGCGGGCGCTGATGGAGCTGGGCGGCGGTGAGCCGGAGCGTCCTGCTTACTTCAATGAGGATTATATCAATTTCAAAAACGGCAAGCTGTATCTCAACGACGCGCCCGGACTGGGGGTAAAATTCGATCCGAAAAAGGCGACTTTCATCATGGAAGTGAAAGAAAAAACCAAGTTCCCGCACCCGATCCTGAAAAATCCGGACGGCTCAATCCACAACTGGTAATGTTATGAAAACCAACCCTAAATCTACCGCATTGTCCCGCCGCGCGGCCATCCAGTCGGTGCTCGGCATTGCCGCGACGGGCACCATGCTGCTGCCGAAATCTTCTTACGCCGCCGCGCCGACGCCGTTCCAGGCCTATGGCAAGGTGAAGATCACCAAACTGGAAACATTCCTGGTGAAGCCCCGCTGGATTTTTCTCAAAATCCACACCGACGCGGGCATTGTCGGCCTCGGTGAACCGTTGCTCGAAGGCCGCGCCCTGACCATCCAGACGGCCATTAAAGAAGTGGAGCCGTACCTCGTGGGCAAGGACCCGCGCGCGGTGGTGCACCATTGGCAGGCTATTTACCGCCACGCGTTCTACCGCGGCGGCCCCATTCTCACCAGCGCCCTGAGCGGCATCGATCAGGCATTGTGGGACATTAAGGGCAAGCTCCTGGGCGTACCTGTGCACGAGCTGCTCGGAGGGCCCACCCGCGACCGCGTCCGGATTTACGGGCGGGCATCCAATGCCGAGGACATGAAAAAGCGGAAGGCCGAGGGGTATACGATCATCAAAACCGGCGTGGCGAAAAAGAACCCGGCCAACATCGTGGAAAACCCGGCATTCATCAAATTCGCGTCCGACAATTTTGCTTCGCTGCGCGAGGCGGGCGGCCCGGAAATGGATATCGCCATCGACTTCCACGGCGCGGTGCCGCAGCAGACTTCCAAGGTGCTGATCAAAGAATTGGAACAGTACCAGCCGTTTTTTGTCGAGGAACCATGCCAGGCGCAGAATGTGGACACGCTGGTGGACATTGCCAGAGGCACGCACATTCCGATTGCCACAGGAGAGCGGATATTCACCAAATGGGGCTTCCGCGAAATCCTGGAAAAAGGCGCGGCCAGCATTATCCAGCCCGATTTGTGCCACGCCGGCGGCATTACCGAAGGGCGTATCATCGCCGGGATGGCCGAGGCCTACTACATTCCCATTGCCCCGCACAACCCGATGGGCCCCATTTCCCTCGCAACCGGTCTGCAACTGGCCGCCAGCGTGCCCAATTTCCTCGTGCAGGAGCAGGTGACGCTCGGTGAAGGTTATCTCAAAGAGCCATTCAAACTGCAAAAAGACGGCACGGTGATGGTACCCACCAAACCCGGCCTCGGCGTCGAACTCGATGAGGACGCATTGAAAGACAAAATAGGCCACGACTGGAAAAACCCTGAAAGCTATAACGCGCTGGACGGGTCGGTGGTGGACTGGTGATTTTTATTGTTTTATGTAAATCTATCTATTAAAATCCATGAGAAAACTATTCAGTTTATGCCTGGTCTTCCTGGGCCTGGGCGGCTCCGTGCTGGCCCAAAACGCCAGGATCACGGGAAAAGTGACCGATCAGGACAATGCAGCGCTCCCCGGTGTGAGCATCCTGATCAGCGGCAGCTCGCAGGGCACCGTTACCGATGGGGATGGCAATTACGTGATCAATGCGCCTGGCAGCGGCACTTTGGTATTTTCGTTTATCGGTTATGAAAGTCAAACGGTCGAGATCGGTAACCGATCGGTTATCGACATCAAATTGTCGCAGGGCTCCCGGAGCCTCGACGAGCTCGTGGTGGTGGGTTATGGTACGCAGCGGAAAACGGATGTGACGGGCGCATTATCCGTCGTGTCGACGCGTGAATTCTCCCAGCAGCCCATCACACGCCTCGACCAGGTGTTGCAGGGACGGGCAGCCGGCGTGCAGGTGACGCAATCCAACGGAGCGCCGGGCGGCGATTCCAAAGTGCGCGTGCGCGGCGCCAACTCGGTACTGGGCAACAACGACCCATTGTATGTGATCGACGGTTTTGTAGGGGCTAACTATAACCTGTTGAACCCCAATGACATCGAATCGCTCCAAGTACTGAAAGATGCGGCTTCGACTTCCATTTACGGTAGCCGCGGGGCCAATGGTGTGATCATTATCACCACCAAAAAAGGCAGCAAAGGCATTAAAGTAAGCTATGAGGGCCAGGGAAGCGTTTCGAACGTGATCAAACGGTTCGATATCCTGCCGGCCGGCGAATTTGCCGAAATCGTGAATGCACGGGCACTCGCTACCGGCTCCAATGCGCCGTTCACGCAGCAGCAGGTGGACGATTTCAAAAGAAACGGCGGCACCGACTGGCAGGACCTGGTGTACCGCAAAGGCAGTGGCCAGCAGCACCAGGTAACCGTTTCCGGTGCGAACGAGAAAACATCGTTCCTGATTTCGGGTAACTATGTGAATCAGAAGGGTATCGTGAACAACAGTGGTTTCAAACGCTACATTCTGAGGACCAATTTAAATACTCAGATCAACAAAAACCTGTCGCTTCGCCTGAACCTCTCCGGCGCCAAAACGGCCAACCATAACACCGATGGCGGCGGAGCGCTGATCGAGGCGCTGCAATGGGCACCCACCACGCCCGCATATGGCGCCGACGGCCAACCGACCTTTAACGACCCGACCGGCTCGGTGAGCCGAAGCCCGCTGGATCATTTGTACGACAAATCCATCGACACCGAGCGCATGAACATCAATGCCATCGGCGGACTCACTTACCAACTTCCGATCCAGGGCCTTTCGCTCGACCTGCAATATGCGATCAACTATCTCGACGCGCAGAACAAGAATTTCAACGGCAAGCGCCTTTCGAACAACAACCCGAATGCGACGCGCTACTCTTCCGACCAGGTGACTTTGCAGAATACCAATGCATTGAACTACAACCGCACCTTCGGTAACCATTCCATTACCGCAGTGGCCGTGCTGGAAACGCAGCAGTTTACCGATAAGAACTTTACCGCCACCGCCAATGGCCTGCGTTTCCCGCAGCTGGGCTACGACAACATTGGCGGTAACTCGGCCGCGACGGTCAATTCGGCATTCTCCAAATGGACATTGCTCTCGCTGCTCGGCCGTGTGAACTACGCATTCAAAGACAAATACCTGATCACCGCCGCCATTCGCCGCGATGGTTCCTCCAAATTTGCGAAGGACAACCGAAACAGCGTATTCCCGTCGGTAGCGGTAGGCTGGCGGCTTTCGGAGGAGGAGTTTATCAAAAATCTCAACGTTTTCTCGAACCTGAAACTTCGGGGGAGCTGGGGGAAAACCGGCAGCCAGGCTATCAGCCCCTATGCAACGCTCTCGCCTTACAACTCTACACAGGTG
The DNA here is from genome assembly GCF_000023125.1 of Dyadobacter fermentans DSM 18053. Taxonomy (NCBI): domain Bacteria; kingdom Pseudomonadati; phylum Bacteroidota; class Cytophagia; order Cytophagales; family Spirosomataceae; genus Dyadobacter; species Dyadobacter fermentans. The sequence goes on from NC_013037.1 coordinate 1,189,619, forward strand.
GGCTTCAACAACACAGCGGTAACGGCCGGTGTGATCCAGGGCAACCAGGGCAACCGGAATCTCAAATGGGAAACCACCACGCAAACCGACGTAGGTATCGAAATGGAATTCCTCAATGGCAGACTGCATGTGGAAGCGGATTATTTCAACAAACGCACCACCGACCTGCTGCTGAACGTGCAGCTGCCGAACTATGCCGGCGGCGGCACGCAGACGCGCAACGTGGGAGAGATCAAAAACACGGGATTTGAGTTCGCGATCGGCGGTACACCCATTGAAAAAGGCAAGTTTAGCTGGGAAACAAACCTGAACATTTCTACCCTCAAAAACGAGGTGGTAAGCCTGGGCGGCCTGCCGCGGCTTGGAACAGGAACGGGCGCGGGCGGTGGTATGTCTATCACCAACGAATTTATGCTCATGCCCGGCCAGTCGCTCGGTTCTTACTGGGGATTGAAATACCTGGGCACATTTAAACCGGACGAAGCCGATATCGCTGCCAAGCAGGGACGCGTGCCTGGCGACCCGCATTATGAGGATGTGAATGGCGACAATGCGATCACCACCGACGACTTCCAGATCGTAGGCCGGGCGTTCCCGCGCATGACGGGCGGTTGGAATAACACCTTCACTTATGGCGGCTTAACGCTCAATGTGTTCTTCCAAGGTGCTTTCGGAGTGGATAAACTGAACTATACCCGTGCCGGCGCCATGTCGGGCTCGGGCGAGGCGAGGCAGTTCCTGCTGACGGAAATCCGCGACTACTACCGGCCGGGCAATGAGGATTCGGACATTCCTGCATTCACCAAAACGTACCAGCCATTCACACAATCGAGCCGGTTTGTCGAAAACGGAAGTTTTGTGCGGTTGAAAAACGTCAGTCTGGCTTACACGGTGCCATCTGTTTTCAAAGACAAGGCGAACATCCGCATCTTCGCCAGCGCGACCAACCTGCTCACGATCACCAAATACACCGGCCCGGACCCCGAAACAAGCAACGTAGGTTCCAGCACGGACACCGCAATCGGCATCGACCGCGGCTCCTACCCGAATGCGAAGGTGTATACGCTGGGGCTGACGTTGGGATTTTAGGGGCGGGAGGCTGTAAGCATTAAGCATTAAGCTTTAAGCTATAAGCTATAAGCTGTAAGCCATTATGCTCAGAATATTCTGGTAATCCAGTGTTTTATTGAAAATAAAAAAAATATAAACTCCGCTGTGGCGATACGCAACCAGCTTAAAGCTTAGAGCTTACAGCCAATAGCCTCACAGCAAACAACTTCTACAATGAAAAAAACAACCATACTTCTTCTAACCAGCCTGCTCTTCACCGGCGCTGGTTGCAGCGATTACCTTGACGAGGATACGAGAGGGCTTTTGTACGGGCCGAATGTGCTTTCCACGCAGGACGGTCTTGAATCGGCATTGACGGGAGCGTATAAGGGGCTGGGCAACCAGTGGTCCTATGGATTTCTGCACCCGTCGGCCAATGCAGCCGTGCTGGGCGCCGACGACGTTACCACGCACCCGGCGAGCAACAAGGCCGACTGGCGCGAGTTCGATCAGTTCAATGTGTCGACGACCAACCAGCGTTCCAATGCCGTTTACAATGGTTGCTATAAAGCCATTCAGGGAGCGAACAATGTGATCAACAACTGGGAAAAAACGCAGGGTACCAAAGCTACGATCGACATTATCATGGGCGAAGCGCATTTCATCCGCGCATTTTCCTACTACTGGCTCACGCGGTTCTGGGGGAACATCCCACTCGTTCTCGCAGGAGAGTATTCGGATGAGTTGTTGACGGTCAAAAAATCGACGCCGCAGGAAGTGTACGACCTCATTGTGGCCGACCTCAAAATTGCCGAAACCAACCTTCCCAACGCGAAGCGTGATCCGGGACGGCCCAACAAAGGTGCCGCGAAGGCTTTCCTGGCCGATGTGTACCTGACGATGGCAGGCTGGCCTTTGAAACAAACCGACAAATACGACCTCGCCGCCGCGAAAGCGAAAGAGGTGATCGACAATGCGTCGGCTTATGGTTTCGAGCTGCTGCCCACGTTCGCGGCCGTTTTCGACAACGATCCGGCGTCGCCGGGCACCCGCGAGGCGGTGTTCCAGATCAGCGGCTACCTGGGCGGCTCAGGCACGGCCAATGCGACTTACGGCAACACCACCATGCCCGGTGAGGAAGGCGGCTGGGACGATATGTTCGCCGAGCTGAACTTCTTCCGCGATTTCCCCGCAGGACCGCGCAAAGACGCTACCTTCCGCACGGAATTCGGCCTCGGCGCGACCAAAATCCCCTGGCAGAACAGCCTTACCAAGCATCCGTATTATCAGAAATGGTATATCAAGGGCAATATCGTGACGTCGAGCATTTCGCTGCCGTCGGTAATGATGCGTTATCCGCACGTGCTCACGATTTACGCGGAGGCCAAAGCACGCGGCACCGGCGGCCCCGACCAGGCAGCCTACGATGCGCTCAACAAAGTGCGCCTGCGCGGTTGGGCGGCAGGTACCAAGGCACTCGCTCCGGCAGATGGCCTCACGGCTGCGCAGTTTGCCGATGAAGTGGTGCAGGAGCGCGCGTGGGAATTTGCCTGCGAACGTACCCGCTGGTTCGATCTCGTGCGGTTGGAGAGGGTTGAGGAAGCCAATGCGAAGAAAAGCGCCGACGATTTGCAGCCGATCAAACCGATCGTTAAAGCCAATTACTGGTTCCCGCTGCCATACACCGACACGTCCATTAACCCGAATCTGAATCAGTAACGATCGGGAATTATTGGAATACCAATTCCCGACGACGACCATGCGAACCCTATGACGACCCGTTTTTCTTTTGCTGTTTCCCTGCTTTTGTCCGCTGCGCTGAGCACGCCGGTATGCGCGTTCCAGGAAGGTCTCCGCGATGCGGACTGGCCCGTATACGGCGGTAACAATGCCGGAAACCGGTATTCTTCGCTCACCCAGGTGAATAAGGAGAATGTCAAAAAGCTCCAACCGGCCTGGACCTACGACACCGGCGAAAACAACAAGCCCGGCGAACGCGGCATGGACATCCAATGCCAGCCGATCGTGATCGACGGCATTATGTACGGCACAACGCCCCGGCTGAAAGTTTTCGCCATCGAGGCAGCCACGGGCAGGGAGCTCTGGAAGTTTGATCCGTTCGAAGGCAAGCGGCCCCGTTTCCATCCGATGCGCGGCGTGGTGTACTGGGCCGAAGGGAAGGATAAACGAATCCTGTTCACGGCAGGGCCGTCATTGTTCGCATTGAATGCCGAAACGGGTAAGCTGGTTGAAACATTTGGTAAAAACGGCGAAGTAGATTTTCACGACGGGCTGGGTGACAAAGAGACTTACGGCTACGATCCTTACCAGTTCAATATCCGTAACACCACGCCCGGCGTGATCTACAAAAACCTGCTCATCACCGGCTCGTCGGTGTCCGAGGGCGGCGATGCGCTGCCCGGGCATATCCGCGCATTCGACGTCCGTACGGGCAAGGTGGCGTGGGTGTTCAGGACCATCCCACTGCCCGGCGAGTATGGCTATGATACCTGGTCGAAGGATTCTTACAAAAAACTGGGCGGTGCCAATTGCTGGGCGGGAATGGTGATCGACGAGAAGCGTGGAATGGTGTTCCTAGGAACAGGCTCGCCGTCTGTCGACTTCTATGGCGGGCCCAGAAAGGGCATTAACCTGTTCGCGAATTGCGTGATTGCCCTCGATGCCCGGTCCGGCAGGCGTGTATGGCATTACCAGACGGTCCACCACGACCTTTGGGACAGGGACATTCCTTGTCCGCCGAACCTGATCCGCGTCCGGAGGAACGGCAGGATGGTCGACGCGGTAGCGCAGGCGACGAAGGACGGCTACATTTTCATATTCGACCGCGACACGGGCAAGCCTCTGTTTCCGGTGAAAGAAGTGCCCGTTCCCAATGCCAAAGCCCTGCCCGGCGATCAGCCCTGGCCCACCCAGCCGGTACCGGTAAAACCGGCGCCATTTGCCAACCAGACATTAACCGAAGCCGACATCACCACCCGCACGCCCGAGGCGCACGCCTATGTGCTCGACCGGTTCCGTAACAGCAACAAAGGTCCCAAAAACCAGCCCCCCGACACGCTGGGCGGATTGCTCTACGGCATCGGTGGAGGCGCGGAATGGGGTGGTACGGCGGCCGATCCGCAGGGTGTGGTGTATGTAAATGGTAATAATATGCTCTGGTGGCTGAAAATGCGCGATTCAAGGAAGAGCGATGGCAAGCAGGGGCAGGCGCTGTCGCGCGGGCAGGTTTTGTTCAATACCAACTGCGCGGCCTGCCATGCTACCGAAGCAGGAACGGCCTCGGCGGCTACACAGGCTTACCCGGTGCTGAAAGACATCGGTCAGCGGATGAACCGGGAACAGATTGCCGCATTGCTGGAAACGGGGCGGGGGAGGATGCCTTCTTTTCAGCATATATCGAAAGAAGACCGTGCCGCGATTGTCGATTTTCTGCTGAAAGTGGAAAACAAACCGGCAGCGAACGACATTCATGCACAAACACAGACGGGCATGGCCAAAACCAATGCTGTATTCCCGCACCAGCCGCCTTACATCAACAATGGCAATGTACAATTCCGGGATCAGGACAATTATCCGGCTATTAAGCCACCCTGGGGCACATTGAATGCCATCGACATGAACACGGGCGAGTACCGTTGGAAAGTTACGCTTGGGGAATATCCCGAGCTCACGCGGCAGGGCGTTCCGCCTACCGGCACCGAAAACCACGGCGGTCCGCTTGTAACGGCCGGCGGGCTGCTCTTTATCGCAGCCACCTACGACGAAAAGCTCAGGGCCTTCGATACCGAAACGGGCAAGGTGGTTTGGGAATACAAATTGCCCGCGGGCGGTTTCGCGACGCCCGTCACGTACATGGTGAATGGAAAGCAATATATTGCAATCGCGGCCGGCGGTACGCGGTACGGACTGAAACCCGGAGGAAGCTACATTGCATTTGCACTTCCGTAGGCGGTCAGTGCCGCAGTGCAGTTTGGGCGCGGAGGCTGCGGGCATGGAGATTTTAGCCGGGTGTACCCCAAAGCTGATACCTAACAAAACGAGATCAAATGAAAAAACACCTGCTGAGCTGTGACTGGGGAACATCGTCGTTCCGGTTGAGGCTGGTTAATGTGACGGATCATGAAGTGGTAGGCGAGGTGACCACGCCGAGCGGAATCGGGGCCGTGTACAATGCCTGGAAAGAGGCCTGCGAAACGGAGCCTGTTTCCCGCAATGCCTATTACCGAACGGTTATTTCAACGCAGATCACTGCACTGCAAGCGCAAACGGGCATCGACCCGACGGGCGTCCCGATTGTACTTTCGGGCATGGCGTCGTCGTCCATCGGCATGGAAGAACTGCCGTATGCACGGCTGCCGTTTGCATTGGAAGGCAGCCATTTGGTGGTGCACCAGGATGAGGAATGGCCGGCATTTCCGCACGCTATCACGCTGATTTCGGGCGTGCGCGGCGACCACGACGTCATGCGCGGCGAAGAAACGCAACTGATCGGCCTCGCGGCGGCAATGGACTTTTCGGCGCGCGATGCCGTATTCGTTTTTCCCGGCACGCACTCCAAGCATATGTACGTGCGCGACGGTGTTCTGATTGATTTCAAGACCTTTATGACCGGTGAGGTGTTCAACCTGATGGCCAACCAAAGCATTCTGAAAGATTCGATAGACCACTACCGCCAGCCGGATTTCAACGCCGAGGCGGCCGACGCTTTCCGTGAAGGCATACGCGAATCGGGATCGGGGAATATTTTAAATGCATTATTTACAGTAAGAACCAACCAGCTTTTTGATTTATTAAACAAAAGGCAAAACGGAATGTACCTGAGCGGCCTGCTGATCGGCTATGAGCTCCGCAGCCTTTTGAAAGAAACGAATGCACACCTGGTGCTTTGCGGCGGCAACAATTTGTACCACCTTTACAAAGCGGCGATCGAGACGCTGGGCATGGCCGGAAGGGCAACCATCATCCCGTCGGAAATCGTCGACCGCGCAGCAACCACCGGCCACATCCGGATTTTTGAGAACCAACATTTAACATTGAATAAAACAGATTTATGAGTGACCGTACATTTTCCTGGGAGTTGTTCAATAAGGCGCCGCTGGTAGGCATTATCCGCAATGTGTCGCCGGACGATGTGAAGCGCATCCTGCCTATTTACCGGGAAGCCGGACTAACGACCGTCGAAATCACGATGAACACCCCCGGCGCGACGGACCTGATCCGCTATGCGATTGAAAATGAATATGAAGGGTTAAATATCGGCGCAGGAACGGTTTGCACCAAAGACGACCTCGACCAGGCGCTCGACGCCGGCGCACAATTTATCGTAACCCCTGTGCTGAGCAAAAAAGTGGTAAAAAGCTGTGTCAAAAAAGGCATTCCGGTGTTTCCCGGCGCCTATACACCCACTGAAATCTTCAATGCATGGACGCTGGGCGCTTCCATGGTAAAAATTTATCCGGCCACGGCGCTCGGGCCAGGCTACATCAAAGACCTCAAAGCGCCGATGAACCAGCTGAAATTGCTGCCTACCGGGGGCGTAAGCCTCGAAAATATGACGGCCTTCCTCGCCGCCGGCGCCAATGGGCTGGGTATCGGCGGACAGCTGTTCGATAAGAAACTGATCGATGCCAAAGACTGGGACGGCCTCCAAGCACATTTCCTTCAATTTGCACAAAAACTCGCTTGACAATGGGTAAAATCAGGAATTACCGCTGGATCATTGTGGTCCTGCTCTTTCTCGCCACGACCATTAATTACCTCGACAGGCAGATTATCGGCCTGCTGAAACCCATTCTCGAAAAAGAATTCGTGTGGACCGAAACCGATTTTGCTCGCATTGTGATGGCATTCACGGCCGCCTATGCGGTAGGATTGCTCGTATTCGGCTGGCTGATCGACAAGATCGGGACCAAGGCGGGCTACTCGTTCACGATCGTGTTTTGGAGCGTGGCTGGCATGCTGCACGCTGTGGCACGGAGTGCATTCGGCTTCGGTGTGGCGCGGGTAGGGTTGGGGCTGGGGGAGGCCGGTAATTATCCTGCGGCGGTCAAAACGGTGGCCGAATGGTTTCCCAAAAAGGAAAGAGCGCTGGCGACGGGCCTTTTCAACGCCGGCACGAGCATTGGCGTAGTAGTTGCGCTGATCCTCGTACCCTGGATACTGAGCCATTATGGCTGGCAGGAAGTGTTCTGGATCACCGGCGCGCTGGGGTTCGTATGGCTGATTTTCTGGCTGATATTTTACGATATTCCTGTCAAACAGAAACGTCTGAGCAGCGAGGAGCTGCAATACATTCTCAGCGGGCAGGAGCAGGACGAGCATGAGGCGGAAAAGCAGCCGGTGCGGTGGATCAAGCTGTTCACATTTCCCCAAACCTGGGCTTACATCACCGGCAAAGGCCTCATCGATCCGATTTACTGGTTTTTCCTGTTCTGGCTGCCGTCCTATTTCGCTTCCACATTCAACCTCGACCTCAAAAAGCCGAGCTTCGAATTGATGCTGATCTACACCGCCACCACCGTAGGCAGCATCGCCGGCGGGTACTTGTCGTCGTGGCTGATCAAAAGAGGCTGGCCGACGCTCAAAGCGCGGAAGGCGGTATTGCTTGGTTTGGCGGTTTGCGAATTATCCGTGATACTGATCCAGTTTTCCAGCGGTGTGTGGATGGCGGTAGGGCTCATCAGTCTGGCCGTGGCATTGCATCAGGCGTGGGCCACGAACGTGTTCACACTGCCGTCCGATCTTTTCCCAAAACAGGCCGTTAGCTCAGTGGTAGGCATTGGCGGCATGGCCGGGGCGGTAGGCGGCATTCTGTTCCCGATCCTGATCGGCAGCCTGCTCGACAGCTACAAAGCGGCCGGAAATATCCAGGCGGGCTACAACATCATTTTTACAATCTGCGGTTTTACTTATCTTGTGGCGTGGCTGATTATCCATTGGCTCACCCGAACGCCCAAGGTGGTAGAATTAGAAGAATTGCAATGACAACTTTAAGAAGAACCGACTCGGAAGACCCGGATTTCATCACTTTGGTAAAACTGCTCGACGCCGAACTGGCGGAGCGCGACGGCGCCGACCACGGTTTTTATTCCCAATTCAACAAAATCGACAAGATCCGCCACGTCGTGGTATGCTATGAAAACGGCCAGCCCGTCGGCTGCGGCGCGGTGAAGCCATTCGACGACGAGGCGATGGAGGTAAAACGCATGTATGTTTCACCCGCAGGACGCCAAAAAGGCATCGCAAGCCGCGTCTTAGCCGAGCTGGAAACGTGGGCCGCCGAAATGGGCTACACCAAATGCGTGCTGGAAACCGGCAAGCGCCAACCCGAGGCCATCGCCTTGTACGAAAGGCGAGGCTACCTGCGCACACCCAATTACGGGCAATATGTGGGGGTTGAAAACAGCGTATGCTTTGAAAAATCTTTGAATGGCTAGGCAGCCTAGTCCGCCTGCGTAATATGCTTCTTATGCTCCTTGCCCCATTCGATCATAGCGAGGATGATGTTTCCGAATGTTTTGCAGTAGGGTGTGGATTCGTATTCGACCAGCACCGGGGAGTCGGGGTAGACGGTGCGTTTGATGAGCTTGTTCATTTCCATTTCCTTCAATTCCCTTGAAAGCATGCGGGTGGTGATGCCCGGGATGCTTCGTTCGATTTCCCGGAAACGCTTGTTTCCATTGCATATCGAATTGATAATGGGCAACTTCCATTTGCCGCCGATCACGTAAATGGTGTCTTGAAGAGCCTTTACTTCTTCGGCCTGGTTTCTGATTTCCGCTGTCTTTTGCATTGGGGTAGTTGGTATACTCTGTGATACTGATTACAAAGTTATACCAATGAGCGATAGTTTTGTGTCATCAAACATAAAATTTAACTGAGATGACAAACCAAAAGACAATTTTCATAACCGGCACCAGCAGCGGACTCGGCAAACTTACTGCCCGGCATTTTGCCGAAAACGGATGGAACGTCGCCGCAACCATGCGCACCCCCGAGAAGGAAACCGAATTGACGGCCTATCCCAACATCCGCATTTTTAAACTCGATGTAACGGATGTGGCTCAGGTGAAAACAGCCGTGCAACAGGCGATAGATGCCTTTGGGACGATCGATGTGGTGGTTAATAATGCCGGAATGGGGACCTACGGCGCGCTCGAACTCGCGAAAGAGGAAGATATCGACTGGCAGTTCGCTGTGAATGCCCGCGGGCCTATCAATGTGATCCGTGCATTTCTCCCGCATTTCAGGGCTAATAATGGCGGGATGTTTATCAATATCAGCTCGTTTATGGGCATTACCACAGCCGTTCCATTGGGGTCGCTTTATAATATGTCCAAGTTTGCACTGGAAGGATTGATCGAAGGCCTATACTATGAATTGAAACCGATGAACATCGATCTTCACCTGATAGAGCAGGGTGGATCGAAGGGCAACAGTTTCAGGGAGAGCATTGTGTGGAACTCGAACCGGGAAATCACGGCTTACGATGAACTGACTGACAAACTGAAATCGATCATGGCCGGCTCCGACGACAGCGTGCTGGACGATCCGATGGAAATCGTGAACGTGATATTCAGCCTCGCAACGCGTAAAACGAATGCATTCCGCAATGTGATCGGTGCTACGGGAAACCAGCTCATGCAAATGCGCAGCACCATGCCGATTGAAGATTATATGGAAGCGGTGAGCAGGTTTTTCTGAAAAAAAAATGGCGGCCTTAGTCGGCCGCCTGCAACCCACAACAATGAGTGGCACAGCATTAATCTGCGATTACATAATTGTAGTCCTTGACTAATCTTGGGTTAATGGAAACCCGTATTTGTGGTCAGTTATCACACCAACTCATGGAAAACAGCAAATTACTTGCTTGCCCTGGACTTGTTTGCTTTCGCTCCAAAGCCCGGAGATCCGCGTGACGGCCTCCGATTCCTGTAATGTGATAAAAGAGGTTGCAGTCGCGAAAATAACACATTCGGTGTTTACGGCAAAAACTAATCTTCCCAAACTGCCCATTCGAACCGCAACCGAAGCCCCCGGATGTTCCGTGAATACGTGCATTCCCTAGCGTTCACAACCCGGAATTTGAGGTGAGAGCCGCTTCTGGCATGGCTTTTGAGGCCTTTTGGGCATATTATGGAAAGTTTATCTCAGTCAGTCAGTACAGGGAGACTCATCATAGTCGCTTACCGGTTACCTTTCAAGGTTGTCCGGGACGGTGATGTTTCCCGCCTATTTCAAAATTCCGGCGGTCTGGTATCGGCGGTGCTTTCGCTGGTGAAAGATCAGGAAAGTCAGGCCTTCGACGCCCATCAGAAAATCCAGTGGATCGGTTTTTCCGAGAACACGCCCGAAGAGCTAGAAGGGCAGTCCATGGAAAATGAAAATTTCCACGCTCACCCGGTTTTCATCCCCGCCGACCTCAACGAAAATTATTATGAAGGCTTCTGTAACAACCTGATATGGCCGCTGTGCCATTACTTCCCGTCGCTCGCGCAGTTTCACGATGTGTACTTCGCCGCCTATCAGGAAGCGCACCAGCTCTTCTTCGAAAAGGTGAAGGAAGTGATCCGCCCCGGAGATGTGGTTTGGGTGCAGGACTACCAGCTCATGCTCCTGCCGCAGATGATCCGGAGCGCTTTTCCCGAGAATAAAATCGGCTTCTTTTTTCACATTCCTTTTCCTTCGTTCGAGATTTTCAGGCTGCTGCCCGTGACGTGGCGGAAGGCGATTGTCGACGGCATTCTCGGCGCCGATGTGGTGGGTTTTCATACCAACGATTATGTGGAGTATTTCCTGAAAGCGGCGAGACTTGTCTCCGAATTGGGGAATAAATTGCATTACATCAACCTCGGCAACCGGATCGTGAAAGTGGATTCTTTTCCGATCAGCATCGACTTCGATAAATTCAACGACGCCTACGACGATCCCGATGTAACCGCGGCGCGTTCCGACGCCCGGCAGTCGCTCAAAGAGAAGATCATTTTTTCCGTCGACCGCCTCGATTATTCCAAAGGCATCATCCACCGCTTGCAGGGCTACCAGCGCTTCCTCGAACAAAATCCCGAATGGCATGAAAAAGTGTCGTTTGTGATGGTGGTGGTTCCCTCGCGCGACACCATTGAACAATACCAGCAAATGAAGTCGGATATAGACCAGACGGTCGGCAAAATCAGCGCCGATTACGGGACTATTTCCTGGCAGCCGATTGTATACCAATATCGATCGATGCCGTATCATGAACTCGTAGGCATGTACACTGCAAGCGATGTGGCGCTCATTACGCCCGTGCGCGACGGTATGAACCTCGTGTGCAAGGAGTATGTAGCCAGCAGGCAGGATGGTCGCGGCGTGCTGATACTCAGTGAAATGGCCGGGGCTGCCGCCGAGTTGGGCGAAGCGCTGATCATTAATCCACTTGACAGGCAGGATATCGCCGACGCGATCAAGACGGCCTTTGAAATGCCCGACGACGAACAAAACAAAAGAATGGAGGCCATGCGCGAGCGGATCAGAGATTACGACGTATTTGCATGGACCAGTGACTTTTTTACCCAAATGACAATGCTTGAACTAGAACACGACCGCCTGCGCCAGGTTTTCCTGAACAACAAGGGAATCGACGCGATACGGCACGCTTACCAATCGTCCAACAACAGAATCCTCTTTTTCGACTACGACGGCACGCTCGCACCGATCGTGCCCGACCCGGCTCAGGCCATCATGAGCGAGGACATGAAGAAACTGCTCAACGACATTGCGAAACGCGATACCGTGGTGATCGTAAGCGGCCGCGACCGCAACTTTCTCGGCAAGTTGTTCAGTGATCTGCCGGTTCACATGATCGCCGAACACGGCGCGTTGGTGAAAGCCAAGGATTCGGACGAATGGCAGCTGAATGAGGGTTACGAAGAAAACTGGAAGGACGGCATTCGTCCGATGATGCAGATCTACGCAAAACGCTGCCCCGGCGCATTTGTGGAAGAAAAAGAGACTTCGCTGGCGTGGCATTACCGCACCGCCGACGACAAGGAATATGCCAGCCGGCGCGCGCAGGAGCTGCTCTGGCAACTCAAAAATTACATTCAGCCCGAACTCAATTTGCAGGTAATCGACGGTAATAAGGTGGTGGAAGTTAAAAAGACCGCATTCAACAAAGGAACGGCTACCCGCACATTTGTTGAGTCCGGCGACTATGATTTCGTACTGGCTATCGGTGACGATACCACCGACGAGGACATGTTCGAAGCGCTGCCCGAAACGTCGTTTACCGTCAAAATCGGCGACGACCTGTCGGCTGCGCGGAACCACATCCGCAGCCAGGACGAAGTGTTTCATTTCCTTCATTTTATGGTATCGTCGGTAGGCGAGTAGGAGGGGCTTTCGTATTTTAGCGGTTCTATGGAAGAATCGCTAAAATTGCTTGAATCTGTCGTACGTGCCATTTATCCGCTCGACGAAGCTGATTGGAAGGCCTTGTCGGCCATTTGGAAACCGTTTGAAGCGCGGCGCAAGGAAATCATCACGGCGGCCGGAGAAACGGAGCGATACCTGTACTTCGTAACCGACGGCGTGCAGCGCATTTACTACCTCGACGACCAGGACCGCGAAGCGACCATAGCATTTACCTACCGGCCATCATTCGGAGGCATTATCGATTCGGTGCTGATGGAAGTGCCGTCGCGCTACTATTACGAAACGCTCACGCCCTCGCGTTTCATCCGGACACCTTACAGCGATTTCCGCGATGTGGCCATGCAGCGGCCGGCTATCGAGCGAATGCTGCGTGCCGGCATGACGCAGACATTGTCGGGCATTCTCGAACGGTTGGTGGAAGTTCAATGCTTTTCATCGGAAGAAAAGTTCAAAAACCTGCTCAAACGCAGTCCGCACATCCTCCAACTTGTCCCGCACAAATACCTAGCGAATTACCTGGGCATCGACGCGACCAATTTCAGCAAGCTGTTGAATAAGGTGCGGATTTGAAAATGTTGGTTTTTACCAAACATTTCCAGCGCCCGGTTGAGCACTTTTGCATGGTCAAAACAATCGGACACCCATGAAAAAGGTAAACAAGAACGAATTGCTCCAAAGGCTCGACGACCAGGTCGAGCGACATATCGCCGACGCCGTCGCATTGTTTCAAAATCAAAGCGACGAATTCCTTAACCGGCCCTCGGCCACAGGCGGTTGGAGCATTGCCCAATGCCTCGACCATCTCAATAGCTACGGACATTATTATTTGCCCAAAATGCGCGACATGATGAGAGCCGCCGCTCATTCCGGCAAGCCGGATTTCACCAGCACGCGCATCGGCGCCTACTTCACGAAAATGATGGACCCCGAAACGGGGAAACGCAAATTCAAGGCATTCAAAGGGCATATCCCGCATTCGACGCTCGATAGCGCGGAGGTGGTGGCCGAATTTGTCCGCCAGCAGGAGGAACTGCTGCTGCTGTTGCGAGAGGGCACCCGTAAAGATCTGGACGCAATCCGCATCCCGATATCGATCCTGCCGATCATCCGCATGAAAATCGGCGACGTGTTCCAGTTCATCGTCGCCCACAACGAGCGGCATATGCAGCAGGCAAAGCGAAACCTGGTTCCCCAGAGCATTTATTAGCCAGAAATACATCCATGAAAATGGCCGGTGCGGAATTGCTCCGGCCATTTTGCGTACAAAAAAAGCAGTCGCCGGAAAACCGGGACTGCTTGTGCAAAGGGATAGCCGTTAAACGATCAGCAAGTGTTTAGGACAGTGACACGCGGTTTGTCTCATTCATATTTTCGAGTTTGACAAAGTGACAAACATAACCCGCTGAACGCAATGCCAGCTGGATGCGGGTGAAATCGGATAGCTCGGACGTCAGGGTGAGTAAAAACTCCTGAAAATCGTAGGCCCAGTGCTTTACATTCAATTGTTTGAGGCAGTCGTGCAGCTTTTGCAGGGACTTGGTTGCCTTGATATTCGTTCGGAAAAAGATTTTATATGTATTCCCCATTGTTCGTTACGTGAAATTAATGCTCGGTTGTTACCGATTGATTCAGATCGTTGATTTAATAATTCAAAGCTACCACTTATTTAAAATGATTCCAAATAAGTGCACCGGATATTTTTTGTCAAAAAACAAAAAAGCTTCGCAACCATGTTTAAAGTTGCGAAGCTTTTTTGGGAACTCCGATTAGTGCTATATTAAGAATTTATTAGATTTTACAAATCCTGCAAAATGCCGCACAATAATGGCGTCAGGCCCAGTTCTTTTCCAGAAAATCGACCCAGTTGCGCCACATGATGCGCTCGATATCGCTTTCGGAATAGCCGCGCTGGGCGAGTAGGGCAGGGATGGTCTGCAAATCGGCAATCGAGTCGAGATCGCCGGGCGACTGTTCCTTACCATATGCGCCATCGAGGTCGGAACCAATGCCGACGTGCTGCGCATTGCCGGCGATCTGGCAAATGTGATCGATGTGCTGCACAATGTGCTCGATTTTCAGCCCCGTATTCTCCGGCGTCGATTTTCCGCGGACCCAGCCGGGTATCATCATCCAGGCATCGAACGCCATCCCGATCACGGCGCCCCGGTCGAGCAGGACTTTCACCATATCGTCGGAAAACTGGCGGTTATGCGGCGTCACGGCGCGAACGAGGTTATGGCTCGCCCAAACCGGCCCGCGGTACAGGTCCATGGCTTCCCAAAATGCTGTGTCGCACAAGTGGGTAGCATCCAGGATCATGTCGAGCTGGTCCATTTCGCGGAGCAGATCTTTGCCTGTGCCGGTGAGCGGCGCGTCCGAATCAGTCCCGTATGCGTACACGCCCGGTCCGTAATGCGCCGGTCCGATCGCCCGCAAGCCGTAGCCGTACGCGGTTTCCAGGTTTCTGAGGCTCACAAACGAGTCGGCGCCTTCCAGGCTTAGAATGTAGCCAATGGGCAATCCTTCGGTGCTTTCGGCATTTTGCCACAAATGGAGGTGTTCACGAAGGCCGGCCAATCCGGTGATCTGCACCATTTCGCCGGCTTCTTCCATGGCTTTGTACCAGGCCACCTGCGCCTGCGTGATCGCCCACGCCTGCGCCTGCGAGTGCCAGCCGGGGATTTTGCTGTCGGGCTTAATGTAACGGCCGATCTGCGTGGCGACGCAAAGGCCGATATTACCTTTCCGCATTTCAGGAAAGCTCACAACCCCTTTGCCGCGGTCGGGCTTGTCGGTGAGGTGCTTCTCCCGTTCGCGGATCGAATACAAATCTTGTGTCAGGTCCCGGTTCCATTCCACGGCATTCATGGAAAGGTCAAGGTGAGCGTCGAAGAGGAACATGGGTTGAATGATTGAATGATTGAATGATTGAATGAGCCGCTGTGGAATGGGGAATGATTGAATGACTGAATAAAATTTAAATAGAAACTATTCATTCAATCATTCAATCATTCGGTCATTCAAAATTAAACAGTTATGCGCCTGCTTCGCGCGGTGATTTTCCATTCGCCGGTCACGTTGCCGTTTTCGATGACGGTTGCGAAATCGTGTAGGGCTACGGTGGGGCAAATGTGGTAGGGTAGTGCGTAAAAGACATCGCCGATGCGGATCGATTCCCATGCTTCGCTGGTCACTTCCAATACACCGTGCTCTTCGCTTTGGCTGAGCAGCGTGTAGTTGCTGAGGTTAAGCAGCCGCAGGCGGTTTTCGATCGGGTTTTCGGCGGAAATTGCCTTGTGGCCGAGGTCGATAGTAATCACGCCGGCCGCTGGTTTGGAAATGACCCGGGTGAGGATCAAAGCGGCGTGCTCGAACGGCTGGCCATCGAAGCGATCACCGTAACCCCAGTCCCAGAGTACATTCGTGCCCGGGCTGAGATAAACGCCGGGCCGCAGGGCATGGACTGTGAACGAAGGCGATCCGCCCACGATGATCATCGGCTCGTACCCGCATTCGGTTTCGATGCGGTCGAGGAGCGGGAGCACGCGCTCGTACGCCTCGTCGGCCGCCGCCTTGCGATCGGAAAATTCGGGATTGCGGATATGACCGTCGTAGATGTGCACGCCGCCGAATGCCAGGCCTTCCAGCCCGTTTACAAACCGGTAAAGCGATAGCAGCGACTCGTCCGTAGCATGCCCGGTGCGGTTCATGCCATTATTTACGTCGAGAAATACCGTAGAGCGCTGGCCGCGCGCCAGGGAGGCTTCGCTCAGCACGCTGGCCGTTTCCTCGCTATCGATGAGCGACGCGAACGTCGTGTCCGGGAACTGCTCACGCAGTGCGAAAAGGCGGTTGATATTCGGGCCGACGAGCTGGTATGCGATCAGCACCCAGGGCGCTCCGGCTGTCGCCACCATTTCCGCCTCGGCGATCGTCGCGCATTTAAACTTCGTAATGCCGGCAGACAAATGCATCGCCACCACATCAGGGCATTTATGGGTCTTGACATGCGGCACCAGCCGGTCTTTCGACCCGGCAAGGCTCACCATGCTGCGGATGTTGCTTTCGATGCGGCTTTTATAAAAAAGGAGCGAGGGAGAGATCACCTCCTCCGGATTGCTGAGCTGGTACCAGGACATGGGCCTTGATTTGAATGAGTGAATGAGTGAATGAGTGAATGTGTGAATGAGTGAATTTCTGAATTTTGAATGACTGAATGATTGAATGACTGAATGAAGGAATGCTGCAAATATTCACTCATTCGCTCATTCACTCATTCACTCATTCACTAACTAACTACTTCTCCTCCAATTCAAACATCGCCTCAATCTCCACCGGGATGTTATCCGGCAGGGTGCCCATTCCTACGGCGCTTCTTACGCCGATGCCGTTTTCTTCGCCCCATACTTTCGCGAAGAGCTCGCTGCATCCGTTGATGATGAAAGGGTGTTTTTCAAAATCGTCGGTACAGTTGACCATGCCGAGCACTTTGATTACTCTTTTTACGCGGTTCAGGCTGCCGAGATTCGCTTTCAGTGTAGATAAAATGGCGAGGCCGACCTGACGAGCGGCTAGTTTGCCTTTTTCGGCATCCATATCTTTCCCGATGCGGCCGATGATAAGCGTGCCGTCGTCCTGGACTGTACCATGGCCGGAGACATAAACCCAGCGCTTGTCTACGATCAATAATGGTTTATAAACGCCCACCGGTTTCGGTGCAGGCGGAAGGTTCAGCCCGAGGGCTGCGAAGTTGGATTCAGGGGTGTTGTTCATTTTTGGGAATGATTGAATGACCGAATGATTGAATGACCGAATGAAGCACTATTCGATCATTCAATCATTCAATCATTCAAAATTAGTTTTACACGAACAAATTTAGCACTAAAACGCCCAGCAAACCCATTACTGACACAATTGTTTCCATTACCGACCAGGTAAGGATGGTGTCTTTAATGCTGAGATTGAAGTATTCTTTGAAGAGCCAGAAACCGCCGTCGTTGAGGTGGGAGAACATCAAACTGCCTGAGCCGATGGCGAGTACGAGCAGCTCCGCAGGTACGCCCGCATTAGCGAGCAAGGGCGCGAGAATACCTACGGTGGTGAGCCCCGCGACGGTGGCGGAACCCACACAAACGCGGATTACCGCCGCAATAGCCCAGCTGAGCAGGAGCGGGGAGATGTCCATTCCTTTGAGACTTTCGGCGATGAAGGTGCTTACGCCGCTGGCTGTCATGATTTCTTTGAAAACGCCGGCTCCTGCAATGATCAGCAGGATCGTGGATACGCCTTTGAATGCTTCTTCCATCGATTTACCCACCTTTTTCATATTCATCCCGCGTCTCACGCCCAGTGCATAAGCGGCGAAAAGGACCGAAACGAGCATCCCGAAATAGGGCTCGGCCAGCAAGGCGATCAGTTTATTGTCGGGATAAATGCGTTTTACACCCGACATGGTAGTAAGCAGGAACACCGGGAGCAGGGCGGTGATAACGCTAATGCCCAATCCCGGAAGTTCGGAAGCGGGGCGGGGTTTTACATCGAAAAGGTCTTCGTCGGGCTTGGGTTGGAAGCGTTTCAGCGTTTTTCCGAAAATAGGGCCGGCCACGGCAATGGCAGGCAGCGAAACGATCATTCCATACAATAGGGTCTTGCCCAGGTCGGCGTTGAGCTGGCTGGCGATCGCCGCCGGGGAAGGGTGGGGTGGGAGGTAACCATGCGCTACCGACAAAGCAGATAACATTGGAATACCAATATATAATAATGGTAACCGGGCGGTTGCACTGATCATGAAAATCAATGGAATAACAATCACGAAACCAGCATTATAGAACAACGGTATCCCTATCACGAAACCGGCCAGTGCCATACCCCACTGGATATATTTTCGACCGAAAAGGCTGATCAGCGCATCGGTAATGCGTTGGGCCGCCCCACTGTCCGCCACCATCTTCCCTAGCATCGCCCCGAACCCGACGATCAGTACCAGGTCGCCGAGCGTCCCTCCTACACCCTTTTGAATGGCCTTGCTCACCGTGTCCACATCCAGCCCACTCGCCAGGCCGAGGGCGATGGATACGAGCAGAAAGGAAATGAATGTGTCGATTTTGAGCCAGGCAATGAGTAAAATGAGGGCGAGGATCGCAATAAAGGTTAATAGTAAAGGCATAAGTGAAAATTGTCAGAAATTAAGCTTTTGCTAATAAGCTGGAAGAACGCGATTTTTAACGATAGATGCCAATATAGTTTTCCCGCGGATATTTCGGGATGGTAATGGGCGGATAGTCACGCATATACGCCCCGGGGCCCAAAATAGCACAAAAGATAGTTTGTTAGAATGGCTAAAAATGGCGAAATTTGACTTTTTAGTACCAATCTGATTGTATTAATCCGCTGGGCAATTGATATTAACGATTCGCCCACTTTAAATTTTGATTCTTTTCTAATCGTTTATGGCAGAATCTTCTGGTGAAAACATTATCCCGATTAATATCGAGGATGAAATGCGTGGAGCCTACATCGACTATTCGATGTCCGTTATCATCTCCCGCGCTTTGCCCGACGTTCGCGATGGTCTGAAACCCGTTCACAGACGGGTCCTTTATGGAATGGACGATCTGGGCGTGAGTTACAACCGAGCCCATAAGAAATCAGCGCGTATCGTAGGGGAAGTGCTTGGGAAGTACCACCCCCACGGCGACTCGTCCGTGTACAACACGATGGTGCGTATGGCCCAGCCGTGGTCGCTGCGCTACCCGCTTGTCGACGGCCAGGGTAACTTCGGGTCGGTCGATGGGGACAATCCGGCGGCGATGCGTTATACGGAGGCAAGGCTGAAAAGAATTGCCGATGAGCTGTTGGCCGATCTTAACAAGGATACGGTTGATTTTCAACCCAACTTTGACGACTCGCTGAGCGAGCCTTCGGTACTTCCGGCAAAATTCCCCAACCTGCTCGTGAACGGTTCGTCCGGTATCGCGGTAGGGATGGCCACCAACATGGCGCCGCACAACCTCGGAGAGGTCGTAGACGGCGTGCTCGCTTACATTGACAACAACGAAATCACCATTCCGGAACTGATGGAGCACGTAAAAGCTCCCGATTTCCCGACGGGTGGTATCATTTACGGTTACAATGGCGTACGCTCGGCGATGGAAACCGGCCGCGGAAGCATTATTATGCGTTCGAAGGCGCAATTCGAAGTTTCCAAGACCGGCCGCGAGCAGATCATCGTCACCGAAATCCCTTACATGATCAATAAGGCGGCAATGATCGAACGGATCGCGTCGCTGATCAATGACAAGAAACTGGAAGGAATTTCCGACATCCGCGACGAGTCTGACCGCGAAGGTATGCGCATTGTTTTCGACCTGAAAAAAGATGCGATCCCTAATATTGTATTGAACCACCTGTTCAAATACACGCCGCTGCAAACGTCGTTCGGGGTGAACAACGTGGCGCTCGTGAAAGGCCGCCCGGTGTTGCTCAACCTGAAAGATTTGATCAAGCATTATGTGGACCACCGGATTGTGGTAATTACCCGCCGGACGGAATACGAATTGCGCGAAGCAGAAAAACGCGCGCACATTCTGCAAGGCTTGCTGATCGCACTGGATAACCTCGATGCGGTGATCGCATTGATCCGCGCAGCCCGCGATCCTGAAACGGCTAAGACCGGTTTGATGGAGCAATTCGAACTGTCGGAAATCCAGGCGCGCGCGATCCTTGATATGCGCTTGCAACGTTTGACAGGTCTGGAAAGAGAGAAGATCGTGAAGGAATATGAAGAGATCATGATCCTGATCGCCGACTTGAAAGACATTCTGGCCAACGAATACCGCAAATACGAGATCATTAAAACCGAGCTGACCGACATTAAGGAGCGCTACGGGGATGCGCGCAGAACGCAGATCGAATTCTCGGCAGAGGAATTCAGCGACGAAGACATGATTGCCGACGAGGAAATGCTCATTACTATTTCCAAAGAAGGGTATATCAAACGTACGCCGCTTTCGGAATACCGCACGCAAACAAGGGGAGGAGTTGGCTCCCGCGGTGTGAAAACGAAGGATACGGATTTCACCGAGCACCTGTTCTCCGCGACAATGCTCAACTACCTGCTGATCTTCACCGAATACGGTAAGTTGTTTTGGATGAAGGTGTACGAGGTGCCGGAAGGAAGCAAAACTTCGAAAGGCCGCCCGATCCAGAACCTGATCAGCCTCGAAAGCGGCGATTCGATCCGTTCGGTGATCAACGTGAAGACCTTGTCGGATGAGGATTATATCAACAATAATTACCTCATTATGTGTACCGAGCAGGGCACGATCAAGAAGACCTTGCTCGAAGCTTACTCACGTCCGCGTACAAATGGTATCATCGCCATTTCGATCAACGAAGGCGACCGCTTGCTGAACGTGGCGTTAACCAACGGTGATAACGACATCGTGATCGCGTCGGCAGCCGGTAGGGCGGTCCGCTTTAACGAAAAAGGCGTGCGTCCGATGGGCCGTACAGCGGCCGGTGTGCGTGGTATTAACCTGAACGATCCTGATAATAAGGTTATCGGCATGGTTTGTATCAGCCGTGAAGATGCACAGTTGCTCGTGGTGTCTGAAAATGGATTTGGAAAGCGCTCTGCGATAGATAGTTACCGTGTCACCAACCGTGGTGGCAAAGGAGTCTCCACGATGAATGCGACTGATAAGGTCGGTAAGCTGGTGGCCATTCGCGAGGTAACCGAAGAGGACGACCTGATGATCATCACCCGCAATGGTATCGCGATCAGAATGAGCGTACTCGACATCCGCCAGGCCGGCCGTAACACACAGGGTGTGAAGCTGATCCGCCTGAGCAGCTCCGACGAAATCACTTCGGTGACCCGCATTCTGAAAGATCCGGACGAAAAAGCCGAAGAACTGGACGAAGATGGCAACGTAGTAGCTAAACCGGTAGCGCAGGTTGAAGGTGCTTCGGCCGATGATGTAATTGTTTCTGATGATGAGTTGGACGAGGAAGAAGATGTCGCTGACGACGACGAGGAGGAGGATGAAGAGCCTTCCGACGACGCAGAGGCATGATTTTTGTAAAAATTATATTTATTGATTTATATTTAAATCTCGAACAATCAATCACAACCAAAGTTAATATTTATGAAAAAACTGTTTTTAATTTCTGCACTTAGTCTGTTCGGCTGTGCTGCGATGGCGCAGGACGATGCTGTGAACAAGGCTATGGTAGATGGATTGCGTAAGGACAAAGAGAAAAGCGATAAAGATGTAAGCGATCCGAAGGCGAGTGCGAAAGCTTCTTTCTGGATGGAGCGCGCAAAACTTTATGAAAACATAGCTTTGCAAGGTTCCGAAGTAGATTCCAGTGCAGCAAAAACGGCGTTGGAAGCTTATAAAAAGGTTGTGGAGCTGGATGTTACAAAAAAAGGGGAGCCAGGTAAATCTTCGAAAGAAGCGTCCAATGTTTTGGCCGGCGGAGAAGGGACACAGCTTTTCAATGCATTTGTAAAGCAAGGTGCTGAAAAATACCAGGCGAAAAACCTGGGCGGTGCGCTCGAAATGTTCAAGGCTGCACAGGAGATCAATAAAAAGGATACCCTGGCTGCACTTTACGGCGGTATCGCTGCACAACAGCTTGACCAAAAGGACGATGCGAAAGCTTCTTTCGAGAAATATACTGCTAACGGCGGTAAAGACCCCAGCGTTTTCTACGGTCTGGCTCAGCTATATCGCTCAGAAAACAACTTCGACAAAGCGATCGAAACACTGAACCAGGGTTTGGCACAATCGCCAGGCAACAAAGACCTGAAAGCAGAGATCGTGAACATTTTGCTTGCATCTGGCAAGGAAGACCAGGCTATCAAAGAACTCGAAGCACTGGCAGCAGCTGATCCAAAAAACACCCAGAATGTGGTAAATTTGGCTATTTTGTACGATAACATGTACAGAACTGCTACTGACAAGGTGAAACAACTGAGCGCGAAAGCAGGTGCTGGTGCCAATGCAGCAGGAGCCGCTGAGAAAAACCTGGCAGGTGAAAAAGACAAAATTGCCGTATACGATGGTGAGGTGAAGCGTATCAGCGCGCTGATCAAAAAGCAGCCTAAAAATGCAGACTTGAAACGCCAGCTTGCTGATGTAACCGCGAAGAAAAAGGAGAGCACCGAAGCAGTAGCGAAACTGGAAGGCGAAGTGAAAGCCGCACAGGAAGCTGCCAAAGGTCAGGATGTAGCAGGAGCTCAGAAAGAGCTGGAAGAAGCAAAAGCAAAACAGAAAGAAGCGAGCGACAAAGCAGTAGCTAACTATAAGAAAGCACTGGAAATCGACGCGACTAACTACGATGCGCTTTACAACCTGGGCGTTTTCTACTTCAACGAAGCGGTACAGCTGAAAGGCGAAGTGGATAACATGAACATGACCGAATACCAGCAACGTGGTAAAGAAGTTGAAGGTCGTGTTTGTGGTAAGTTCAAAAAAGCAAAACCATACTTCGAAAAAGCAATCCAGGCAAAGGACGAAGCTGAGGCCAAAGACAACCTCACCAACCTGAACGGCGTTCTGGAACAATTCGCTTCGAAGGGAGTGGCTTGTATTGAAGAATAAAATGGAATTGTCGTCGGGGTAGTGCCTTGTGATGATCATAAACGAATAGAGCACCGGGAAACTGGTGCTCTATTCGTTTATGAAAAGCTATTTAACATAATATAAATTATACAACAAGTATGCCATCGAGCTCGAACCTCATAAATTTAGTCAGCGCATTAGAATCGCCCATACCGACCGAGAACCCAGCATTGGAACAATTGGGCAAATGTCGGCCTTGTCTTTTTCATGATTTTACACTGCATATGATTGACTCACAGCTTGTAAAGAGCAAATACAAGGTCGACAAATTAGACTTTGACAAATTCATTTTAACGCAAAAACGGCGCTATTTATCAAAATAGCGCCGTTTTTAACCTTTGGTTAGTCGGTTTTCACACTCACGCGACGTCACAAATCTCTACGCATTGCTTCAAAGAAGCCAGCGGCTCGCGCTTCGGGATGAATTCTTGTGCGACGAATCCTTTGTACCCGGTGTCGACGATCGCTTTCATGATCGCCGGGTAGTAAAGTTCCTGGGTGTCGTCGATTTCGGCACGGCCCGGGACGCCGCCTGTGTGGTAATGACCAATGTATTTATGATATTGCTTGATCGTCGCGATCACGTCGCCTTCCATGATCGACATATGGTAAATGTCGTACAGGAGTTTGAAGTTTTCTGAACCAACCATTTCGCACAGACCGGCGCCCCAGGATGTGTGGTCGCACATGTAGTCGCGGTGGTTGACTTTGCTGTTCAACAATTCCATGATCATCGTGATACCGTGTTTTTCGGCAGACGGCATCAGGCGGCGCAGGCCGATGGCGCAGTTGCGCATGCCGTCGTAGTCCGACATGCCGCGGCGGTTGCCCGAAAAGCAGATCACCGTTTTGTAGCCGGCTTCCTTCAATTTCGGAAAAAGCTCCTCGTAGCTTTTCACCAATTCGTCGTGCAATGCGAGATCGTTGAATCCTTTTTCGATTCCCATGCCGGCGCCGTTAGGCAGCGCGCATGTCAGGCCGTACTTTTTCAGCGTCGGCCAATCCTCGGGTCCGAGTAGTTCGATGGACGTGATCCCGATCTTCTTACATTCCTGTGCGAAAGTGTCGAGCGGGATTTTGCCGTAGCACCATTTGCATACCGAATGGTTGATTTTTCCATTCAGTTTAGCACCCAAAACTGATTCGTTTTTGGCGAATACTTCTGTAATGGACATCATCCCTGCTGCGGCTCCTGCGGCCGTGCCGGCTGCTATATTTTTTAATGCGTTTCTTCTGGTTGACATATTATAATGTATTGAAGATCAGTAGTTAGGCAATGTCGCAAATGGTGACACCTTGTTTCAGTGAAGCGAGATCGTCACCCCGGCTTGGGACGAACTCCTGCCCTACGAAACCCTTGTAACCGGTTTCTACAATTGCCTTCATAATGGCCGGGTAATACAGCTCCTGCGTCTCGTCGATCTCGTGTCGGCCCGGCACACCGCCCGTGTGATAATGCGCGATGTACTTGTGGTACTTTTTAATGGTCGCGATCACGTCGCCTTCCTGGATCTGCATGTGGTAAATGTCGTACAAGAGCTTAAATTTCTCTGAACCAACGGCTTCGCAAAGGGCTGCACCCCACTCTGTCCGGTCGCACATGTAATCTTTGTGGTTGACTTTACTGTTCAGCAATTCCATCACCAGCGTTACATTATGCTTTTCTGCCGTCGGGATCAGCTTCCGGATGCCTTCCGCGCAGTTGCGGATCCCGTCATAGTCCGACATGCCGCGGCGGTTGCCCGAGAAGCAAATGATCTTGTCATAGCCGGCAGCCCGCACTTTTGGAATCACATCTTCAAAACCCTTGATCAGCTCTTCATGATTTTTAGGATCGTTAAAACCTTTGTCAATGCTTCGTGTGAGTCCTTCGCCCCAGGGCAAAGCGCAGGTAAGTCCGTATTTTTTGATAACCGGCCATTCTTCGGGGCCTAGCAATTCGATGGAGGTCAAGCCGATTTTCTTGCATTCCTGCGCAAAGGTTTCCAACGGAATTTTGCTGTAACACCATTTGCATACGGAATGATTGATTTTGCCGTTCAACTGTGGGCCAAGCGCTTCGCGGGACGCGGCGAAGGCTTCGGCAAGGGAGCTCGAAAACGTTCCCAGGCCAGCCGCAGCGGCCATATTTTTAAGTGCTTTTCTTCGATTTGAGATTGACTTCATTTAATAGTTAACTATCTGAAATAAAACAACTTGCTGATCAATGGAGCGGGTCACTCCCCCACTCTTCCCTGCCCGAACGTACGCTGGTATACGCCCGATGACATTGCCGATTTGCTTCCAGCCAATGCCATAAAAAAGTAGTGATGCTACCGGACTTCTCTGCTTTGGAAGCATCGAGGTCGACACGTAGCACCACTATCTTAAGCCTAATTAATTATAATCTACTCAAAAATTCACTGTATCTATTTTCCGCTTTTCGGGGCGCCGGATTCAGAATAAATCGGGTTGTTTTTGTTGCCACCGGCCATCAGATAAGCTACCAAATCTCTCAATTCGTTCGGGTTCAAACCGTTGATCAGGCCTGGAAGCATGATCGACACGGGCGATAATCTGGACGAAGCGACATCTTTTTTAGCAACTTTCCGGATCGTTTTCGGATCAAACGGGTTTTGCGACACATAATAGAAGTTGGCATCCTGGTTCACCTCGCGGCCTACGATCGACTGTCCGTCTTTCATTTGGAATGAGATCGAAGCATATTGGTCAGACACCGCCTTGTCGGGAATAATGATCGCTTCGAGCATGTCCTTCACCGAGAAGCGGGTTCCTAGCTGGGTCAGTTCCGGGCCAACGTCCGCGCCTTCGCCCTGAATGGCATGGCAGCGGCTGCAAAGTACGGCTGAGAAAATCTGCTTGCCACGCTCGAAATCACGGTTTGCCAAGCTGTCTTCCACCAGTTCAACGGCTTGTTCGACTTTCCATGCGCGGCCCGGACCCTTCGGCGTGTAAAGTTTTACCAGGTCGTTTCCGGTTCCTGTAAGTAGTTCAGCACCAGATAATTTGTTGTAATAGGCCACTTTGTCGCTTGGTACGTTTTTCAATGCCAGTTGACGGGCTTTGTCGATAAATCCAATGTAGCTGCGTCCGCCCTGGAAGCTGAATGCTTTGTGGAACCATTTGAAATACTCCTCACGCGTGGCGGTTGTCCAGCCGGTTTTGGCGCTGCTGAGCATGATCGCGTAGAATGTCTGCTGCTGTGGCGGCATTTTTTCCAATAAGCCTGCCAGGTCGAGACCGTATTGCGGGTTACGCAGGATCAGGTCGGCGGAGGCGGTTACCATTTCGTTATCCTTGTCGTCGAATTTCTCGTTTTTCGCGATAAGCGAAAGCGTTTTTTCGACCACTTTCGGTGCTTCGAGCGTTACCAGGATTTTGCTTAAAAATCTGTTTTGCAAAGCATTAGGAGATGGATATTTGGGATTCAGGTATGCAATCACCGCAGCTTTGGTGGCCGCATCAGGCTGGCCGGTGCGGTACAGGGTCACTTCTACGGCGCGCAAGAGAGCCTGCTTGTTCAGGTCGTCGAGCTTGGTGTAGTCGATCGTTGTCAGTTTTTTCAACAGCGGCCCTCCTACTTTCGTAGAATCGCCCTGGCGGCCCAGTGCGATGGCTGCGTAAATGATCGATTGCGGATCTTTTTCTGCATACACTTTGCTTTCCCACTGGCTAACTGGCTGGTGTTCAATCGCCAGTCGGGCTGCGTAGCGCAGGAAGCGGTCGTTGCTTTTCAGCAATGGCCATGCCTGGTCAACTGCTTTCGGGTCCTTTTTGGCATGGTATTCTTCGATCGCCGTGCGTTGCTTGTGCTCGTTCGTGATCACCGGCGTAGCCACGTTCGATCCCGGCGCAATGTTCTTGTAGTCACCATAATACACGCGGTACAGATCCGATTCCAGACGACGGCCACCTGTGAGGAAATACAATGCGCCATCGGGGCCAATTGCGCCGTCGGTCAATGGCAGCGGAGCGCCGGAAAGGAATTCTTCATGATCGGCGGTGTAAGTCGAACCGCTCGGTTTGAGGTGCAGGCCGTGGACGATACCGAAACTCCAGTCGAATGCAAGCAATGTATTTTTGTATTTCGCAGGGAAACGTGCGTCTTTCAGGTAAATCAGGTTCGTAGGCGAGCCCTGGCCGATGTTCATCACCGGTGACAGGAAATCCGCAAAAGCGGGCGAAGTGTTCGCCGAACCCGTTCTCCAACCGAACTCGCCGCCGCTTACCGCATGGCAAACGCGCGTCGGGCGGTACCAGGGCGTTCCGAAATCCCATTCCATATCCGAGTCGTAAGCGAAAAGATCGCCCGCTTCGTTGAATGCGATGTCGTAAGGGTTACGGAAGCCCGCCGTGTACAGTTCCCAGTTTTTTCCCTCGGGATCGGTGTGGGCAATCCAGCCGCCGGGCGCGTGACGGTCGGTGGCGTGGCCGCGCGGATCTTTAATAAACGGGAAAAGGTTGTCGTTTTTCCAATTCGGCATCAGGCGGTAAATGTCCATTTTCGGCAGATCGGTGAAGTTACCGGCCACCACGAAAAGCGATTTCTGATCGGGCGCCATCACAATGCTGTGCGGTCCGTGCTCGCCTTCGCCGGTGAGTGGTTTAATCAGCGTAATCTTGTCGTACTGATCGTTATTGTCCGAATCCTGCAAACGGTACAATCCACTTCCTTTCGGGAAGCGCGCATTTGACCGGTTGTTGATCATCACATAAAGGCTGTTGAATGCGTACAGCAAGCCGTGCGCGTAGCCCATTGCTACCTTTGCGGTATCGCCCTCAATTTTCAGCGCTTCCACTTTCGGCTTATCCGTCGAACCGATCGGCGGCAATTCCAGGCGGAAAAGGCTGCCGTATTGGTCGGACGTGATCATGCGGCCCTTATTATCGAATGTCATCGATACCCACGAACCGTTTTTCTCCTCCGACACGCTGTATAGGTGTTCAGCTTTGAAACCTTCCGGCAGTTTGAGTTTGTCGACCTTTGAGCCAGGCGGCCGGTGTTTGGCGGTGCGGTTGCTTAGCATCACTCCGCAAAAGACCCCTACGGCGAGCAGCACCGCGAGCGTCATAGGAAGTTTTAACCATTGTTTTTTAGTGTACATCTTACAGCTCAGAGTTTAAATAAATATGATTGATAAAAGGGTGAAGCACCGGAATGCCTAAGCGATGAGGCAGATATGTTCTTAAATAAAGGAAATTAAAACTTTAAATAATCTGATAAATACAATATTAGACCGAAACATCCGCGTGACTATCCTGTTGTGTGGGGTATTGGCCTGATAAGTATGCTAATAATGAAAAAAGTGCAGCGAGCTTGCGCCTGCTGCACTTTTTGTTCTCTCACATCTATCAGAAATGCGGCGTCAATGCGGCTTCAACAGCAGGCAGACCGTAGTAGTCGTCCAATACCGTGAATGCATTGCTCGGCGGCACCGCGTCGGCCGGGAAGTAGTAGGCTTGCGGATTGGCTTTCACCCTGGCGCCGTAGGCTCCGATGATCTCCTGCACGCGTCCGGTGCGGGTGAGGTCAAACCAGCGCTTGTTTTCAAATGCCAGCTCTACCCTTCTTTCTTTGAAAATCGCCTCGCGCATATCCGCCTGTGAAGCGGCTTTGGTAGCAGCCAATCCGGCACGGGTCCGCACCTGGTTCAGATAGGCGGCGGCGTCGGCAGGTTTACCCTGTTCGTTCAGCGATTCGGCGAGGAAAAGCAATACTTCCGCGTAACGGTACACGGGCCAGTTCTGGCCGGTATTGTTATGCAGCGAATGCGTGCGCGCGTACTTTTTAATGTAAGGATAAGTTTTGTTCTGAACCCGGCTTCCGCTCAGGGTCACATAGCCGATGGAAATATCCTTCCTCTTATCCCCCGTTTCGTAGGCCGCAATCAGGTCCGGTGTAGGAATGTTGTTACTTTCCTGCGACGTGCCTTGCGGATTGGATGTTCCGGTAATGGGCGCAATCTCCGTGGCGGTGATCGGCGACGGAATGAAACGGTAGATCTGGTTACCATTGTAACCCGCCGATCCTTCCATGTACTGGATTTCAAACAGCGACTCCTTGTTGTTTTTGTTGCCGCTGGTTGTCGAAAACGCGTCGTTGTAGTCGGGCATCAATGCGTACTGGCCGCTGGACTCGATTTCTTTCAGCAAAGTTTCAGCTGCCGGCCATTTTTTCTGGGTAATGTAAAGGTTTGCCAAAAGCATCTTTGCAGTAGCGGAAGTGACACGTCCGGGCTCCTGTTTTGCCTTATCGAAAAGGCCTGCGGCAGCTTCCTTGGCATCTTTCTCGATCTGCGCGTATACTTCTTCGGTCGATGACAAAGGCACAGGGGCATCGTCACGGCCGGTAACCGGAACCAAGTGCAAAGGTACTTTGCCGAACAGACGGATCAGGTCAAAATAGCAGAATGCACGCAGAAAGAAAGCCTGGCCTTTCAGGTTGGCTTTGGATACGGCATCGAAGTCGACCCCATCTATCAATGCCAGAATCTGATTGGCGCGTGCGATGATCCGGTAGTTCAGCCGGTATTGTACGAGCACGTTGTCGTTCGCGGTGACGCCATTGGCAGTCGGTACGGCAAAGTCCGCGACGTTTTCAGTCGGATCTACGGCTCCGTAGAGCGTATTGCGGGCGTAGTATGTATTATCCGAATGCATTTCTTCCAAAACCCACGCACGTTCGTTGTACATCTGGCGGAATGGTTCATATGCTGCATTTACGGCCTGTTTGAAATCACTCTCAGAGGTAAAGAAGTTGTTGGAGGTTAGTGCGGTTTCCGGGTTTACTGTCAGGAACTTATCCCCGCATCCGGTCACCAGGCCTGCGGCCAGTACCCAGGCCGCTATGTATTTTGTTTTCATTTCTATCGGAATTAAGATGAGCTGTTTTTACAAGTCGAGCTTAGAAGTTCAGGTTCACACCCAATGTCCAGGTACGTGGCACTGGGTAGTTTGAAAGGTCCACACCCTGGCTCAGGTTACCGCCATCACCCTGTCCGTCGCCTTGCGCGCTGGTTTCCGGGTTAGGTCCACCCCAATATTTTGTAAATACATACACCTGCTGAACGCTGGCGTAAAGACGGGCCGATTTGAAAAACTTATTGATTCCACCCAGGTTGTAACCCAATGTGATGTTCTTGATCGTGAAGTAAGACGCGTCAGCGAGGAAATGAGAGCTATTCCAGTCGCGTTCGATGCCGGTGTAATTACCCCCGTTGTTGGTAGCACCGTACATTCCCTTACCCGGTGTGATCACGGTTTGTGCTTCGGGCTTACCCGTTAGCGGGTTCGGGCCGTTTTTCACGCGGAAGCGGTCTTTCGCTCCGGCAACCATGTTGAACACCCCGTCGAGGTTGGCGGTACTGTACAAGTGGCGCACCCACAACTGGTTACCCTGCGAACCCGAACCTACGATGGAAAGGTCCCAGTTGCCGTAGCTCAGGTTGTTGGTGATACCGTAAGTGAATTTCGGGAATGGGCTGCCGATAATCGTGCGGTCGTCATTGTCGCCGCCGTTGGTGATTACCTTGTCGCCATTCACATCCTTAAACTTGATCGTACCGATTGCGGACCGGCCAGGGATGATGGGCGAACTTGCCACCTCTTCTTTGCTCATGTAGAAGCCCTCTTTGACCAAACCATAGAACTGGCCGAATGGCTGACCAACCTGCGTAATGTGGAAAGTGCCATACACGCGGTCGATGCCCGGAGCGAGCTCCATTACTTCGTTGCGGTTGAACGAGATGTTGGCGTTGGTAGTCCATTTGAGCTTGCCAACCAGGTTACGGGTGGTAACACCTACTTCGTGTCCCCAGAACTTGATCTCGCCAATGTTGTCGTTGTAGTTGCTGAAACCTGATTCCTGCGGCACCTGAACCGCATAGAGCAGGTTGGTAGTCCGTTTTGTGTAAAAATCGTAGATCAGCTGAATGCGGTCGTTGAGCAAGCCTACATCCAAACCAATGTCGAACTGCTTGGTCGTTTCCCAGCCCAAATTCCGGTTAGCCAGCGAAGTGATGGCTGCTCCGGTTGATACGTTCGAGCCGTTCACGATATTGATCGTGTTGCTCACGAGTCCGTATTGCGTGTAGTTACCGATGTTGTTGTTACCGATCACACCAAAGCTCGCGCGTACTTTTGCAAAAGACACTTTCGGGATCGACTGCATGAAATCTTCATCCGAAATAACCCAGCCAACAGACGCCGAAGGGAAAGTACCCCAGCGGTTGTCCGCCCCGAATCGCGAAGATCCATCCGCACGAAGGGCCGCGGTGAAGAGGTATTTGCCTTTATAGTTGTAGGTCAAACGGGAAATGTACGACATCAGCGCCCACTCATTGGCACCATTGAAAGTGTTGGAACCTGAAATACCATTCACGTTAAAACTACCCCCGCGGTCGATGTTGATCGCACCCTGAATGGTCGGCAGGCGGTCGTCGGTATAAGTGTTAGCTGTAATACGGTCAAATTCCTGGCGGAATCTTTGCAGGGTTACCCCACCGAGCAACTCGAAGTTGTGCTTTTCGTTAAAGCTGTGGTTGTAGGTTGCAAGGTTTTCGTTCAGCCATGAGAAGTTCTGATAATTCTGGCGGATCGAAACGGCTGTGGTCGGGATTGCTACGTTGATATTGCTGGTTGCCGTGGACGGGTTGAAGAAGAAGAACTTGTTGCTTTCCATCTCGACGTTCAACGTCGATTTCAGCGTCAGCCCTTTCACCGGGGTGTATTGCAGGTAAGTGTTACCAAGCAGCTTGTTGATCTTCGTTTCGTTGGTCAGCTCGTTGGCTGCACGTACCCAGTTCGGATAGGCAAAAATGTTACCGGTTGCGTCGGGGAAGCGGTTGAATTTAGTGAGCTCGCCATTTTCGTCGCGGATCGGCATAACCGGCCATGTGTGCAATGCATTGAAAAGCACACCGGTACCGCGGTCACCGTCGGTTCTGGGTGTGTTGTCGTACACAAACTGAGGGGCCAGGTTAAAACCGATTTTGACCTTCGAAGAAATGTCAAAATCGGTGTTCATACGCAGCGAGTAACGCTTGTAGTTGTTGTTAAGCACCACCCCTTTCTGATTGAAAACCCCTGCCACGAGGGAAGTTCTCATGTTTTCCTTATTCGAACTGATCGTGAGGTTATAGCTCTGAATGGGCGCTGTGCGGAGCATTGCATCGTACCAGTCGTTGTTTTTGCCGCGATAATCTTCGGGGCGTTCGAATTCCTTGGGTACGGGGCGGTTCTCATCTTCGAACGACTCCTTCTTGAACTGCGCGAATTCTTCGGCGTTCAGCATTTTAATGCGTCCTCTCATCGGGACTTTCTGGATACCTGCGAATGCGTTGAGGCTGATGGTCGTTTTGCCGGGCGTGCCGCGTTTGGTCGTAATCAGTACAACGCCGTTTGCCGCACGCGAACCGTAAAGGGACGTCGAAGCGGCATCTTTCAGGATGGTAATGTCCTCGATTTCATCGGGGTTCATCTGGCCGATGGTGCCGGTGATCGGGAAACCGTCGATCACGTAAAGCGGGTCGCTACCGGCCGTTACCGATACCTGGCCGCGGATACGCACGGCCATTCCCTGCCCTGGCTTACCGGTCGTCTGGTTGATCTGCACACCGGCAAGCCGTCCTTGCAGCTTTTGCGTCACCTGCGAAACGGGAATGTCTTTCAGCTCCTCGCTTTTAACGGTTTGCACCGCTCCTGTGATTTCTTTTTTCAACTGGCTACCGTAACCCACCACCACGACTTCAGTAAGTGCCTTGGCGTCGGTTGCGAGTTTAATGTCAACGGTCGAGCCCGCGCCTACCGGTACTTCCTGGGTGAGGAAACCCACGGAAGAAAAGATGAGAACCGCTCCATTGTCCGGAATAGTGATCGAATATAATCCATCCGCGTCGGACACTGTTCCTATGGTGGTGCCTTTGAGCACAATGCTCACGCCCGGCAGTTTTTCACCTGTGTCGTCGGTCACTTTCCCTTTAATCGTCCGGTCGACAGAGAACTTACTGTTTATCGTCAGCGGATTAGGGTTGAAACTGTTATTGGCCATGACATTGAATCCGCATGCCACCCCGATGAGCGCCTGGCCCACAGAAAGTTTCAGGATCGAATTCAACCTTGCACAATAAGGAGATTGTCGAAATTGATTCATAAGCTTCTTTTTTAGATTTAGTAATTAGCAGAGGCCCCGAACAACCATTCGGAACACCCGGGGAAGATTGGGTTAATCGGTTAAGCTTCGTATTCTCATAGTAATCGGTTTAAGTGAACAATGGTCGGAACTGAAAGGCTGTGAATGATTGATAGCGTCCGAAAATCCTGCCGGGCTGAGCAAACAACCGCGACTCCCCATGCACCCGATGCCCGGAAGCGGAATATTCAGTGTTGATGAGGACTTGGAATCCTTTAAGAAATAAATGTCTTATTGACGTGTAAAAGACAATTATTCATTCTTAAAGTAACATTTATGCAATAGTAGAAGGAATGCAACAACAGACTGTCCTGCTCTGTCTGGTTTTAAACAATATTTCGTTTACAAGAGTTTTTTGGATATATCGGGTATTGAAGTGGCTTGTTGCCTGGCTGAATTTCGCATTACTTGCTGTTTTATCGGAAGTTTTTTTCCGAAGCGAAAATTGGAATAGGTTAACTGCTCGTGTTGGGAATATACCGTTAAATCATTCTCTTGTACCCGATGGGTAAATTAATGGAGTTTCCTCTTATAATTATCTCTTCATTCAGGTTTGCTCTGATAACCACAGCCCTACCCTATGCTTTTTAACAGTTTCGAATTCCTCGTGCTGACGCTGGTGACGTTTGCAATCTACTATTTGCCGCCATTCCGGCGCGTTCAGGTGGCTATCCTCATTGTAGCGAGCCTGGTCTTTTACGGTTATGCCAACCCGACGCTCCTTGCGTTATTTCTCTTTTCGGTGCTGATCAACGTGGTTTCCAGTTACAGCGTCGTATACGGGAAACTAAGCACGCAAAAACTAGTGCTTACCATTGGGGTCGTTTTTAACCTGGGAATTCTCGCCTTCTTCAAATACAGTCCGCTGGTTGGCAACACGTTTTTTAATGCAGAACAGGGAATCGGTGCGTGGCTGGTGCAGATTCCTTTGCCGGTTGGGATTTCCTTCTTTACATTCGAAGGGATCAGCTTGCTGGTGGATGCCTACCGCGGCCGGGAAACTACACGCACAGAGGGCGTTGTGCCACCGTCGCTGGGCGCGCATGCAATGAATACTACTTTTTTCGTCGCCTTTTTCCCCCACCTCATTGCCGGGCCTATTTTGAAAGCCCACCATTTCATTCCTCAAATCCGGCAAAAGTTCTATCGTGACATTCCCTGGGAGTTCTGCTTTCGGAACCTCGTCACAGGTTACTTCCTTAAAATGGTAGTGGCCGACCAGCTTAGCCAGCAAACATATTGGATTCAATATCCCTATTTCGAAGTGCAGTCGTCCCTCATGCTGATCGTTCTACTGTTCGGCTATTCTATACAGATCTTCGCCGACTTTGCGGGTTACTCATTAATCGCACTGGGTGTAGCCGGGCTTTTCGGGTACCGACTCGAAAAGAACTTCGATTTCCCGTACATCTCCACATCGTTCTCCGAGTTCTGGCGAAGATGGCACATATCGCTTTCGACATTTCTGAAAGAGTACCTGTATATCCCGCTGGGTGGAAACCGAAAAGGGAATGTGCGTACTTATATCAACCTGTTTGTCACGATGTTGCTCGGCGGGCTGTGGCACGGCGCCGCGTGGAGCTATGCGATTTGGGGCATGTTTCATGGCGGGGCATTGGCGATTGAGCGATTGATCAAGGATTTGTACGGCCGAAAACAGTCTGAGCCGCCCCGGGTCCTGCGAATTCTTTCGGGCGTTTTCGTTTTCAGCCTGGTTACGTTTGCATGGCTGTTCTTCAAGCTTACCGACATTTCCGACGTGGTGAAGTACATTGCTGCCATTAAGCATAATACAAACATTGCTTCAAATAAAACCCGCATCCTGTACATTATCGTCTACTCGTTACCGGTAGTAGTATATCATTTGTTGTATCTGAGTAAAAATCTGCAATCGGGCGCGCTGCGATGGCAAAGGCTGGAACCACTGGTTTACGGATTGATGCTTTTCATGATTGCCACCAACTGCGGGATCGGTGGTGAGTTTATTTACTTTCAGTTCTAGCATTTACTATGAAAAAGTCTTTACTGTTTTTCGTCGTTCTCGTGCTCGCGTACGAAGTGCTCGTCCGGAATGTAGATATTTGGTGGACCATCGGGCAGAATCAATGGCATACTAATCGCATGGTTGCGGATGATTTTCTTTATGGTACTGACAAATATCCAAGTGTGATGGTCGGTTCTTCCCTGGCGGCGCGCTTGCGGGGCAAAATCGCCAAGGACAGCCTGCCATCGGATATGTGCAACCTTGCGTTGTCGGGACAATCGGTGTTTGATGGGTTGCTGATCTTAAAGCAATCCGGATATGTGCCTAAGCACTTGTACATCGAAACCAATGTAATTGAACGCAGCGAAGACGCAGGCCTTCAAAAAGCGCTTTCTCTGCCGGTGATGGCAGGTATTAAAACCTATTTAAAATCGTGGCGGGATAGCTACCAGCCGATGGAGGTCCTGGTTCGATATCGCCCGCACAAGCCGAGCGATGCGGAGATACTCCGCGAGGCTCAGCCCCCGAGAGATGAACGCGGCTACCGGACCATGTTGGATATTCAACTTGAAAAAGGCAGCATTCCGCTCGATGATAAGGTATTGAAAGGCCAAATTGAGAAGTTAAAGGCGCTCGTTACCTATTTTCAACAAAAAGGTACACACGTGACATTGTTCGAAATGCCGATCGACCCTGCGTTGTGTTCCATTCGCAAAGTGTCGCAGATAAGAAATGAGGTAAAAAAGGAATTTCTGCCGCTGGGATGTGATTTTATAGCAGTGCCCGATTGTAACAATTACCGGACGACGGACGGTGTGCATTTGGACATACCGTCCGTTTACACTTATCTCAGGTATTTCAGGAACGCCATTGCAAAGCGTTCCTGAAATGGTTTGACTATATCAACAATTCCTTCACCGCCAGCCCCTTACCATCCGGTGTCGTGTAGAACGGCCGCTTTTCGATTTCATATTGCGTGTCCGGCGGAATGCCGAGCGCGTGGTAGATGGTTTGGTGAACGCCTTCGATCTTGATCGGGTTCTCAATCGTTTTGCATGGGCGTTCGTCGGCGGTTTTGCCGTATACAAAGCCCTTTTTAATGCCGCCACCGAACATGAGCATGGAACAGCCGTCGGTGAAATGGCGGTGCATGCCGTAGAATTTGAGGTCCGAAAGGATGTCCGGCTGCGCTACCTGTTCCTTCACTTTCGCATCCGGGCGACCTTCCACCATCATATCACGGCTGAATTCGCTCGCGAGGACAACCATAGTGCGGTCGAGCAGGCCTTTTTCATCGAGGTCTTTAATAAGCTGGGCCACCGGACCGTCGATCTGCTTTTTCATTTCCTGCAAACGCGTATGACCATTTTCGTGCGTGTCCCAGCCTTTGAACGGCTCATATTCGGTGGTCACGCTGATGAACCGGGCACCTTGTTCGGTCAGGCGGCGTGCGAGCAGGCAACCGAGCCCGAAGCGGCCGGTGTTATAAATGTCGTAGCTTTTCTTAGGTTCGGTGCTGAGGTCGAATGCTTTGGATTCCGGCGAATTGAGCAATGCATAAGCCTGCTCCATGGAGCGTTTGAGGGATTCGCGCTGGTAGTCGCTGCCAAATTCCCCCACCGGGCTGTTATTGATCAGCTCGTTGTACAGCTGGTTTCTACGTTCAAAACGCTTCGCATCCATGCCCACGGGTGGACGCACGCTTTCGAGGCCCTGGCTCGGGTCGGGGATAAAGAACGGTCCGAACTCGTTGCCGAGGAAGCCCGCCGTATGGAATGCTTTCAACTCTTCGGCCTCGCCTACCGTGAAGCGCTGACCGATGTCCACGAATGCGGGGATTACCGGATTTTTGGGTCCCAGCTCCTTTGCAATCCACGAACCCATATGCGGTGCGGCCACCGTTTGTGGCGGCTCGTAGCAGGTATGCCAGTGGTACTGGTGCCGCGAATGCAGGATATGTCCCATGTCGGCCGCCACGTAAGAGCGGATGAGTGTTCCCTTGTCCATCACTTGCCCTATCGATTGCAGGCCTTCCGAAAAATGGATGCCGTCGAGCTTGGTAGGAAGCGATTTGAATGTGCTCAAAACACGGTTTCCTTCCATGTCTTTTTCGAATGGCGTATAGGCTTTGGGGTCGAAAGTTTCGGTGTGCGCCATACCGCCCGCCATCCATAATAGTATCACCGTGTCCGCCGTCGAATCGGCTCCCGCTTTACCCCGGCACGAGGTTAGCAGGTTTGATACGGGAGCTCCCGCTGCCAATGCAGCCATCGTGGCCGCGCTGGCGCGTTGCAAGAACTCTCTCCTACTCCATTGGATATTCATGTTTAATATCTTTTTAAATAGCTGTATTTCAATAATTTGTCTTAATACACATATGATACTTTAAATACTTTTTATATTATTTTAAGTATTATATAGTTAAATATTTTGATACTTTACAAATTTTTAAACTGTATTTAAAGTTTGATAAGTTTGATATGTTAAATACATTATGAATGTATCATTCTTTTAATATATCAACTGAAACTCCGGCACGAGTGCAATCGCCCACACGAGGTCCTGAATCCCTTCTTCACTAGGCTGTGGACCGAGGATCTTTTTGGCGGCGGCCAGTTCCTTCGGCACCGGCGCCCTGCCCAGCGCCTTCCGGTATAGCGCCGTCACGAGCGAGTCGGATGTCGGATATTGCGATTTCCAGACTTTCGATCCGGCTTTAAGCGTTTCCGTGAATTTTGAACCGTTGGTGAGCTCCAGTGCTTGCAACAGGTTCGCCTGAGACGTGCGGCCTGTGCTCACCGTTTCGCGGTTCGGGCGGCCGAGTGACGTCAGGAATGGATCGTTCTTCACAAATGCCGCGCGCGGGAATGGTAAGCGCTGCTTGATGTCTTCGGGAAGTTTCTTTGCCGCAATGGATGTGTCGCCGTACATCGGGATGAAGCTCGTGCTGATCGCGTCGGCAAACTGCTCGGCGGTGAGTCGCCTGCGTACCATGCCTGTAAATTTGTAATCGGCCGCGGCAATGTCTCCCGCCTCTTTCACAGACGAAGAAGGCAGTTGGTAGGTTTTGGAAGTGACGATCGTGTAAATGAGTTTTTTAACGTCATAACCATTGGTCACAAAATCGGAGGCCATCCAGTCGAGCAGGTCCTGGCTCCATGGCAGGTTATCCATCGCATCCACCGGCTCCACAATTCCCCGGCCCATCATTTGCGCCCACACGCGGTTCACCAGCGTTCTGTACAAGCGGCCGTCTTTGGGTTGGACAAGGAAATCGGCAAGTTGGCGCAGGCGTTTTTCCGTGCTGGCATTCACCTCGATTTCGCCCAGCTCCGGATAAAGGACGCGGGTACCCGCAATTTTACCGGTCGGTTTGTCGCAGCGGTTGATTTCCAGCAATGTGTCGGCGAATATGTTTGCGAATGCGTAAGCGTCGGCCAGTTTCCAGTCGCTGATGAAGCTGTCATGGCAGGAAGCGCATTTTAAATTCAAACCCAAAAACACTTGTGCCACATTCTGCGCGGCCTGCATTTCGGTCCGTTGGCTGGAATTGATTGTTCCCCGCCATTTGATCCCTTTGATAAAGCCCTCCGATTCCTTGTCCGGGCTGATGAGCTCCTTCACAAACCAGTTGTATGGCTTGTTGTCCAGCAAACTTGCATACAGCCATTTTGAAATACTAAAACGGCCACCGGTAATATAGCCCGTTCCGTCATAGTCGTTTCTGAGCGCATCGTTCCAGAATGTCATCCAGTGTTGCGCATAGGCGTCGTTTTGCGCCAGCAGTTCTTTGGCTAAAAGTTCCCGCTTATCCGGCCGGGTGTCGGCTACGAATGCATCCACCTTTTCAGGAGCGGGCAGCAGCCCGACGATGTCCAGAGACACCCTGCGGATATAGGTCCGATCGTCGACCACCGGTTTCCATGCGATGTTGTTTTTTTGAAAATAAGCATTCACAAAAAGATCGACCGGCTTGCTTAGCTCCGCTGTGGCCGCAGGAACTGCCGGTGTGCGGGGAGCAAGTTCGGCTACGCGGTAAATGCTTTTTTCCTTGCCGTCCGGCCAGGGTGCACCTTTTTCAATCCAGAATTCCAGGAGTTTGATCTCCTTCTCGGTCAGCCGCTTGCCTTTGGTGGGCATGGCCTCCTTGTGGCCTTTTGGGAGTGAAATCCGCCGGATGAGTTCGCTTTTATCGGGGTGGTTTGGTACCACTACCACACCGTGCTCGCCGCCTTTCATGATGACATCTTTGCTGTCCAGCCGGAGATCGCCTTTCATTTTTGTCTCGCTGTGGCAGCTGTAACAGTTGTGCGCCAGGATCGTCCTGACTTCCACATTCACATTCTGAATTTGTTCGGGGGTTAATGCGCCGTTGTTGGTGAGTACGAAGTCGGCCTCGGTGTCGCCTTCCGGTTCCACGGTTTCGTTGCCCGGGAGCACGCTCGTGAGGTAATCTTCGCCGTGGGTGAGCATGGCGCCATAATGCCCTGCAAACGAAACGCCGAAAACGGTCGTCAGCAGCAGGCCGCGGAACAGTCCGCGGTTGCCGGAGCGTAATGTAAATGCCGTTGCCAGGGAAAGCACCATTGTGGCGATCCCCGCCCAACGGTGGATTTCAAGGTTGGTTCCGCTGGAATCCTCGGAGCTGGCGAGCAGTAATCCGAACACCACGGCAACTACGGCGCTGCCGGCGCTGATCCACGTGATAATGCGCGTTCCGTCGCGCAGGACGGTCGACTTATGCTTCCAGTCGATAAGTTCAAAAAGCAGTGCAATGCCGAGAAGTCCAATGGGAAAGTGAACCAGTAAGGGGTGCAATCGTCCTAAAAATTGCCAAAGCCAGAAAGTTTCGGTTGCTTGGAGTAACACAGTTCAAGGGGTTAGTGGTTTAGGAATGTCAGCCGGGACGTTCCGCAATATCATACAATACTAAGAGGTTGTCAGGAAGAAAGTATCCTGTTCTGTCTTGTTAGAAATGATAAATATTCATGTTTTTCTAAAATGGTTTATATAAAGGCGATTCCGCTATGGAATTGACTATTAGGTCTATAACGAATTTGCTCACGGATTAGTTATAAAATTTAACAGGAGAGACATATTGTAACTGTCTCTCCTGCGTGTTTTTGGCGTCTTGCGACTCAGTAGCCTGGATTTTGTGCCAGTTTTGGATTAATGAGAATTTGCGGTGCCGGAAGCGGCAGCACGTACTCATTTTCCGTGTAGACGTAGTCAGTCGAATTGAATGGCACATTGCCGCGGTCTACGGTCGGTTTCGCGCGCTCCTGGGCTCCGTGCGCATTCATGAATGCAGCCCACTCAGCTGGTGTTTTCGTCCTTTTCAGGTCAAACCAGCGATGGTTTTCGAATGCGAGCTCCAATCTTCTCTCCTTTAAAACCGCCGTGCGGAAAGCCACTTTGTCGGCAATGGTG
Source organism: Dyadobacter fermentans DSM 18053 (assembly GCF_000023125.1). Taxonomy (NCBI): domain Bacteria; kingdom Pseudomonadati; phylum Bacteroidota; class Cytophagia; order Cytophagales; family Spirosomataceae; genus Dyadobacter; species Dyadobacter fermentans. Next base: position 1,230,339 of record NC_013037.1, read on the forward strand.
AGATCGGCCAGTCCGGCGCGTTTGCGGACCTGGTTCAGGTAACCCAATGCTTCGGCAGTAGGCCCGGATTGCTCGTTGATGGATTCCGCGAGCATCAGCAGCACATCCGCGTAGCGCAGGATCGGCCAGTTCGTGTTGGTCCGTTGCACGATCGTGTGCGGATAGTTGTATTTCGATACATAGGGTACCGGATACACTTTTCCGTCGAGCGTGAAATCGGGTTTCAGCGAAATGTCCTTACGCAGGTCGCCTTTTTCGTAAGCAGCCATGATGTCGTTGGTAGGCACATTCCGGCCGCCGTTCGCTCCGGCTGCATAGCCGGTTACCGCGCCCCGTGAAACGCGCGGAGCGAACACATACTGGAAGCTGCTCCATTCGCCCAGGTCGTTATCGCCCTGGTACTGGATTTCGAAAATGGATTCGATGCCGTTCTTTTTGGCCGGGGCCGGGTCAAAGTTATCCGCATAGTTTGCATTCAAGGCATAGCCGAGCGTGGTCACCTCTTTGAGCGTAGTCACGGCATCGGCATACTTCTTCTGCGTCAGGTACGACTTGCCCAGCAGGCTCAATGCGGCACCTTTGGTAGCCCTGCCCTTGTCGGCAGCGGCCGCATATTTGGCTGGCAATGATGCGGCGGCTTCTTTCAGGTCTTTCTCGATTTGCGCCCACACTTCGGCCTGCGGCGCGCGCACGAGCTCAAATGCAGGGTCGGGCGTAGCGAGCGTAGAGGTGACAATGATCACGTCGCCAAAGTATTGAACCAGATTGAAATACATATAAGCCCGCAGAAATTTGAGCTGGCCTTCCGCTTCTTTCCGGCCATTTTCACTCATGGTGGCTTCCACCATTTTTTCCAGCGTGAGGTTGCAGTTGTACATCGCGGCGTAGTAGCCGTTCCAGAGGTTAGCGATCTCGCCATTGCCCGAGTTTACGGTCCCGAATTCGAATGCTTCCCAGCCGCCCGCACCGCCGCGGTCCGATGGGTTGAGGTCCAATGTCGTGTTGTCGGTTTGAAACTCACCAAACAGATAGGCGGTATTGGTAAGCGCCTGTACCTGGCTGTAAACGCCGCTCAAAGCTTGCTTGACCTGCTCCTCGTTTTTGTAAAATTTATCAACCCCCACTTTCGTCGGGTCGGTCTGGTTAAGGAAATCTTCACTGCATGACGACAGACACAGTGCCAGTGCGATTCCCAGTATC